>CABQHT010000154.1 GCA_902464035.1 uncultured Collinsella sp. | reverse complement strand
CGCGTTAGGCGCGCTCGGCACGCGCGAGCTCGGCAGCGACAAGCTTAACGGCCAGCACCAGCACATCGAGCGCGGCCTCCAGGTCCTCGACCGTGGGATAGCTCGGCGCGATGCGGATGTTGGTGTCGCGCGGGTCCTTGCCATAGGGCCAGGTAGCACCGGCCGGCGTGAGCTTGACGCCCAAGTCGGCGCAGAGCGCAGCGACCTTTTGAGCCGAGCCGTCGGGACCATCGAAGCTCACAAAGTAGCCGCCGCGGGGATGCGTCCAGGTGGCGCAGCCCGTGTCGCCCAGGCCCTCGGTGAGCTTGCGCTCGACGGCCTCAAAGCGCGGACGTAGGAACTCGGCGTGCTTTTTCATGTGCTCCTTGACCGCCTCGATGGTGGGAAGGAAGCGCACGTGACGCAGCTGGTTGAGCTTGTCGGCGCTGATGAGGCCGGCCTTCAGGCGCTTGGAGAACTCCGCGATAACCGCGGGGCTCGCACCGATAAAGCCGATGCCGGCACCCGGGAAGGTAATCTTGGACGTCGAGGCAAAGGCCACCACGCGATCCTCGGTGCCCGCCGCGCGAGCGAGGTCAAAGATGTTTGCGAGCTCGTCGGTCTCGTCGTACAGGTCGTGCACGCAGTAGGCGTTGTCCCAGAAGATGCGGAAATCGGGCGCGGCCGTGGGCATCTCGACCAGGCGACGCACGGTGTCCTCGCTAAAGGTGATGCCCGTGGGGTTGGAATACTTGGGCACGCACCAGATACCCTTGATGGAGTCGTCGGCAGCAACCAGGCGCTCGACCTCGTCCATGTCGGGGCCGTTGTCGGTCATCGCAACGGGGACATTCTCGATACCCAGATCGGCGGTGATGCCAAAGTGGCGGTCGTAGCCGGGAACGGGGCACAGGAACTTGACCTTCTTGCCGTCGTGCGCGGCCTCGTAGGCGTCCCAGGGCTCGCTACCGCACGAGCCGCAGCGCCAGAACATGCCGGCGATATCGTGCTCGATCAAAAGGCTCGACGAACCCAGCACGAGCGTCTGCTCGGCGGGGCAGCCCAGGAACTCCCCTGCCAACTTGCGTGCCGAGGGAATACCCTCAAAGCAGCCGTAGTTGGAGCAGTCGACGTTGCCGTCGTGCAGATCGGCGTCGGCGTTGAGGATATCGAGCATGGGGCGCGAGATGTCCACCTGGGAGGGCGACGGCTTGCCGCGGGCCATGTCGAGCGCCAGGCCCTTGGCCTTGACCTCGGCGACCTCGACTTTGAGCGCCTCGATGACGGCATCGAGTTCGGTGGTTTCCATCTTCTGGTAGATCGTCTGCATGGGTGCGACCTTTCGCGAAGCGGTACGTTGCAGTTCGTCTAAGTATAGACCGCCACCGCCGCAACGGTATGAAGCCGTGATAGATTAAGTTCATCGCAATGAATTACGAATCGCCGCGCATGGCGGCGTGGGGCGCCCAAGGAGGCACTATGGAGTACGGATCGTTTAGGGCCGAGGAATTCGGCGACCTGCAGCGCCTGGTCGACGG
>CABQHT010000153.1 GCA_902464035.1 uncultured Collinsella sp. | reverse complement strand
CGCGGGCTTTCCATTAAGGAATTTGCCGCGTGCGCCAACGTTTCGGTCGCGAGCGTGCACCGCTTTTGCAAAAAGCTCGGCCTCAAGGGATTCAAAGACCTCAAGGTCGAGCTCATCCGCCAGGCGACCGAGGCGGGCAACCGGCGCGACGTGGACATCAACTTTCCCTTCGATGCCACCTCCACCCCTGCGCAGGTGATGGAGCGCATGGAGGGGCTCTACCAGACCACCTTGGCCGAAACGCAGGAGCTGCTCGACCCTGCACAGCTCGACCACGCCGCCAAGCTCATCATGCGCGCCGGCACCGTGGACATCTACACGGGCTCGCATAACCTGTATCCAGCGGGAATGTTCCGCGATCGCCTGCTTTCCGCCGGCAAAAGCGCGACGTGCCACGACAGCGTCGAGGCGCAGGTGCGCACGGCGCTCGCCTCGGGTCCCGACCATGTGGCAATCATCATCTCCTACAGCGGCCTTGCCCCCAACCTCAAGGAGATCTTGCCGATCCTTAGCAGTCGACATGTCCCGGTCATCGTCATCGGCACGCCGTACTGTGCCCGCATTCACCCCGGCTTTGCCGCCTATCTCACGGTAAGCGACCACGAGAGCATGACGCACCGCATCACGCAATTCGCCAGCCATATCGCCGTGCAATACGTACTCGATTCGCTCTATAGCAGCTACTTTGCCAAAGATTACGCCCGCTGCTCCGAGTTCTTAGAGCGCTCGTTCCCCTACACCCGCCTGCCCGGACTCAAGTAGCGACGAGCGTGGATTTTTGGACACTCAGATAACGAGCGTGGATAATCTCCCACTTTGAGCCTGCATGCGGCCCATAAACGGGAGATTATCCACGCTCATTTGGGTCCCCTGGGAACGCATGAGGAGGGCGGATAGACAGCCGTTATTTGCGAGGCGTCAGCGACGTAAAGAGTCCGTGTTGGTTGCAGTAAAGATATATCCTGCCGCGCCCGGTAATATGGAAGCGCGGCTGCACCGATTGCTCTGGATAGAGCTTCTTAAAGCAGATGCCGTCCATAGTCGCATATGCCACAAAGCTAATGTAGTGATCCTTGGTCATGGGATGATCGAGCGTGACGTACCAATCGTCCTCGATGCGCTCGATGGAAAAGGCGTGGTCCGCGTCCGGCTCTTCGGCCTCCTGGGGAAACATCGTGGAGCCACAGCAGCTAAAGCTGCCTTCTCCGAGCGCGTGCACAACGTTTCCGCAGATAGGGCAAACGTAAAAGACGCCTTTGAGCATATTGCCTGCACGGTTGGCGTTGGCCCGAATATCACCAGCCAAAAGCTCAGCCACGCTTATGCCGAGTCTCTGGGCCAAAGGCTCAACGAGGGAAATGTCGGGAAGGCCGCGGCCGGATTCCCACTTGCTGACGGCTTTATCGGTCACGCCAAGGCTTTCCGCCAGGGCGCGCTGGGTGAGGCCGCGCTCTTCGCGCAGCTGCTTGATGGCATGCGCTGCCAAAAAAGTATGGGAGGCATTGGTTTGCCGTGTCTGGTTCATGGGCTGTCCAATCAAATTGAAGAAATGGAGTGAACCGGTTCGACAGTCAGTATCCATTTGAAGGCCAGGCTCGACAACCTACGCTGCGTAGACATGCG
>CABQHT010000152.1 GCA_902464035.1 uncultured Collinsella sp. | reverse complement strand
CACCGGTCTGCGGAGTGTTTTCAAAACCAAACCCGGCCCCGGCCTGCGGTGACGCTGCTGGAGGTTCTTGGCATCGCTTGCTGGCGGGGTTCCTTGTCTGAAATGGACTTGGCTGAGAGGGCCTCTGGTCCCGATCGCTGTCCCGCGCCGTTCCGGCGCGGGAGGCGCGCCTCTCTGGGATGCGAGGGCGGTTCTGCTGAAGGGGCGCTGCGAGTTGATTTGTTGACTTTGGGATGAAGTGGGCGCGTTATTGTTTGGGCCCTCTATCCCCTTTCGCTGGTTCGCGCTTTGCGCGAACTCCGCGTTACTGTGGGACAGTTAGGCTTCCGTCGCTGGATCCGTCACCTCGTCCCGGCCCAACATCGCCCTTAGCTTCTCGAAGCTTTCCTCGCTCAGGCAATGCTCCATGTGGCAGCCCTCTTGCGACGCCACCTCGGCCGAAACACCTGCATCCTCCAACAGACCCACAAAAAAACAGTGGCGCTCCCACATTTGACGGGCAACCTCAAGACCGCGTTCCGTCAGATGCACGTCGCGTTTGCCCATCTCCACGTAGCCGGTGCTCTCCAAGGCCGCCATGGCTTTAGAGACGCTTGCTTTGGTTACGCCCAAGTATTCGGCAACGTCGATCGAGCGCACGGTGCCCTGACGTTCCGATAGGACGTAGATCGATTCGAGATAGTCTTCTCCGGATTCACGTAGGGCCATGGGCCGCCTTTCGCGATGATTGCTAGTTAGCCTTTGGATACTTTCCTTGGCTTACTTTACCGCAAAAGTTGACCATGTCTTACTGCATTGACCAAAAAGTTAGCCGCGTTTCACAAAACGTGCGAGATGAAAACAAAATGGGAACGCCCCGCAAGGAGTGTCCCCAGCTGCCGGCAGATAAGGAGCGTCCCCAAGTGCCGGGTCGCAGCTACACGAGGCCAAAGTGCTTCGCGGCGTTGTAGATGCCGTCGTCGTCTACGGCGGTCGTCACGTAGGTCGCTGCGGCCTTCACGGTATCCTGCGCGTTGCCCATGGCCACACTTGTGCCCACGGCCGAGAACATCGACAGGTCGTTCTCGCCGTCGCCAAAGGCGATCGCCTCGCTCGCGTCGACACCCAGGCGCTCCAGCGTCGCTGCCACGCCCAGGTCCTTGCCGCCGTTAGCGGGAATAATGTCGCAGAACAGGTCGCACCAGCGCGTAGTGAGCGAATGCGACACCGCATCGGTCACGATATGCTCGTCGGCAGGATCCACAAAGGCGCAAAACTGGTAGACCGGCGCTTCAAAGGCGTGCTCAAACGGCTCCTCGTGGTAGACGATCCCCGCGTTGTTGCCGGCCGTCACCACGCGCTCGGACAGGCGGTTCACAAACGAGTTCTCGCCCTGCATGCACAGCGAGTCATAGCGCCCCTGCGCCACCTGGTCCACAATCACCGCAACGTCGTCCGGGTCAATCGGGCAGCTACGGTAAACGCCCTTGGCATCAAAGCAGTGCTGACCCGAAAGCGTGATGTACGCATCCCAACCAAGATCGAACAGCCAATCGGGCATCTGATAGGTCGGGCGACCCGTGGCGATCACGCACGCAATCCCATGCCCATGAAAGCTGTCGAGCACCTTCTGCGCCGACGCCGGAATCCGATGGGTCTTAAAGCTCAGC
>CABQHT010000151.1 GCA_902464035.1 uncultured Collinsella sp. | reverse complement strand
GTTTCAAGGCACCTTGCTCGCTCTGGCGGGTTTTCGCTGTCGGTACCAAGGCATCGGCGTTGCCTTGATCCAAACCTACCAAAAGGGGACAGGTTTATTTGGTCGGTTTTATCTGGACAAACGTGGTCGTCTATCGCAATATGGTCGTTGGGGACGTTCTTGTTTGACTAGTCGTTTAAGAACGTCCCCAACGACTACATAGCATGAGAGTGGATAATCTCCCGGTTTGAGTCTGCATTCAAGCTCAAAGTGGGAGATTATCCACTCTCGTTTTTGTTCTACCTACATTTGTAGGAACAGTTCGTGGAGGCGGGTGTCTTCATCGAGTTCGGGGTGGAAGGTTACGCCGAGCTGGTTGCCCTGGCGGGCGGCGACGATGCGGCCATCGACCTCTGCCAAGGCCTTGGCGTCGCCGTGGACCTCGACGATGCGGGGCGCGCGGATAAATGTCAGCGGCACTTCACCGTCGATGCCGTCTACCTGTCCCTTGGTGCGAAAACTGCCGAGCTGTCTGCCATAGGCATTGCGCTCAACGAGCACATCCATGGTTGCCAAACGCGGCGTGCCCTTATCGTCATGAGCGGCAAGGTCGTGAGCCAGCAGAATCAGGCCGGCGCAGGTGCCCAGGACGGGCATGCCTTCAGCGATACGGGTACGAAGCTCCTCGAGCATGCCCAACTCATCAAGCAGTTTCCCTTGAACGGTAGACTCGCCGCCGGGAAGTACCAGACGGTCAAAGTTCTGCTTCAAATCAGCCGCCTGCCTCAGCTCAATACAGCGTGCGCCCAGCTCAGATAGCCTTGCCTCATGCTCGGCAAAAGCGCCTTGGACCGCCAGCACGGCAACCGTTTGGTGTGCATAATCGCTCATGTGCGATCCTTTCTGCTGGACTAGCGCCCGCGCTCTTCCATGATAATCTCGATCTCGTCGGCGTTGATGCCCACCATAGCCTCGCCCAGGTCCTCCGAAAGCTCGGCGATGAGCTTGGCGTCGGTGAAGTTTGCCACGGCCTTGACGATGGCGGCGGCGCGCTTGGCGGGGTCGCCGCTCTTAAAGATGCCCGAGCCAACAAAGACGCCCTCGGCGCCCAGCTGCATCATCAGCGCGGCGTCGGCGGGGGTCGCGACTCCGCCGGCGGCAAAGTTTACGACGGGGAGCTTGCCCGTGGCATGGACCTCGCGCACCAGCTCGACCGGAACCTGCAGCTGCTTGGCTGCCTCAAAGAGCTCGTCGTCGCGCAGAGCAACAACGTCGCGGATCTGCTTTTGGATCTTGCGCATATGGCGCACGGCCTGAACGACGTCGCCCGTGCCCGGCTCGCCCTTGGTGCGAATCATCGTGGCGCCCTCAGCAACACGGCGCAACGCCTCGCCCAGATCGCGGGCGCCGCAGACAAACGGCACGTCAAACTGGGTCTTGTCGATGTGATAGACATCATCGGCGGGGGAGAGGACCTCGGACTCATCGATGTAATCGATCTCGATGGCCTGCAGGACCTGCGCCTCGACAATGTGACCGATGCGACACTTGGCCATAACGGGGATGGAGACGGCCTCCTGGATGCCCTTGATCATCTTGGGGTCGCTCATGCGCGAGACGCCGCCTGCGGCGCGGATGTCGGCCGGGATGCGCTCGAGCGCCATGACGGCGCAGGCGCCCGCCTCCTCGGCGATGCGTGCCTGCTCGGGCGTGGTGACGTCCATGATGACGCCGCCCTTGAGCATCTGCGCGAGCTCGCG
>CABQHT010000150.1 GCA_902464035.1 uncultured Collinsella sp. | reverse complement strand
AGCATGGCGAAGCCCATGGCAGGCAGGATGTTGGCGGCAACGCCGAAGCCGTCGATGATGAAGGGCGGGATGAAGTCGAGCAGGCCCTGGATGGCGTCGGAACCCAGATAGAAGGCGCCGCCACACAGCAGGAAGTACTCAACGCAACCCCAGATTCCAATTCCCCAATGAACGGCATAGATGCCCTTGAGGTTCCCTTTAAGGGCAAACTTGTCTGCCATGTCGACAAACACGGGGAACAGGGCATTGGTGATGTTGCCGATCGTCAGCGAAAGGACGGCGATGGGCATGGCGAGCGCGATAGCCGTCTCGGTACCCTGACCGAGCTGAATGGCAAACGCGCAGGCGAGCACGCCGCCTACGGTTTCGTTAGGCGGTACGTAGGCGCCGATGGAGATCGAGCCCATGAACAGCAGCTCCAGGCTCGCGCCAATCGCGAGGCCAGTCTGCAGGTCCCCCAGCACCAGGCCCACGAGCGGGCACAGGACGATGGGGCGGAACGCGTAGAGGGTGCCGAGCTGGTAGTCGAGGCATCCAAACGCTCCGACTAAGCCGACGAGGATTGCTTGAACAAGCATAGTTCCTCCCAATAAGGAATCTCGAACCGTCGTCACTCCCGTCGCGCGCGTTGTTGATATCAATTCCGGGAGTTCGATTACACGGCTCGAAGCGTACCTGGTGTGCTGCTAACACCCATGCCAGGTACAAATGATTTGATACCAATTATAGGTATGCAGGTTCTTACTATTTAATACCACTCGCTCAGCGGGGTGTTTTTTACCGTAAACGGCAGACGTATCCCATCAGGCACGCTCTTTGTTTCGATGGCGGACAAGCGCCACCAGAAAGCCATCGCCAAAGGCATCGGATGCCAAGTTGGCTACAATCACCAAAACGATAATCGCCGCGCCCAAAAACTCGTTCCAGCGAAAGACCTCGCCAAAGAGGAGCGCCGACCAGCAGGGAGCGAGCACGACCTCGCTCATGCAGACCAAGTTGGCCGCAAACGCGTTAGTGCGCGCAATCCCTTTGGCATACAGCACGCTCGCAAGACCGCTGCAAAAAAGGCCATGCACCAGCATGAGCCCCCACTCAAATGGTCTCACGGAGTCTAGGGCACCGGCAAAATAGACGATCGGCAGCATCGAGATACCGCAGGAGATGAGCGAGGACACCATGGGCGACGCATCGGGGCGAGAGTTCAAAAAGAAACAAAGCCCAAAGGTGGCGCCCGAAATGACGGCAAGCAGGTTGCCGAGCATGCCCTCGGCACTCAAATCACCTAAAAAGAAAAGTCCCATACCCGTAAAAGCAACCACCACGGAGGCAATCTTCGCAGGTGAGGGCAACGTATGAGTTGCGAGCGATTGATACACGATAACGAAAATCATCGAGGTGTACTGCAGGACGATTGCGTTGCCGACCGTCGTGAGCTGGTTGGCAAAGTTAAACGTGGTGCCCGTCACGAAGTTGCAGACGGCCACAAGAACAATAAGACGGCTGACGCGGAGGACAGGCCTGCCGACGAGCAGAATAAAGAGCGCCATAAATATTGCCGTAACGGCACCGATCAAAAGAGCTGACTGCGAATTGGCGTGAACGAGGATGCCGATAAAGCTCCACAAGAGCGCCGTGCCAAATAGACACATCGCCCCGCTCAAGCCATTATCGGGTGGATTGTCAGATCGAATCACGAAGCACCTCCGGCTAGCTTTCGGTAATAAAAAACGGCGACCGCAATGGGTCGCCGTTTCCCTTGGGGGCAGATAATAGGCCGGGCCCTTACGCCAGCACGCCGAAGAACGCGCCGACGATGCCCACGGCCATG
>CABQHT010000149.1 GCA_902464035.1 uncultured Collinsella sp. | reverse complement strand
TCGGAGAAGTACCTCGAGAATATTCTGGCTACGCTCGTGCGCGCCAATATGCTCTCGGGCATGCGCGGCAAGGGCGGCGGCTATGTGCTCACGCGCCCGCCCGAGCAGTACACGGTGGGCGAGATCTTGCGCCTGACCGAGGGCAGTCTGGCGCCGGTCGCCTGCCTGGATGGCGACTGCAAGGGTTGCTCGCGATCTGATGAGTGCCCCACGCTCGACGTGTGGAAGAACCTGGACAAGCTCATCAACGATTACCTCGACGGCGTGACGCTCGACCAACTTGTCGCGCCCAACGAGGGCTACGATTACGTGATCTAACCCACGCCTGCCATGTGGGGACAGGGTGGAAATGGCAGATTCTCTCGCCCTTTGAGACTTGGCAAATAAGAAGGCCGCCCATTTTTTTGCGATGGGCGGCCTTCGTTTTGGGCTGTTGAGACGGGCGCGGCCGGAATGGCCGTTTTAGCCCTCGGCGACGCCGTCGAGGATGCTGCGCATGATGGACACCAGGATGCTGCCCATAAAAGCCGAGCCAAAGCTCGCAATGGAGATGCCTGCACCCAGCAGGTTGACCGACAGGTAGCTGGCGAGCTCGAGCATAAAGCTGTTGACCACGAGCTGGAAGATGCCCAGCGTGATAATGGTGAGCGGCAGCGAAATGACCGTCAGGAACGGTTTGACGAGCGAGTCGACGATGTTCAGGAACAGCCCCACAAAGGCAAAGCAGACCCAGGCTTCGGCAAAACCGAAGGGCTGGATGCCGGGGACGAGAAACGTGGCGATCGCGATGGCGATCGAAGTGAAGAGCCAGTTAAGCATAAAGCGCATGGTGCGATCCCTTTCTGCGCAGACAGTGTGTTGCTTTGTTTGGGCGCCCATTGTCTCAGATATTCGTGGAGCTTACGTGCGCGTTTGGTTTCAAAACGGCGTTCGTCCTGAAAAACGTGCCGCTGGCAGAGAGTCTTGTCGCTTTAGTTTGGTGGTGTGCTACACTGCTACGGGCAAATGCCCCATGCATTGTTTTATTGCATATTACGGGCGAACGATGCCCGATGTCAGTATCAACTTCGATGCCTTTTGGCGGGTTTGGCGGTGATCGATGAATATCGAGAACATGTTTGACAAGCCTGATGTCAAGCAGCTGGTCCACGCATTTAGTCTTTTGGACGACGAGAAGGATATTCAAGCGTTTTTGACCGATATCTGCACGCCGCGCGAGATCTGCGATCTTTCCCAGCGCTTGCAGGTCGCGCGTTATCTGGACGAGGGTGAGCCCTATGTCGAGGTTCAGGCGCGCACCGGTGCTTCGTCCACCACGGTGAGCCGTGTGTCCAAGGCGCTCAACGGCGAGTACGGCGGCTATCGCAAGATCCTCATCAAGCTGGAGGATGGCGAGTAGGCCAGCGGCAAAAACGAATTGCACAGAACCGTCCCTCCGGGGGCGGTTTTTTGGTGTGGGGCCATGTTGTCCGCGCGGGCGGGTAGGATGGAAGCATTGAATATTGCGAACGGTTTGAGTGGAGGACCATGCCTGTTCGAATCTATACCACCAATGCCGGCGCGGACCTGAGCGATGCCGAGGCGACGCTGCTTGCCGACCTGGTTGCTCGCCATGGGCGCGCCGTATTGCTGGCACCTACGTTTGCCGAGCTCGATCTGTGCCGTCACGATGCGGCGGTGGCTGGCGCCTCGCTGGGCGTCGACTATAAGACTCCTTCGTCGTGGCTTCGTTCGCTGTGGGAGCTGATGGGCGACGGCCGTAGCTTTGTCGACAACCTGCAGCGTCAGATGCTGTTCTCGGATATGGTCGCCCGTCGCGACGATGCCGACCTGCAACCGCTTTCGCGCAGCCAGGGTACGGTGCGCATG
>CABQHT010000148.1 GCA_902464035.1 uncultured Collinsella sp. | reverse complement strand
TAAGCCGGTTTCCTCCCAACTTTAATGTTCGAAGGGATTATAGGCAATCGGCCCATGTTTTAATGCACTGTTTTCCCAGCTAGATAAACATTTATACGGCCTTTATGCCATCGCGCGATATGGAACGTGACAAAGGGACTGTCCCTTTGTCACGTTCGTTATTTTCCGAGCCAGTTTTTGAACCACCACTCCATGGATCGGCTCATCTCGGCCATAAAGGGACTCGTGTGCTTGCGGGTGTAGATATCCACCACGCGCTCCCCCAGCTCGCGAGCATGCGGACGGAACATCGCGTCCATCTCGGCCACCTGCGCATCCATGGTCGCGGCGTCGGCGCGGCAGTAACGCTCCTCGTGCACCAGGTTCACCACGGGGTGCGCAATCGCCGGGCGCTCTTTGCGAGGCGTGCCGATGATGAGCATCGATAGCGGCATGGTATAGGGCGGCAGATCGAGCAGCGCGGCAACCTCCTCGGCGTTCTCGACGATGTCGCCGATGTAGCAGCTCCCCAGCCCCAGGGCCTCGGCGGCAACCACGGCGTTTTGCGCGGCGATCACGGCGTCCTGGGCCGCGATGGCAAAGTCGCCCAAACCCGGCGCGCGGCGGGGCGCCTTGCCCGTGCGCTCGACAAACTCGGGCTCAAAGCAGCCCACGTGCTCAAACAGATCGATCCACTTGGCATAATCGACCACAAATATAAGTGCCCAGGGCGCCTTGGCGATCATGGGCTGGTGATCGCACAGGTCGGCCAGACGATCCAGCGTAGCCTGCTCGCGAATGCTCACGATGGAATACATCATCATGGCGCCTGCCGACGGCGCGCGACTCGCCGCATGCAGAATCGCCGCCCGCTGCTCGTCGGTCACCGCCACGGGGAGCTCGTCATCATCGCGCGCGAAGGCACGCGTGGAAGAACGGCGCTCCAAAATGTCCAGCACCGCGTTGCCCGTAGTCTCGACCGGATAGCCGCCGGCGTCCACGCCCGCAGTTCCATCGCAGCACTCGACATCCGTCTTGCAAACCTGCTCGTTCATCGCCTCATCCTCGCCAATTCTTTAAGAAGCCTTTACGTTTCCGTGTAATTCCCGTCCATTATCGCGCAGGTCGACACTCCATTGCGCAACACCGCCACACCCGCGCGTTATTATGGCTGGTTGTTGTGCGCAGCCCTCAAATGCTGCGCATATCTTGGTAACAATCGGGTAAACCCCCGCTTTCGTACGTTTTAGTTTGTGAGGAGTCTCAGCATGTTCGCTGCCGCCATCTCGCTCGTCGGTCTTGTGGCGACCGTCTACCTTGTCTTGCGCGAGGCCAAGGCCATTCGCGCGCAATCGGGCGCCGTCGCCAAGAGCGCTCTTGGATGGAGCGTCGCCTTCGGCCTGTTCCAGGTCTTTTTGACTATTTGGGGCGCCGTGGGCCTCGTCGCTCAAAACGAGCCGCTCGCCTTTGTGATGCTCATCCTGACCAACGCCATTCTCACCGGCTGCGCCTGGGCGAGCATCGCCCGCGATCGCATCGCACCGCGCGTCTTTGCGTTCGCCTCGACCGACACCCCCGCCCCCACGGGCAAGCTCGCCCGCCTGCGCGGCGCCTTTGTGGGCAAACCGCTCGTCGCCGCCGTGCTGTGCCTGCTGCTCGCCGGTGTCTTTGCGCTGCTGGGCATGGAGGTCTCGTCCAACCACGACTTTACCTGGGTCTACCCCCTGTGCATCCTGCTCGAGTGGGCCATCATCACCGCGCTCATGGCCGGCCTGTTCTTCCTGTTCCAGCGCCACGGCGCAGCTCCCGCGGTCCTGGCCTTTGCCCTCTTTGTCCTGGGCATTGCCGAGTTTTTCGTCATCACGTTTAAATCCATGCCCATCCAGCCGGGCGACCTTTCGGCCATCTCCACCGC
>CABQHT010000147.1 GCA_902464035.1 uncultured Collinsella sp. | reverse complement strand
TGCTCCTCGAGCTGGCTCACGCGCATGTTGAGGAACTCGGCAGAACCCGGCACCAGCATGGGCAGCACCCACTGCTTGGCGCGCTCGGGGTTTTCCCAGTTGTACTCGAGCAGGCCCGTGTAGCTCATGTCGTCGAGCATCTTCTCGATATCGGCCTCGGGCATGCCGGTGAGCTTGACCATCTCGGGCAGCGTGTAGGGACGGCGCATCTTCATCTTGCAGAGCACTTCGGCCTGCTCATCGGTTGCGGCCTCGGCAAACGACCAGTACTCGTAGCCCAGCAGCTCATCGCGGTGAAGCAGGCGGTTGGTGCAGTGCTCGCACAGCTTGACGATGGCCTCGCGCGGATGCTCCGGCAGTGGCGGCACGAACTCCGCACCGATGTCGGGCTCGGTATAGCTAATTCCCGGTCCGTTGAGAATCATGGTCGTCCCTTCTCTTGCCGCAGCCCGGCGAGACCGCAGCACCCCTCTTTTTTTGCAGGTCGAGCACGCCTCCATGCCGCTCACCCGCCATTGTTGACATTGTGTCAAAAATAGTATTGACGAACCGTCAACAATATTCAAGACTGTTAGGCGAACGGTCAGGCAAAAGAGGATGAAAGGCGGCAAACGCATGAGCGATAACACAGCGAACATCTCTGTGGCCGACGCCGTCCCCGCGCCCGACAGCGCGGCAAAGCGCCTGACAGGTGACGAACGCCGTCGCGAGATCCTAGCCGCCGTGCGCGCCGTGAGTTCCGAGCTGGGCGTGTCCCACCTATCGGTATCGGCCGTGACCAAACGCGCCGGCTGCACGCGCTCGCTGTTCTACCACTACTTTGCCGATATGGACGCCGCCGTCACCGCTGTTATGGACGAGGCGATCGACGGCTTCATTACCGAGCTCGAGCAGTGGAATGCCAGCCGCACGGTTGGCGACATCGAGGGCGCACTCGACACCGTCGCCCCGCTCTTTAAGCGTCTGGTCGCCAGCGGCCACGAGCTGCCGAGTACCCTGACCTCCAGCAGCGGCGCGCTCTACGGCGGCTTTTTGCACAACGTGGTCCAGCGCGTAGCGCAGTATATCTGCGACACCACCGTGGTGGACTTTGTCGCCCATCACGACCTGCGCATCGACCATGTCTACGAGACGTTCTACACCCTCATCATGGGACTGTTGATGTATATCCGCACGCACCCCGATGTGCCCGACGAGACAGTCAAGGAAATCATCGCCTCGACACTCCACATCGAGGGCTATACCGCCAAGTATCCCGAGCGCAAACCCAGGAACTGACGACATTTGGCCAAACTGCCCGCGATCGGAAGAGGGGCCGCGGGCGTGTGAAAGGAGAGCAGCATGCTGTTCGATGTTTGGGGTAGCGATACCCTTATCCACTGGGTCGGCTGGGCGATGGTCTTTATCGGCCTGATCGTGCTCAACGAGGTCGGCCGCCGCACCAAGCTGGGCGCGGCCATCATCTTTGGCGTAGCTCCGCTGGCCATGACCATCTACTGCGTCGCCATCGCCGTCGGCGTTTCGCAGGGTGCCGAGTGGGCGCTCGCCAACCCCACCCATGTGTACCAGAACAGCTGGTTCCACTACGCCAAGGCATACGCGGCGCTTGCCGGTTGCTGGGGCTTCATCGCCATTAAGTACCAGTGGGGCAAGATCGGCAAGGCGCATTGGTTCCGCGCGTGGCCGTTTGTGATCGTGGCCATCAACATCATGATCGCCGTCGTGTCCGACTTCGAGAGCGCCTATCACTTCTTTGTCCTGGGCGAGTCCACCTGGGTCACCTCCGAGGGCGCCACGCAGCTGGCCGGTTGGAATAACGTGTTCAACGGCATCGCCGGTATCATCAACATCTTCTGCATGACCGGTTGGTGGAGCGTCTACGCCTCCGAGGACA
>CABQHT010000146.1 GCA_902464035.1 uncultured Collinsella sp. | reverse complement strand
GAGGCCGTTGAGCTCGATTTTGCCCAGGTGAGCTACATCGATTCGACGGGCATTGGCGTGCTCGTGGGTGCCGCGCACCACGCGGTTGACCACGGCAAGCGCTTTAGCTGCACGAATGTGCAGCCCCCGGTGATGCGCGTGGTTCAGCTGTTGGGTGTCGACCAGGAGATTTCGATCACCGCTGCATAATCTTTGCCCCCAAAAGGGCGTGCCGTTTGGCATATGTTTGTGATGCGCTCGGACGTTTTGGCGTCTGGGCGCTATACTTGACCGAATGAATAGACGAGTTCCGGCCGAATGGCGCGGTGCGGGCTCGACTCACATCGAGCCTTGGAGGTATGTGTGTTTGGTATTGGAGAGGGTGAGCTGGCAATCATCGTGGTCTTCGGCTTTTTGCTGTTTGGCCCGGATAAGCTCCCGCAGATGGGCCGTACGATCGGCCGTGCCATCCGTCAGTTCCGCGAGACGCAGGAAAAGATGACGGCCGTTGTTCAGTCCGAGATCATCGATCCGGTAAGCGAGGCTGCTTCGGCTCCGGTCAAGCCGAAGAAGGCTGCCGTCGATGACGATTCCGATGCGGACGAGGATGCCGTCGAGACGGCTGCGCCCGCAAAGAAGGAGACCTTTGCCGAGCGCCGTGCCCGCCTTGCCGCCGAGAAGGCTGCGAGCGAGGGTGCCACCGAGGGCGAAGGCGCTGCTGAGGAGGCCGAGGGTGCAGAGCCTGCCGCTGCTGCTGATGCTGCCGTCGAGCCCGAGCCTGCTGCAGAGCCGGAGCCCGAGCCGGCAGAGCCCACGACGGCTGACCTCTACGCCCGTCGTCCCCGCAAGCGCAAAGCCGTCGTCGACCAGCTCGCTCGCGAGCTCGAGGCCGAGGACGCAGCCGCTGCCGCCGACGCCCCGAAGGGAGGCGATGAGTAATGCCTATCGGACCTGCGCGAATGCCGCTCTTCGATCACCTGGGAGAGCTCCGTCGCCGCTTGACCATCGTGGTCGTGTCGGTGTTTGCCGCCGCTATCGTGTTGTACTTCGCCACGCCCGTGGTGCTCGATATCTTGGAAGATCCCATCCGCTCCTTTGTGCCGGACGGTAAGTTCTACATCACCACCACGCTCGGCGGCTTTGGCCTGCGCTTCTCGCTTGCCATCAAGATGGCCGTGGTCATGTGCACGCCCATGATCATCTGGCAGATTCTGGCATTTTTCCTGCCGGCGCTGCGTCCCAACGAGCGCAAATGGGTCGTGCCCACGGTGCTCGCATCGACGCTGCTCTTCTTCCTGGGCGCCATCTTCTGCTACTTCATCATCATTCCGGCCGGCTTTGAGTGGCTCATCGGCGAGACCTCGGCCGTCGCCACCGCGCTGCCCGACCTGGAGAACTACGTCAACATGGAGTTGCTCTTTATGATCGGCTTTGGCGTGGCGTTTGAGCTGCCGCTCATCATCTTCTACTTGTCCGTTTTCCACATCGTGTCCTACGCCGCCTTCCGCAGCGCTTGGCGCTATGTGTACGTGGGCCTGCTCGTGGCTTCGGCCGTGATCACGCCCGACGGCTCGCCCGTCACCCTGGGCCTTATGTACGGCGCCCTGCTCTCGCTCTATGAGATCTCGCTCGCCGTCGCCCGTGTGGTCATCACCGCGCGCGAGGGCAAGGAGGGCCTGTTCGTGAGCCGTCTGGACCTGTTCTCGGACGACGAGGACGACGAGGAGTAAATCGGTATGCACGAGGTTGGCATTGTCAACGGCATACTCGATACAGTGATTCGCGCGGCGCGTGGGGCGGGGGCCTCGCGCGCCGTTTTGGTAACGCTGCGTATCGGGGATATGACCGAGGTCGTGCGCGAGGCGCTCGACTTTGCCTGGGAGACGTTTCGCGACGAGGATCCGCTCACGAAGGGCTGCGAGCT
>CABQHT010000145.1 GCA_902464035.1 uncultured Collinsella sp. | reverse complement strand
CCACCGATACCGGTGAGCCCATGAAGATGCCCGTTGGCCCCAAGACGCTCGGCCGAATTTGGAACGTCATGGGCAAGCCCGTCGACGGCAAGCCCATGCCCGAGGTGGAGGAGTTCTACCCCATCCACCATGCAGCGCCCCGCTTTGACGAGCTCACCACCAAGACCGAGATCTTCGAGACCGGCATCAAGGCCGTCGACCTGCTCGAGCCCTACATCCGTGGCGGCAAGACCGGCCTGTTCGGCGGCGCCGGCGTCGGCAAGACCGTTCTGATTCAGGAGCTCATCAACAACCTCGCCCAGGAGCACGGCGGCACCTCGGTGTTCACCGGCGTCGGCGAGCGTACCCGTGAGGGCACCGACCTGTTCCTCGAGATGAGCGAGTCTGGCGTTATCGACAAGACCTGCTTGGTCTATGGTCAGATGAACGAGCCGCCCGGAGCGCGTCTGCGCATCGGTCTGGCCGGCCTTACCACCGCTGAGTACTTCCGCGATCGCGGCCAGGACGTTCTGCTGTTCATCGACAACATCTTCCGCTTCTCCCAGGCAGGTTCCGAGGTTTCCGCACTGCTGGGCCGTATGCCGTCCGCCGTTGGTTACCAGCCCACGCTGGCAACCGAGATGGGCGACCTCCAGGAGCGCATTACCTCGACCAAGACGGGCTCTATTACCTCCGTCCAGGCTGTCTACGTCCCCGCAGACGACCTGACCGACCCGGCGCCTGCCACGACGTTTACGCACCTCGACGCCACCACGGTTCTTTCGCGTAGCATTTCGTCGCTCGGCCTGTTCCCGGCCATCGACCCGCTCGCGTCTTCCTCCGACGCCCTCGATCCCTCGATCGTTGGCGAGGAGCACTACCGTGTTGCCGTTAAGGTCCAGGAGCTCCTGCAGGAGTACTCCGACCTTCAGGACATCATCGCCATTCTGGGTATGGACGAGCTGTCCGAGGAGCAGCGCCTTACGGTCAACCGTGCTCGTAAGATTCAGCAGTTCCTCTCGCAGTCCTTCCACGTCGCCGAGAAGTTCACCGGTAACCCCGGTGTCTACGTCCGCGTCGAGGATACCGTCCGCTCTTTCGCCGAGATTGTCGACGGCAAGGCCGATGACCTGCCCGAGCAGGCTTTCCGCTATGCTTCCACGATTGAGGACGTGCGCGAGCGCGCCCGCAAGATGGGGGAGAAGTAGGTTATGCGTATCCGCATCGTGTGCCCCGTGAGCTGCGCCTATGAGGGCGACGCTGCGTTTGTGTCGATTCCGTCCACGGATGGCGAGTTTGGCGTCCTGCCTGCTCACTCCAGCGAGATCTGCACGATCGACCGCGGTTACGTTCGCGTTTCCGATAAGGCCATGGGCACTGTCGACCACACGTTTGCCGTGGCCGGCGGCTATGCCCAGGTTGCGGACGATGTCGTGACCGTTCTCGCCGAGCGCGCTTGCGATTTGGCGACCGTCGATGCCGACAAGCTTAAAGCTGATATTCAAGGTTTTGAAGAGAAGCTGGGTAATTTGTCGGAGGATGATGCACGCCGCGCCTACCTCTATAATGAAATCGCATGGTGTAAGCTCAAGCTTGCCCAATAGTCAAACGATTTAGCGTTCGACCATTTGCGAACACATCATGCCCGGGATGGCCCAGCCACCCCGGGCATGCTTTTTGAAAGGGTAGACCTTGGATATTATCCGCGTTGAGGGTGGCCACGCCATCGGAGGCTCCGTGCCCGTCTCGGGCGCCAAGAACTCCGCGCTCAAACTCATGGCGGCAACGCTTCTGGCGCCGGGCAAGACGACGCTGCAGAACGTGCCCGATATTTCCGATGTCCACGTGATGGGCAAGGTGCTCAAGGGCATGGGCGCTACGATCGATGTTCTCGACGAGCACACGCTCGAGATTGATACCTCTCAGGTCGATTCATGGGAGGCCCCCTACGAGCTCGTTGCCAAGATGCGCGCTTCCAC
>CABQHT010000144.1 GCA_902464035.1 uncultured Collinsella sp. | reverse complement strand
CGCGATGTGGTGCTGGGCTTCGATAAGCTCGAGGATTACTTTGACAACCCCGCCTGCTTTGGCGCGACTATCGGCCCCGTGGCCAACCGCACCGCAGGCGCCACGATCACCATCGATGGCACGGACTGGCACATGCCGGCCAACGAGGGCGCCAACAACCTGCACAGCGATCTTGAGCACGGCCTGCACAAGCGCGTGTGGGACGTTGAGCTCGACGAGGCCCACAATGCCGTGCGCATGACCACTTCACTCGAGGACGGCGAGCTGGGACTTCCCGGCAACCGCACGTTTACGGCCGTGTTTACCGTAACGCCGACGGGCCGCTTCCGTATCGAGTATAGCTGCGAGAGCGACCGCGCCACCTACGTGTCCATGACCAACCACACGTACTTTAACCTTGCCGGCCACAACGCCGGTATGGACTGTGAGCACTTCTTTGTGGCCAACGCTGCTCACTACCTGCCCATCGACGACCAGAACATCCCCACCGGCGAGATCGCTCCGGTCGAGGGCACGCCGTTCGACTTCCGTGAGCTGCGTCCCGTCGCACCCGGTATGGAAGCCGACGATCCGCAGATTAAGCAGGCCCGTGGCTACGATCACTGCCTGTGCATCGGCGGCTACCAGTACGGCCGCAACCTGCGCCGCGCCCTGCATGTTGAGGAGATGTGGACCGGTCGCGAGATGGATTACTACACCACCGCCCCGGGCGTACAGCTTTACACCGGAAACTGGCTGGGCGACGAGCATGCCAAGGACGACGCCAACTATGGTTGGGGCGCCGGCTTTGCCCTCGAGGCCGAGATGTATCCCGACACGCCGCACCATGTGCTGTTCCCCCAGGGCATCGTGGGCCCGGGTCACCCCTACAGCAATGTGATCGAGTATCACTTCATGAGGCACTAAGCCACCGCAACGCGACATATCGCACAGCAGCGCCCGCCGGCACCACCGCCGACGGGCGCTTTTTCGTCCCTAGGGCTCAATTTCGCTGTCACTGTATGAGTGGCATATCAAAACTATGCCCATTTACTACGTTTGGTCGAGGATGCTCGACCATGCGCCGTTTCTTCTATAATTAGCAAGCCGTCTACCTGCGGTTTTGTTTTTCTCAAATTCGACATGCTCGGCGATAGCCGATAAAACGTAGTAAACGGGCATAGTTTTTGACAGGCAGCATCGCGCGCATCCCTCGCGAGGGCAAAATGATCCGTTTTCCTCCGTCCCCAAGGGATCAGTTGTACAGATTGTCGATGGGGTCGGGATCGGAGCTGGGGAGATAGCGGATTTCTAGTTCTGTGACGAGTTCTTGCAGCTCTTTGAGAGCGGCGACGTCCTCGTCGTCTACGGCGACTGCGGGCGTTACGGAGCGCCTGCCCTCCCCTGCCTGCATGTGACCTATGCTGATCTTGGTGATAGGCACGCCGCCCTTAACCAGCGCCAGTGCGTCCGCAGGCGACGCTACCATGATCAGGATCCATTGGCGCGGTGTTGCCGAATGAATAACGTTAATCGACCTTTGCACCGAGAAGAAACGCGTCCATACGCCATCGGGCGCCGCCACCCTCATGGGTGCCCACTTGCGCGAATCCGCCGCAATCTCGTCGTTAACGATCAGGACGAGATTGCTGCCCACAGCCTCGTTCCACAGCTCGACATCCTGCCCATAGATAAAGCGGTCATCGATTCGCGTAAGGAAAATCTTAGGTTGAGCCATCGCTGCCCCATTCTGTTCGAGGCCCATAAGAGCAAGACATCGCGTCTCCAATATTAGTGCATTTAAAGTGAGAAAAGCCGTCAGAACACTTGCGCGGATTTGCGATGTCCCGTATCATAGACAGCCGTTGACGCCTCAGTTGCGTCACCACATGGCCGCCAGCGTAGCTCAGTTGGTAGAGCACCGCTCTCGTAAAGCGGGGGTCACCGGTTCGAGCCCGGTCGCTGGCTCCATTGCACAAGATAGCCGCCTTCGGGCGGCTTTTTTGTTGCC
>CABQHT010000143.1 GCA_902464035.1 uncultured Collinsella sp. | reverse complement strand
AGAAGTGTTCCTGATTCGATAGGAGACTACATGTCCAAAGCACTCGACCCCAAAGACACCTGCGTCCTCGTTACCGGCGGCGCCGGCTTTATCGGCTCGCACACCGTCGTTCAGCTGCTCGAGGGCGGCTACCAGGTCGTCGTCGTCGATGACCTCTCCAACTCCAGCGCCGTCTCCATCGACCGCGTCAAGACCATCGTGGGCGACGAGGCCGCTAAGAACCTCACCTTCTACGAGGCCAACGTGCTCGACCGCGATGCGATGAACAAGATCTTCGATACCCACCAGATCGACCGCGTCATCCACTTCGCCGGCTTTAAGGCCGTCGGCGAGTCGGTGAGCAAGCCCGTCGAGTACTATCACAACAACATCGAGAACACCCTGGTGCTCATCGATGTCATGCGCAACCACGGCTGCAAGTCCATCATCTTCTCGAGCTCCTCGACCGTCTACGGCGATCCGGACAACCCGCCCGTCACCGAAGAGGACCCCAAGAAGCCCGCAACCAACCCCTATGGTTGGACCAAGTGGATGATTGAGCAGATCCTTATGGACGTCCACACCGCCGACCCCGAGTGGGACGTCGTGCTGCTCCGTTACTTCAATCCCATCGGCGCCCATCCATCGGGCCTGATTGGCGAGGACCCCAAGGGTATCCCCAACAACCTGGTGCCTTACGTCGCCCAGGTCGCCGTCGGTAAGCTCGAGGCCGTTCAGGTCTTTGGCAACGATTACCCCACCCCCGACGGCACCGGCGTGCGCGACTACATCCACGTGTGCGACCTGGCATCTGGTCACGTGGCCGCCCTCAACTGGATGAACGGCAAGACCGGCGTCGAGATCTTTAACCTGGGCACCGGCACCGGCACCTCGGTACTCGAGGTCGTCGCCGCCTTCTCCAAGGCCTGCGGCAAGGAGCTGCCCTATGTGATCCGCGAGCGCCGTGCCGGCGACATCGCCGCCAACTGGTGCGACGCCTCCAAGGCCGAGCGCATGATGGGTTGGAAGGCCCAGTACGACATCGCGGATATGTGCCGTGACAGCTGGAATTGGCAGAGCCACAACCCCAACGGCTTCGCCGACGCCGAGTAGCAAAAACCTACATACCGTTCTTGCCCCGATCTCACGTTGTGAGGTCGGGGCTTTTTCATGACGCGTAACCATTCACCGAAATACTTCCAACTTTTTTATCTTACCTGTACATGTTTAAACAACATGTTTTACAATAGGCGTATCGAATCAGAACATCGGAGGCGGACTGCATATCCATCGGCAGGCCGACCCCACAACAAGAAGGTTGGTGAGCGCATTCATGGAGCGTGCAAGCGGCGTCCTCATGCCCGTCTCATCTCTGCCCGGACCATACGGAATCGGCGGCTTTGGCTGGAATGCCTACGACTTCGTCGATTTTCTCGCCTCGTGCAAACAACATTACTGGCAGATTCTGCCCCTTACGACGACCAGCTATGGCGACTCGCCCTACCAGTCGTTCTCGGCCCGTGCGGGAAATCCCAACTTCATCGACTTTGCCGAGCTTATCGAGGCAGGATATCTGGAGCAGTGTGACATCGATGGCGTGTACTTGGGCTCCGATCCCAGCAATGTCGACTACGGCGCCATCTTTGGCGGCCGCCGTCAGATTCTCGACCGCGCCGCCGAGCGCTTTGCTGCCGACAAACCAGCCGATTTTAACGACTTTGTCCAGGCCAACGAGGACTGGCTCGTCCCCTACTGCGAGTTCATGACCGTCAAGGAGGAGTGCGGTCTCAAGGCATTTTGGGAGTGGCCCGCAGAACTGCGCACCCGCGGCGAAGCATCTGCCAAGGTCTGCGCCGCCCATCCCGAGCGTATGCTCTACCACCAGATGACGCAGTACTTCTTTGATCGCCAGTGGAGCCGTCTCAAGGCCTATGCCAACGAGCGCGACATCCTGATCATCGGCGACCTGCCCATCTATGTCTCGCGCGACTCCGTCGAGATGTGGGCCACGCCCG
>CABQHT010000142.1 GCA_902464035.1 uncultured Collinsella sp. | reverse complement strand
AAACCGCATCCCGCTCCGGACATGAATTCTGGGACACAGTTTCCGGATGCAAAAAAGGCCACAAGACGTGGCCTTCGACTTATATATGTTCAGCGGATACCCCTATGACAAGCCGCGCTTCAACAACAAGGCGTCTGTCCGGGCGGAGGCATATAAGGTTCATCGCGAGTTCCGCACGCAAAGAAGGCCACTTAATGTGGCCTTCGTCTTGCGCAGGACTGTCCGAGCAGGGAACCTTATATGCCTCCGCCTGGACAGACGTTTCAGTTGTGGCTCAGCAGCTAGCAGCTACTTAATCTTGGTCGTACCCGGCGCCAGGTTAGGGTCGGTCTCGTTGGCCTCGGTCTGGAAGTGCTCCGTATACACGTTCTTGCCGTCGCGGAACATCTCGTAGTACTGCATCTTGGCGTAATCCTCGCGCGCCTTGGTGGCAGCGGCGGCAACGGCGTCATCGCCGGTGACGTTGGAGGAGAGCGCCCAGCGCAGGCTGGCGTCCTCGTAGCCCACGGAGTTGATGGCGGGCAGCGACTCGCGCAGCGTCATGTGCGCCTTCTGGTAGTCGGTAAGCGGGGCGCCAATCAGCTGCATGAGCTGGGTGGACAGGTAGTTGGTGGACAGGTCGTCGGTCTCACTCGTCTGGTCGCAGCCGGCAACGTCGTAGTTGGCCCAAATGATGTAGTCGGTCTGCCACAAACGCTCCTGGTGGGTGGCATCGTCCTCGCCGGTAAACCACTTGTCATTGAACTTGGACGGGAAGAACGGCTGGTGGTCCCCCCAGAACACCACGACCACCTTGCGGTCGAGCTTGCTCAAGGCGTTGAGGAAGTAGCGCAGCGCCTGATCGGACTGCTCGATGCACGAGACATACTCGTCGACATCGGAGAGCGTGCCGTCCTCGACGGTCTTAGCGTCCAGGTCGGTCGTGTCGATGTTCAGGTGCATCTGCTTGTCGACCGGCAGCAGACCCGTGTCGTAGCCCGAGTGGTTCTGCATGGTCACATCGAAGATAAACTGCGGATCGGCGTTCTGGTCGAGCAGCTCGAGAATCTTGTCGTAGGTTGCCTGGTCGGTCACCATGCCGCGCAGGGTATCGGCGCCTTGGAAATCGTTGATGGACAGGAACTGGTCAAAGCCAAAGTCCTTGTAGACGTTCTCGCGGTTCCAGTTGGTCGCGTGGTTGGGGTGCATGGCCGTGGTGGAATAGCCGAGCGATTTGAACTGCTCTGCCAGGTTCCCAGTCGTTTCCATGTTGTAGATGGTGTAGGGGTACACGCCCGAGCCCAGGTTGGCCATGGAGTTGCCGGTCATAAACTCAAACTCGGTATTGGCCGTGCCGCCGCCGTAGGCGCTCACGTAGAGCTTTCCGCGGCTGAGGCAGTTGGACAGGTTCTTAAAGTACTGCGGACCTTCGTAGCCGGCGCGCATGTTCTGGTAGATCGACAGGTCCGAGAACGTCTCGTTCATGATGGCGATGACCGTGGGCTTCTCGCTGTCGAACTGCTCCTGGGCGGCGGCGCGCTCGTCGCTCTTGGCCGCGTCGGACTTGTCGTAGGCTTTGGCGTACTTTTTGAGCGTGGCCTTGGCGTCATCGACAGAATAGTCGGCGGGTTTGGGCGGCTTGATGGACTGTGCCGCGCTAATAAAGGCAGGCAGGTAGCCCTCGCGCCAGTAGCTTTCGAGCGGGCGCCAGGTGTAGACGGTGATGCCGAGGGTGTTGTAGTAGTCGATGAGCGTGACATGCGCGGTCACGCCGCCCAGGCACAGCACCGCCACGAGCAGGTTGGTGAGCAACATGCGCTTGGCGTTGGCGGCACCCTTCTGACGGTGCGGCGCGACCAGGCCGGCGTACTCGCATAGCAGCATGGCGATGGCGGTAAAGCCCATGGACAGCACACAGAACAGCGAGATCGAGAAGGTGTAGCCGGTGCCGGCGACCGCGGCAGCGGTGGAGATGGCCGAAAGGTCGCCCGGCTGGATGGGCATGGATTTAAACGTGA
>CABQHT010000141.1 GCA_902464035.1 uncultured Collinsella sp. | reverse complement strand
GAGTGGCAGCCATATGGTTTGATGTTGGAAACATATGATTGCCGGCAGGCCATAGGTGACGTTCCCCCTGATATCGGAGGTTCCAGGTATGTTTCGCGCTCCGTTAAATAACTATCGGTTGGGCTAACATGGGTCGCCGTGCTATTTCGATAACCCTTGCAGTGGTCTGCCTGGCTGTGCTCTTAGGCGCTACGGGGCTGTTTGCTATAAGTCGAGAAACATCCTATATGCAGGAATGTGCTTCCGAAGGCTTTGTCATTGATGGTTACTATCGGGATGACAAAACGAGTCGGGAAACCCTGGCTTTTCTTGAGGAGGACAACTGTCGATGGCAGCTGGTCGACCAAGACGGAATCTGCACAGACGGGCAGTTTAAGCGTACGGATGACCCCAACATCCTGATATTAAAGAAGGAAAACGGTGAAGAATTCGGTACAGTCCACGTGGCGTACTTGTCACGCCGACGCGATCAGGGCTTGCTCTACCTATTTAGAGATACCAGGGTGACCCGTTTTTATCTGGTGAGTACCGGTCCGGCGTTTACGGTGGAGTCTGGCGATGTCGATGCGGACAGTTGATTCACGGCAATAAAACAGAGAGCGGGGTGCGGACATGGACCGCGCCCCGCTATTTGCTCGTGGCCCGCGTCACGTCTGCGCCATGTCGTGACTCGCGGCTGCGCGCATCCATTCCACGTCGCGTATTACTGCACATCAAACTCCACGCGATCGAGTTCGGGTACGTTGAGGTTGATGAGTTTACGAGCGACGTGGCGGTCGTGTGCCCCAAGCGCCTCGCTTGTCGTCACATGGGCGACAGTCTCGCGCTCGACGATACCCTCCTCCCTGCCTTCGGTGGCCGAGGTCTCGACGGCAACGGTGTAATCCTTAAAGCCCGGCAGCACCGCGGCAAGCTCGCGCGTGGTTTCGGTGACGCCATAGCCGTCCTGCACGCCGGCCTGCGCCGAGCCAATGGACCCCGCGGTCATGACGATGCAGGGGATGGCAAAGATCACCGTACCCACGATGATGCGGCGGCGCACCTTGCGCGATAGCTCGTCGACCTCGGCGTTTTCCTCGGCGGTCACAATGCCGTCGCCGTTGAGGTCACGCTTGAGCGGTACACGTAGAAGAAGCAATACGGCTTCGGCCGCCAGCGCGATAAAGACGACGTTGATGCCAAACTCGTAGAGCGCCGAGAGGAAGAGCGACCCGCTTGCGATGGCGATGCCGTAACCCGCCGCACACAGGGGCGGCATGAGCGCGGTCGCCACGGCTACGCCGGCGATGAGCGTCGCGGGCTCCTGATCGCGTGAGTTGCCCAGGCCTCCGGCAAAGCCACCCGCGAGCGCGACGGCAAGGTCCCACACAGTCGGTGTCGAATTGTCGATGATGGCGGCCGTGGTGGTGCCAAGGGGCGAGAGCTTAAAGTACAACGTGGATGTGACCAGGCAAAAGGCCATTTGCAGCGCAAGGCCGGCGACGGCTTCGACGGCAATCTCGCGGTCGAGCGTAGCAATGCCGTATGCCATGGCAAGGACCGAGCCCATGAGCGGGCAGATGAGCATGGCGCCCACGATGGCGATATCCGAGTCGATATCGAGGCCGATGCTCGCGATCAACATGGCAATGATCAGGATGCATAAGTGCGAGCCAGTCAGGCGCGCCCCGTTTACAAAGCGTTTGCGAATCACGTGATAAGGCGCGCGTCCCTCGCGAATGTTGAATGCCTGCTTAAGGAAACGGGTGGCATTCTCCATGGCCTTGCTGTGTGCGGGGCGTATGCCATGGCGCCGATGATGGCGCTCGCGCAGTCGCTTGAGCTGTTGTTTGTCGAGTTCCATGTCCACCTCGTATTGCCGCAGGAACGCGAGTGCGTTCGCAGCATGTACTCTACACCGTGACGGGTGGGACGGTCATCTTGACATGGAACTTAGGCGAGTAGGCAAAGGAAGACACGCCACATGCGAGTACTGCCGAGGGTTTCGACAGATACAAAAAAGCGCGGGGCCGGATGGTCTCCGACCCCGCGCTCTG
>CABQHT010000140.1 GCA_902464035.1 uncultured Collinsella sp. | reverse complement strand
TCGCTAAACGAATCGGGCGTCACGTTGAGGACGCCCATGATGCGCGGACGGTCAAAGCTGAGCTCGTACTTTCCGCACCGCCATGTCTTGCTGTCGTTCGCCATGAACATCCTCCTAAAATGCCCGCGCCGCCGCGCCGGGGCGCTGGCGGCGGGGTCGCTTTGCAATCAGTCTTTCTATTGTATCCGCGCGCGCGGGCTAGAACGCAAACGCGGCCGCGATGTCGCAAGAAATCAGCAGGTCGGCATTTGCATCCTGGTCGGTGGGCGCCAAATTGCAAATGGCCAGCGTATCGCCAGTAAAGTAACGCGTGAGGCCCGCCGCCGGATACACTACGAGCGAGGTTCCACCCACAATAAGGGCATCGGCCGCGGCGATAGCGGCAACGGCACCGGTGAGCACGCGCTCGTCGAGTGGTTCCTCGTAGAGCACCACATCGGGCTTGATGCGCCCGCCGCACGCGGGGCACACGGGCACGCCCGCGGCATCCTCGTGCTCGCGCGAGCAAATCCATTCGGCACTATAGACCGCGCCGCACGTCTGGCAGATATTGCGGTGTACCGAGCCATGCAGCTCAAACACGCGCCGTGAACCAGCCGCCTGATGCAGGCCGTCGATATTTTGCGTCACCACGGCGTCGAGCTTGCCGGCGCGCTCGAGCTCCGCCAGCTTGGCGTGGCAGTGGTTGGGCTTGGCGTTAAGCGCGATCATCTTGGTGCGGTAGAAGTCGAAGAACTCGGCCGGATGCGCCTCATAAAAGCTATGCGAGAGCATAGTCTCGGGCGGGTAGGCAAACTGCTGGTGATACAGGCCGTCCACGCTGCGGAAATCGGGGATGCCGCTCGCCGTGGAAACACCGGCGCCGCCAAAGAACACCACACGCTTGTGGGTACCGAACAGCTCCGCCAGTGCGGCGGAGGCCTGCTTGGGGTCCGATATTGCCTGCGTCATATGAGTCCTCCGTCCTTGTTGGTCGAGCAGCATCGGGCGACATCCCGGCATGCGGCCTTTGAGTCAGCACGCGCGGAGCCCACCCCGCCCCTGTTGCGCTAATCTTAAGCCTGCAAACCCCGTCGAAAGGACACCATGCCTCAGACTTACACTTTCGCCTCGTGGAACGTCAACGGCCTGCGCGCCGTGCTCAAAAAGGACCCGAGCTTTATCCAGATCGCGCAAGAACTCGACGTCGATATCCTGGCGCTGCAGGAGACCAAGCTGCAGGAGGGCCAGGTCGATATCGACCTGCCCGGCTATCACCAAACCTGGAGCTACGCCGAGCGTAAAGGTTATTCGGGCACTGCGGTCTTTAGCCGCCAGGAACCGCTGCGCGTGCTGCGCGCCGACGCACTGCTACCCTACGCTAGCGAGGGCGAGACGGCAGAGCTCGTGGCGCAGGCCGCGACCGAGGGCCGCGTCTGCGCGCTCGAGTTCGACAAGTTTTGGTTTGTCGACGTCTATACGCCCAACGCCCAAAACGAGCTCGCGCGCATCGATGTGCGCATGGCCTGGGACGATGCCTACCGCGGCTTTTTGAGCGCGCTTGAGCGCGAGGCCGGCAAGCCCGTCGTAACCTGCGGCGACTTTAACGTGGCGCACGAAGAGATCGACCTTAAGAACCCCAAGTCCAACCGCGGCAACGCCGGCTTTTCGGACGAGGAGCGCGGTAAGTTTACCGAGCTCCTCGACGCCGGTTTTACCGATACCTGGCGCGCGGCAAATCCCAACGTCGAGGGCGTCTACAGCTGGTGGAGCTATCGCTTTAATGCCCGCAAGAACAACGCCGGCTGGCGCATCGACTACTTCCTGGTGAGCGACGCAATCGCCGGCAATGTGCGCGACGCCGGCATCCGCGGCGACATCTTTGGCAGTGACCACTGCCCCGTCACCCTCACCCTAGAGCTCTAGCCCCAACTAATCCCCTGGGGACGGAGGAAAAGGGATCATTTTCACCTCGCGAGGGCATCCACGCGGCCCGCTTGCCACGAAACTGGCCCATCTACTACGTTTAAGCCACTACCCTCAACCACAGCGAACAACGCAAAAAGAAAACCGCAGGTAGAAAGCCTGCGGTTTTTCATAAAACGCGGT
>CABQHT010000139.1 GCA_902464035.1 uncultured Collinsella sp. | reverse complement strand
GCGCGCCTCGACGCTCGCCAGCGCCTCTCCCTCGCGCACGGTCGACGAATCTGCACGCTCGCCCAAAATGAGCTTGAGCGCCGAGAGCAGCGCGGTCTTGCCGGCACCGGTCTCGCCGGTTAGGACAGTCAGGCCCGCACTCGGCACCAGCGTCGCCTCGCGAATGAGTGCAATGTTAGAAACCTGCAGCTCATCGATCATGACGGACTCCATAGAATACGCGGCTCACCGAGTTATAGAAGCTCTCGGGGCCGTAATCCAGCAGCAGAACATCTCCGGGCCCGCGGCGCACGGCCACGCTCTCGACCGTGCCATCGCAGGTAATAAACTGTCCGTCGATGGCAATCGCCGGCACGCTCGGGCGATCATCAGACATAAAGATCTCAACGACATCACTCGGCGAGGTCAAAAAAGCACGGGCCTGAATGGTGTGCGGCGCAATGGGTACGCAGACCATACCCGTATAGTCGGGGCTCACGATGGGGCCACCTGCACTGAGCGCGTACCCCGTAGAACCAGTCGCCGTGGACACGACCACGCCGTCGCCACGCAGTCGATCGATATGGTGGCCCGACACCGTGATGTCAAACTCAACCATATCGGACAGGGGACCGCGCGTAAGTGCCATATCGTTGAGGGCAAACGTGCGCACAACATCCTTCGTGCCGTCTTCGCGCACCGAAACGATATCGGCGGCGATGGTGGCGCGGCGGCTCACGTGGAGCTCGCCGGACAGGGCATCGCTCACAACCTGCAAAATGTCGCGCTCCTCGGGACTCGCGGCCGTCAAAAAGCCCAAATGACCATAGGAAAGACCCAAAATGGGAATCTCGCGATAGTTGAGGATGCGGGCAGCGCGCAGCAGCGTTCCGTCGCCGCCGAGCGTAATGACCAGGTCGGCATCGTCAACATCGGGCGCGCTTTGGATCTTCGATCGCTGATCGGCCGCCCATGCGACCTCGTAGCCCTGGCGCGAAAGCCAAAGCTCGAGCATCAGGCCGCTCTCGACCGCCTCTTGCTTGTAGTAATTGGGAACCAGAAAAACCTTCATAGCGTTGCAGCTTTCTCGCTCAAAGCCGATACCTGGGATTGCAGCTCATCGTCGGCGCGCTCCCCGGGGACAAACCTTGTGCCGTACAAGAAAAACTCAACGTTGCCCTTAGCACCATGGATGGGCGACACGCACACGTCAAGCGGGAACAGGCCCTTGGCGGCAAAAAGCTCAATCGCCGCCACGAGCGTATCGCGGCGGACGGCGGGGTCGGTCACGATACCGCCGTCGCCCACCAGCGCAGCCGGCGCCTCAAACTGGGGCTTTACGAGCGTGCAGAACGAACCCGAAGGCTTCAGGCACGCCAGCACGGCGTCGATGATATTCGCGATGCCGGTAAACGAGACATCGCATACAGCCAGGTCGATGGCACCGGCATAGCCAAGCTCAGGCAGCTGCGTCACGTTTGTGCGCTCATGCAGCGTCACGCGATCGTCCTGACGCAACGACCAATCGAACTGGGCGCGACCCACGTCCACCGAGACAACGGTCGCAGCTCCGCGCTTGAGCAGGCAATCGGTAAAGCCGCCGGTAGAGCAGCCCACATCCAGACAGCTAAGGCCCGTCGGATTGATGCCAAACGCATCAAGCGCGCCTTCGAGCTTAAGACCGCCGCGCCCAACGTACGGAATGCGCCCCTTCACGTGCAGAGGCAAGCCCGGGGTCACCTTAAGGCCCGGCGAAGTCAAGCGCTCGCCGCCACTCGAGACCAGGCCGGCCATAAGAGTGCGAAGGGCATCCGCGCGATCGGCGCAGATGCCCTGTGAAATCAGTTCGTCATCAAGACGCACGCGTTTCATGAATGCCATCAACCATTCGTATCCGGAGATGCGGCTAGCTATCCTGGGATTCGTTTGCCGCATCCTCATCGTATTCCTGCTCGAGCTTATCGGCCTCACGCGGCGTCAGCTCAAACTTGTCGACCATATCGACCGCGCGGGAGCCCAGCTCAATCGCCTCGTCAAACAGATCGAGCGAACGCTCCAAGGACGTATCCTTGGAGCGAACGGTAGCGATGATCTGGTCCAGACGGTCCGA
>CABQHT010000138.1 GCA_902464035.1 uncultured Collinsella sp. | reverse complement strand
CCTGGTGGGCCCTCCGGGATTCGAACCCAGAACCCAGGGATTATGAGTCCCCTGCGCTAACCGTTGCGCCAAGAGCCCTTATAAAGTGGCACTTGCAGTTGGGGTGGCAGAACAGCCTCCAACGCTTTGAACCACGTCGTGAAATACTACCATGCACGCGGCGCCCGTTCAACGCACGATCTTGTCGACCAGGAGGATCATGGTGCCGCCTTTGACCTTGTGTGCCTATATGAAAAAAGGCCCCAACTTGCGTTGGAGCCTCATTCAATGCTCGGGTGGAGACGAGGGGGATCGAACCCCTGACCTCTTGACTGCCAGTCAAGCGCTCTCCCAGCTGAGCTACGCCCCCGTGCGAAGAAGTACTATACGGGAACTCGGACGGCGATGCAAGGACATTTTTGGAAAAACTTTCCGGGGGCGCGGGCGCCGGAGTCCCGCGGGGTCGTGGCGGCGGCATCGCAGGCAGCCGACCGAGGGCACCCGGAAATGAGCAGGGCATCCGTCTAACGACCGATTTCCAGCCAGTTGCACAGTACGTTGGCTCGTAGCTCCATTTCCGTCGTCTTTTGCGCCTTAGTTTTGCACCTATAGCGTAATTCCAAGCGCGAGCAAAGACTTCTCACGATCGCATCAAGCTGCTCGGCATCGTTAAGCATGTCGTGCGTAACCAGGAAGACGTCATACCCCATACTTTGCAGCGCCGTCATGCGTTTGGCATCGTGGTCGAGCACGGCGCCTGATCCGTGGATGACCTCGCCCTGAATCTCCACGATGCCTGCCTTCATTATGGTTGGATTCACGATCACGATATCCCCGTAGCAGACTTTTTGCCCTGCAATGATCTGCGCCGATGCGGTAAGCGGCGTAAGGTCGTTAACATAAACGTTTCGAAAGCCGGCACCGCCGCGAGAGCGAGGAAGCGATAGCAATAAAATTCCTGCAACTTCAAGCGGAGAAGCTGCTATACCTGTCACCAGCTGCGCGGCGTTGTAAAACTTTGTACCCCACTTTCGTCTTTTCATCTTACTGGCGTACTCATGAAGCTCGTGTAATTCGATGAGCGGCTTCCTCATCCAGAGCGAAGTGCCCTTTAGCCTTGTGACCTCCTTCGTTTTCTTTTGTCCGTTGGGCTCCTTCGTGTTTACCTGTTCTTTGACTTTTATGCGCGCATAAACGCGTTTCCATTGTGGTTCGTCTTGGCTTTCATCGAGGTCAAAGAGGGATTCGGTGGTTGCATTCTCGGCAGCGTCATTGTCTTTGTCTAGTTCCGCCTCTGCTGCGGCGGTGGGCTCAAAGACTGAGAACCAACCGCAAAATTCGTACATGGCAAGGACAAGATCGGTTGGAGACACAAAGCGCGCCATGGTAAATAGCGTCGCAAGTGGATTGGTAACCCTAAAGCTCATCGCGGTTTCCAGCGTGCTATCTACCTCCGAAACATCATCACAGTGGATTGTTGTCCGTAATCCCGAATGGTAGTTAACGCCACCGGGCACTGTGGTGGTAATAATGGGGGTCTTGAGGATATCGGTTACGAAAGGGGCTTGGGTTAGAGCTCGCCAGCCGTCTTCTGGGCTTGGCAGTCTTGGGTAGAGGCCGCGGACCTGCGGTGGGCAGCGCCAGTAGCGGAACGCGGTGTTTGCACAAATGATCTCGTCCATATGGGCCTCCCCTAGCTTTGGCTGCGTGCCGTTATGTTTGCAGGTAGACCAATTATCAATGGCGGCATCATGCCGGTAAGTACCGGAAGCTGACCAAATGCTGACAAATAGCTTGACGCATTTCGCCTAAAGATCGCCGTGCGGCACAAATCTGCTGGCAGGCGTTCTGGGGCCGTGGTCCCTATCTCCACATTTGTACGTGAATCCCATGGCAAATTCAATGAAAGAGCGCATGAGCTTTATGCAAAACGCGCGATGACGTCAGCACATGAGAGATCAGCTAGAAACGCGTTTAAATTATCGATTCGATTTTGGTGTCAAGCTTGGTGTCAAAAAGAAAAGGCCAGAGACTTAACACCTCTGACCTGTTCTTTAGATGGTGGGCGATACAAGATTCGAACTTGTGACCCCATCCGTGTGAAGGATATGCTCTACCCCTGAGCCAATCGCCCGT
>CABQHT010000137.1 GCA_902464035.1 uncultured Collinsella sp. | reverse complement strand
ACACGGGCGCCAGCGCCGGGTTGATCTTTGCCAGGTCGCTCACCACGGCGCCCAGGTCGAGCGTCGCAGGGTACACGGTGTTGTCGACACGCGGGTAGCTGATGAGACCCGCCATATAGAGGGACTCGGCGATGCGCATGGTACGCGCAGGCGAGATGCCCTCGGCCGCGGCGGCAGCCTGCAGCGAGGTCGTCGCAAACGGCGTGGGCGGCTGCTGCTTGCGCGAGCGCTTGGTCACCGCAGCGACGGTTGCCGTCGTGGCACCGTCAACATGGCCGTATGCTGTCTCGGCGGCATCCTTGTCGGTAAAGCGCGCCGTCTTGTGCGCGATCTTAAAGCGATCGTCCTCGGCCGCGCCCTGCGCGGCGCCCATGCCGCGAATCTGCCAATAGTCCTCGGGCACAAACGCCATGCGCTCGCGCTCGCGCTCAACCACCAGGGCGAGCGTCGGTGTCTGCACGCGGCCGGCGGAGCGCACGTTGCCAAAGCCGCCAAACTTGGCGAGCGTCAGGTAACGCGTGAGCACTGCGCCCCAGATGAGGTCGATGTGCTGGCGGCTCTCGCCGGCGTCGGCCAGGTTCTGATCGAGCGAGACGAGGTTATCGAAGGCCTGCGTGATCTCGGCCTTGGTAAACGAAGAATACTGAGCGCGGGCAACCGGCAGGTCCGGCGCTACCTCGCGCACCTTGTTGAGGGCGTCCGAGCCAATGAGCTCGCCCTCGCGGTCGAAGTCCGTAGCGATGATGACGCTGTCGGACTTTTTAGCGAGGTTCTTGAGCGAGCGAATGAGCTCTTTCTCGGCCGGCAACTTAATGACGGGCGCCCAAGTGAGATAGGGCAGGCTCTCGAGCTTCCAGCCCTTGATGGAAATGCCATCGGCAAGGAACGGCTTGCGCTTGGTGTCGTACGGCGGACGGGCCAGGCCATCGGGCATATCGGCCGGCAGCATCTCGCCGTCCTCGGTCACCGAATACCAACCCAGCTTTTTATCGAACAGCACGCTGTCGCAAAAATCGGGCGCCAGGATGTGACCGGCAAGGCCGATGGTCACGCACTCCTCGCCCTTCCACTCAAAACGGTAGATGGCGGTGTTGTACACCTTGTCCTTTTTGGGTTTGCCCGTCGACAGCCGCTCGGCAATCTGACGCGCGGCGTCGTTTTTCTCAGCGATGATGAGCTTCAAAAGAGGCTCCTATCTCGTATCTCTGCGGCTACGCCCGCCCGTATGGCGGCCGACTTACGCCCTTGCTTGCTCAATCTGCCCGATGAGCCAATCGCACCAGGCATCCATGCCCTCGCCCTTGCGCGCGCTCACGGCAAACCGCGGCGCCTGCGGATTGAGGTCATCGAGTGTCTTAGTATACCTATCCATGTCAAAATCGAAAGCCGGGACCACATCGACCTTGTTGAGCAGCTGTGCACCGGCGTGTTGGAAGATGCCCGGGTACTTGATAGGCTTGTCGTCGCCCTCGGGCACCGAGAGGATCATGATGGACAGGTTCTCGCCCAGGTCAAAGTCGACTGGGCAGACCAGGTTGCCCACGTTTTCGATAAAGATAACATCGATGTTTTGAAGGCCCACTGCCTGGTCGAAGGCGTCGACGGCCTCCATGATCATGTTGCCCTCGAGGTGGCACAGGCCGCCCGTGTTGATCTGGATGGCGGGCATGCCGGCTTCCTTCATGGTGATGGCGTCGACATCCGAGGCGATATCGCCCTCGATGACGGCGCAGCGAAGGCCGGCCTTGTCGCGCAGGCGCTCGTTGGTGCCCAGGATCGTGGTAGTCTTGCCCGAGCCGGGGCTCGATAGCACGTTGATCACGTAGGTGTTTGTCTCTGTGAATCGCTGACGCAGCTGATCTGCCAGGCGCTCGTTGCGCGACAGGATCGGCGACGCGATATCAATCGTTTTCTCAGCCATGCTCGGCGCTCCTTACTTTTGCCCCTTTATACCCCATCACTAGATGGCTGGGCGGACTAATCGTCGGGGGTTTCGATCTCGATGCTCGCGATATCGAGCTCGCGGCCGTGCAACAGGCGCACGTTGGCACCTCCGCACTGCGGGCAGCGACAATGGAAGCGGTCGTGGTCGAAGACCTCTCCGCAGTCCAGGCACTCACTTTGCGGATGAATCTCCTCCACGGCAAGCTCGCAGCCCTTCGTGAGCGGATCCTCGTCGCGAAACGTCTCCCAGGCAAAGT
>CABQHT010000136.1 GCA_902464035.1 uncultured Collinsella sp. | reverse complement strand
CTGATCAGTATCCTGGAGGGGGCCGAATGATCGACCGCCGCGCCCAGCGCGATAGTTCATTATCAATCTTTCGCATCATTGCCGTTGCCTGCGCCATTTGCGTGCTGGTGTACTTTATTTTTGCCCTGGTGACCGGTATCGAGCCGATCGCCACGGTGATTGCCTGCGCGCTGCTGTGCATCTTTCTGTGCATCTTTATCTTTTTGACGCTCAATCCCGATTCGGTGCGCTCCCAGTACACCGAGGAGACGCTCTCGGTGGCCTCGGCCATGCTCGAGGACATTAAGGGCGGTCTGACGCAGGAGTCGGCGCGTTTGGTGTGCCAGCGCATTTTGCCCGAGACGCGCGCCATGACGGTGGCCATCACCGACGAGGACAACGTGCTTGCCTGCGCGGGCGAGTTTGAGGAAAAGCTACTGCCAGATTCTCCCATCCACACGCTTGCCACACGCTACGTTATCGAACATGGCATCGTGCAATCGTTCAACCGTATGGTGGATGTCGTGGGCTCGGACGGCTCGCACAACCAAGTCCCCGCCGGCATTATCGCCCCCATCAAGGTGGGCGATCGTACCGTCGGCACGCTCAAGTTCTACTACAAGACCCCGCGCGCCGTCGACCGTACCCAGTACGCGCTTGCCTCGGGCTTTGCCGAGATCTTGTCCACGCAGCTCGCCATCCACGAGCTCGAGGTGCAAAAGGAACTCACAGCGCGCGCCGAGGTGCGTGCGCTGCAGGCGCAGATTAACCCACACTTCCTGTTCAACACGCTGAACACCATTGCATCGTTTACGCGCACCGACCCGCTGCGGGCCCGCGAACTGCTTCGTGAGTTCTCATCGTTCTATCGCGCCACGCTCGACAACTCGGGATCGCTTATTCCGGTCTCGCGCGAGGTCGCACAGACCAAGCGCTACCTTACCTTTGAGAAGGCCCGCTTTGGCGAGGACCGCGTGCTTGCGACGTTCGATGTGTCCGAGGACGTGGAAGATACGCTGGTGCCGGCGTTCGTGATCCAGCCGATTGTCGAGAACGCCGTGCGTCATGGTATGGGCGATGACGACGCCCTGAGGATCGACGTGACCGTTCACCAAGACGGCGAGGATGCAATCTTGATTGCCGTGGCCGATAATGGCGTGGGCATGGATGAGGGTACCGCCGCCAGACTGTTTGACGAGCGCTCTGCCCGTCCCGACGCCAGCTCTCCCCAGGGTGGCGGCGCCGGTGTGGCCATGCACAATATTTCGGAGCGCATCCATCGCTTTTTTGGGCCGCACTCCTATACGCGTGTCGAATCGGCGCCGGGCAAGGGCACCAAAGTGCTTCTTCATCTTGATTTGTCAGAGAGCATCTTTGACATTCAAGAGTAAAATAAAAGGCTACGGGCTCAACGTCATGCGACGGATGCCTGGCGTAGTTAGTTGACGAAAGGTTTTATCCCTATGCTGCGTGCGATGATTGTGGATGATGAGGCGCCGGCTCGCTCGGAGCTTCGCTTCTTGCTCGAGCAAACGGGCAAGATCGGCACGATCACGGAGGCGTCGAGCGTCCGCTCCGCCATCGAGATGCTTATGGAAAGTCGCGTGGATGTCGTGTTTCTCGATATCTCGATGCCTGGTGCCTCGGGTCTGCAACTTGCCGAGGCGCTGCATAAGCTCAAAAATCCGCCGGCGATCGTGTTTGTGACTGCGTATAGCGACCATGCGGTCGAGGCATTCGACGTGGATGCCGTCGATTATCTGATGAAGCCTGTCGAGGAAGCTCGCTTGGATCGCGCGATCGAGAAGGTCATGCAACGCGCCAAGCCGGTTACGGACAGCAAAGTGACCATCGAGCGTATCCCGGTGGAAAAGGGCGGCCGCAAGGTGCTAATTCCCGTGGATGACATCCGCTTTATCATGGCAAAGGACGATTACTCCTGCATCTATACCGTCGATGATCGCTTTTTGTCGACGACCTCGCTGGCGCAGTTTGAGGCCAAGCTCTGCGACTTTGGCTTCTTCCGTGTTCACCGCCGCTATATCGTCAACCTGGCGTGCGTCACGGACGTTGAGACGGTGCCCTCGGGCGCCATCCAGCTGGGCATTACGGGCGTCGACGAACGCGTGCCGGTTTCGCGCCGCCGCGTCGTGCCGCTCAAGAAGGCTCTGAGTCTCTAGCACACTGGCCCCGCAGCCCTGTAGACCCATCGTCTGCGGAGCCGTGGGGCCT
>CABQHT010000135.1 GCA_902464035.1 uncultured Collinsella sp. | reverse complement strand
AACTCGGCCCTCGTGCTGCTCAACACCTCGGTGGTGCCCATCTACTTTAACGCCATCAATACTGGCGCTTCTTCGGCCGACTTGGTGGTCGCCTGGGGCAACGCGCAGACGATTGCCTCGCTGGTCATCGCCATGCTCATGCCCATCCTGGGCGCACTTGCCGACTACGCGGGCAATAAGATCAAGTTCTTCATGGGCTTTTTCCTGACGGGCCTGGTTCTTTGCCTGGCACAGGCCATCCCCATGTCTGCCATGGCGTTTCTGACCGTCTACGTGCTGTGCACCATCGGTCTCAACTCGTCCATGACGTTCTACGACGCCATGTTGCCCGACATCACCACCGACGAGCGCATGGATGCCGTGTCCAGCTCGGGCTATGCCTGGGGCTACATCGGTTCCACTGTGCCGTTCATTATCTGCCTGGCGCTTATCATGGGTGGTCCCGCTCTTGGCGTCCCCACCATGCTGGCAACGCGTCTGTCGTTTGTCATCACTGGTGCCTGGTGGCTCATCTTTACCCTGCCGCTTATTCGCACCTATAAGCAAAAGTACGGTCGCGAGCGCGGTCCCGAGGACACCATCGGTCGCATCGTGGGCGGAGTGTTTTCCGAGGTGGGACACACCATGCGTGAGATTGCCCACAACAAGACCGTGCTGGTCTACATGATCGCCTTCTTCTTCTATATCGATGGCGTCCACACGGTCATCTCCATGGCAACCAGCTACGGTTCGGCCTTGGGCATCGATTCGACCCAGCTGGTGCTGGCGCTGCTCGTCACGCAGTTCGTGGCCTTTCCGTCCGCCATTATCTATGGCAAGCTTGCCGGCCGCGTGGGCACGCTTAATATGATCTTGGTGGCCGTCGCCGCCTATATGGGCATCGTGCTCTTCGCCGCGTTCTTCCTTAAGACCGCCTTCGAGTTCTGGGTGCTTGCCATTCTTGTCGGCCTGTTCCAGGGCGGCGTGCAGGCGCTCAGCCGCAGCTACTTTGGCCGTATCATCCCCAAGGAAAAGTCCAACGAGTACTACGGTTTCTTTGATATCTTTGGCCGCTATGCAAGCGTTATGGGCACCTTCCTGGTGTCGGTCGTCACCTCGCTGACCGGCAACCCCTCGCTGGGCGTCCTGTCCATCGGCGTGCTGCTGGTGGTGGGCTTTATCCTGCTGGTTCGCCTGTCTCGCATGGCCCAGGCGGCAGAGCGGGCCGCATAGGAACTGGTCGGTAATTGCGTCCGCCGCGATACTCTTTTGGAAGTATCCGCAATAAACATTCTGACTTCCGAACAATGATTAGCCCAAGTGGGTATGATGGAGTCAGCTAGGTCGCGGGGCGTCGCCTGTGTTTGGCGGCGCCCCGTTTTTGTGTTGCAGGGAGGGTAAGGCATGAACGCCACGGTCGTGATTCCAACGTATTGGGCGGGCGACGACGCTCGCGCAAACGCCCCGGGCACCTACGATCATTCGACGCGACTCAACGCCGCCAATCCCGAACTCGACCGCTGCCTGGCATCGCTCGAGCAGGTGCGCGACATTCCGCGCATTATCTTGCTGGTGGTCTGTCCCGTTTCTGCCACGGCCGATGTGTCGCTGCGCGTGCACGATATCGTCAACGCGCATCCTACGCTCAAGGTCACTGTTGTCACCAATACTCAGGCATCACGTATCGCCGATCGTGTGGCGCAGATCGCGCCCAAGGGCTCGGGTGAGTGCGTGAGCCTGCGCGGTTACGGCGCCATTCGCAACATGGGCCTTGCCTGCGCCGCTGTGCTGGGACACGACGCGGTTGTCTTTTTGGATGACGACGAGACCGTCATCGATGCCGACTTTATGAAGCGTGCGACCTATGCACTGGGGCAGCAGACGCGCCAGGGCTTGCCGATCTTGGTCAAAAGCGGTTATTTCTACGACCGCGATGGATCGCCGCTGGCCCCTACGGACAAGGTGGGCATCTGTCATCGCTGGTGGACCAAGCGCATTGAGTTTAATCGCTGGATGAAAAAGGCACTCTCGGGCACCCGCATCTCGCGCTCCAACTACGTGTGCGGCGGTCTGATGGCCCTGCACGCCCGTGCCTTTACCCGTGTGGCCTTCGACCCGTTTATCACCCGTGGCGAGGACCTCGACTACCTGTTTAACATGCGCATGTTTGGCTACGACGTGTGGTTCGATAACGAGTGGACCGTGCGCCATCTGCCCCCGGAGTCCGAAAAGCGCTCGCCGCGCTTTATGCAGGACGTGTACCG
>CABQHT010000134.1 GCA_902464035.1 uncultured Collinsella sp. | reverse complement strand
GCCATGCCGACCATGCAGGCGCCCAGCGACACCTGGTTGGCGAGCTTGGCAGCCTGGCCCTTGCCAGCGCCGTCGAAGCAGCAGATGTTGGCCGCGAAGGTGGCAAGGATGTCGCGGACCGGCGCGATGTCGTTCTCGGTAGCGCCCACGATAGCCGTGAGCGTGCCGGCGATAGCACCCGACTCGCCGCCGGTGACGGGGCAGTCAAACGCCATGCGACCAGAAACCTGGGCGGCCTCGGCAATGTCGCGCGCCAGCTCGGGCGAGCTTGTGGTGAGGTCGATCAGGACCGCGCCGGGCTTAGTGCACGCGAGCAGGCCGTCGCCCGCCAGGTAGAGTTCCTCGACCTCGGAGGGATAACCCACCATGGTAAAGACGACGTCGGCGTTCGCCACGGCATCTGCCGGCGTATCGGCCCAAACGGCACCGCGCTCGATAAGCGCGGCGGCCTTGGACTTGGTACGGTTGTTGACCGTGACGGGATAGCCGGCATCCAGGATGTGGCCGGCAATGGGGGCACCCATGATTCCGGTGCCGATAAATGCGACGGAGAGCTTGTTTGCCATGAAACCTTTCCTTTTGGGTTGGGTGTTGTTACCAGGTTGAATACTCGGTGCCAGCGTTTGGGCTGTGAGTTGGGATCGATTACGGCCGCGTTACTTGCCTACTGACCGCGCACGCGGCGGGCGATGCGGTCGGAAAGCGACGCCTTGTCGGCGCGGTTCTTACCCCAAAACGCGCAGGCCACCATGCCGGGGCCCACGTGCGAGCCAATGGTGGGACCCACAGAGCTGCGGATGATAGTCACGTCGGCGCAGCCTTCCTCCTTGCGGATGGCGGCCTCGAGCCAGTCGCCGTCCTTTTCGGCATCGGCCGTCATAATGGCGATGGGCATGGTGCGATCGGGCACATAGTTCTCGCGGAACGACTTGAGAATGGACTTGAGCGCCTTCTTGCGACCGCGGTTGACGCCGATCAGCGACAGCGAGCCGGCCAGGTCGTAGGACAGCTCGGGTTTGACGTCGAGCTTTGCCGTGAGCTGTGCCGCCGCGGGCGGAATGCGGCCGCCGGCAGCCAGCGCGTCGAAGCTCTCGAGCGTAAAGTAGCCGTGCACGTAGGTCTTGGCCTCGTTTGCCCAGTCGACCAGCTGCTTAGCGGTCAGTCCCGCCGAGCGCTGGCGCACGGCCTCGAGCGCCAAGAGCTCGCCGGTCGCGCAGGGCAGGGCGTTGTCGACCACGTACAGCTCAAAGTTGGGATACTCGGCGCACACGGTGTCCGCCGCCTGGCACGCGGAGTTGTAGCTCGACGACAGCGCCGAGGTAAAGCACAGGTAGACCGTGGGCGTGCCCTCTTTGGCGCACTCGGTAAAGAACTCGATATAGCGACCGAGCGACACAGCCGAGGTGGACACGCGGGCACCGGCGCGCATGCGGTCGTAGAACTCCTTAGGCGTGATGCTCGACCAGATATCGTCCGTGCGCTCCTCGCCATCGATGATAAAGGGGAAGCCCAAGATATCGACATCGAGGTTCGCGGCGACCTCGGGGCTAAAGTCGCAGCAGGTATCGACGACGATGCGGCAACGGTCAGAATGGCCGGTAGATGCAGCCTTGTCCATCAAAGCGACTCCTTACGTAAAAAGGCGGCCACCCGCATGGGATGGCCGCCAACCGTTAACTCATGCAAGTTAACGTATTTTACTCGTCAAGTGTTTCGATACGGGGCTTGATGATGCCATATCCACCATTCTTACGGTGATACACCACATTGATGAGGCCAGTCGTCGCGTTCTCGAACACGTAGAAGTCGTGGCCCAGCAGATCGGTCTGCACCAGCGCCTGCTCCTCAGTCATCGGGGTGACATCGATGACCTTCTCGCGGACGAGCAGGTCGTCGTCCTCCTCGGGCAGCAGCAGGTCGGCCAGATCCTCGACACGCTCGACCGGTGCAACATCCGCTGCACTGGCACCACCCTGGCGGTTGTCCACGACCTTGGTCTTGAACTTGCGCAGCTGGCGGGTGACCTTATCGGCGGAGAGGTCGATGGCGGCGTACATATCTGCACCGTGCTCGGCAACGCGAATCACCGAACCGCGGGCGCGAACCGTAACCTCGACGATTGCCGGGTTGGGGTTCGAGGGGTTCTTCTCATAGCGAAGTACAACGTCGACCGTCATGGGCTCGATATCGAAAACCTTGAGCGCCTCGCCGATCTTCTCATCCACATGCGCACGCAGAGCATCGGTTACCGTCGTCTTGCGTCCAGAAACCTTGATATCCATACGTGGCTCCAATCTGCCTCGGGGACTTACTGTACTGGCTATGTACCCATTGCCGTGCATTTAATCACGCGGATTCC
>CABQHT010000133.1 GCA_902464035.1 uncultured Collinsella sp. | reverse complement strand
GGGGCGGGGCATAAGGTTTATCGCGAGTTCCGCACGAGCCGAAGGCCACTTAATGTGGCCTTCGTGCGAGCAGGACTGCCCGAGCAGGAAACCTTATGCCCCGCCCCGCCGGAGCCACACGGGAGCCACCGCTAAGTTATCCCCCGGCATTCAGAAAATCTAAGTGCCAAAAAATAAGATTTTTTGACTCCGTGTTGTATAACCCGCCATTCGTGGGTACCATTCAACGCGTACGCAAACAAAAAGGGTTAATTCGCGTGGCATAACCGCGCGGCCCAAAAAGGAGGAGACAAGCATGTCGTCTTTGAAGCCGCTTGCAGATCGTGTTCTGGTCAAGCCCGACGAGGCCGAGCAGAAGACCGCTTCTGGTCTGTATATCGCCAGCAACGCTCAGGAGAAGCCGCAGCGCGGCACCATCGTTGCCGTTGGCGCTGGCAAGGTCAACGACAAGGGTGAGCGCATCCCCATGGACGTCAAGGTCGGTGACGTTGTCATCTACGGTAAGTTCGGTGGCAACGAGGTCAAGGTTGACGGCGAGAAGTATCTGCTGATGCGCGCCGACGACATCTACGCCGTCGTCGAGGCCTAGTCTCGTCAGAATCTTTGATTCGTCTTTGAACGCGATCGTCGCATAGGACTCGGAAGCGGCGACGCGAGTCACATTTCTTTTGGAGGATTACCTACCATGGCAAAGAACATTACGTTCAACACCGATGCCCGCGCTAAGCTCGCCAAGGGCGTCAACACTCTGGCCGACGCCGTTACCGTCACCATGGGCCCCAAGGGCCGCTACGTTGCGCTGCAGCGCACGTTCGGTGCCCCGACCATCACCAACGACGGCGTTTCCGTCGCCAAGGAGATCGAGCTCGAGGACAACATCGAGAACATGGGCGCTCAGCTGGTGAAGGAGGTCGCCACCAAGACCAACGACACCGTGGGTGACGGCACCACCACCGCAACCCTGCTCGCTCAAGCCATCGTCAACGACGGTCTGCGCAACGTCGCCGCTGGCGCCAACCCGCTGGCCATCCGTCGCGGCATCGACAAGGCCGTCAACGCCGCCGTCGCCGAGATGAAGAAGCAGGCCAAGCCGGTCGAGACCAAGGAGCAGATTGCTTCCGTCGGTACCATCTCCGCCGGTGACCCCGAGGTCGGCGAGAAGATCGCCGAGGCCATGGAGGTCGTGGGCAAGGACGGCGTCATCACCGTCGAGGATTCCCAGACGTTCGACATCACCATCGACACCGTCGAGGGCATGCAGTTCGACAAGGGCTACGTCTCCGCTTACTTCGTCACGGATAACGACCGCATGGAGGCCGTGATGAAGGATCCGTACATCCTCATCACCGACCAGAAGATCTCCAGCGTCCAGGACATCATGCCTGTTCTCGAGGCTGTCCAGCGCGCTGGCCGTGGCCTGCTCATCATCGCTGAGGACATCGATGGCGAGGCTCTGCCGACCCTCGTCCTCAACAAGATCCGTGGCGCCCTCAACGTCTGCGCCGTCAAGGCCCCGGGCTACGGCGATCGCCGCAAGCGCATCCTCGAGGACATCGCCGTCCTCACCGGTGGCCAGGCTGCCCTGGACGAGCTGGGCGTGAAGGTCGCTGACATCACCGCAGATATGCTCGGTACCGCTAAGTCCGTCACCATCTCCAAGGACAACACCGTCGTCGTCGGCGGCGCTGGCTCCAAGGAGGCCATCGACGCTCGTATCGCTCAGATCAAGGGCGAGATGGAGAACACCACCTCTGACTTCGACCGCGAGAAGCTCCAGGAGCGCCTGGCCAAGCTCTCCGGTGGCGTTGCCGTCATCAAGGTCGGCGCTGCTACCGAGTCCGAGCTCAAGGAGATCAAGCATCGCGTCGAGGACGCCCTGCAGGCTACCCGCGCTGCTGTCGAGGAGGGCATCGTCGCCGGTGGCGGCGTCGCCTTCATGGACGCTGCTCCTGCACTCGACGCCGTTGAGCTCGACGACCCTGAGGAGAAGATCGGTGTCGACATCGTCAAGAAGGCTCTGACCGCTCCGGTTGCTACCATCGCCAAGAACGCTGGCTTTGAGGGCGCCGTCGTAGTCGACAAGGTTGCCGAGCTGCCCGCCGGCCAGGGTCTCAACTCTGCCAACGGCGAGTGGGGCGACATGATCGAGATGGGCGTCCTCGACCCCGTCAAGGTCAGCCGCGTCACCCTGCAGAACGCTGCTTCTGTCGCCAGCCTGATCCTCATCACCGAGGCCACCGTCTCCGATGTGCCCAAGAACACTCAGCTTGAGGACGCTATCGCTGCTGCCACCGCTGGTCAGCAGGGCGGCGGTATGTACTAAGGCCGACAAGGTCTAGAACTCCCACCGGGAATCCGGGGGCGTGACGGGG
>CABQHT010000132.1 GCA_902464035.1 uncultured Collinsella sp. | reverse complement strand
AACGCGAAGGGACTTCGAAGGCCGAGCTTATGGAGCTAGCGGGTGAGTTTGCCGCCAACGAGGTCTTGAAGCTCAATCCCGATCGGGTTCTCGTTCTGGTCGGTTTTGGTAATAATGGCGGCGACGGTTGGGTTGCCGCCGATATCCTGAGCCACAAGGGTGTGGACGTGGATATCGTTTCTCCGGTTGAGCCGGATGAGATTCCTGCTGCTCTGGCACGTCATGTTGCTCGTCGAACTGCCGGTCGCGATGTGCACGTTTGCGTCGGTCCCTCGCGTGACGAACTCGAGGTTTTGATCGATAAGGCGGATGTTGTTGTCGATGCCATTTTTGGTACCGGTTTCCACGGGAATCTGCGTGCGCCGTTCTCCATTTGGATTCCTACGGTCAATGAATGCGCCGATTGTGTCGTATCCATTGATGTCCCCTCGGGCCTGAATGCCGAGACGGGCGTGGTTGATGACGATTGCATTCGTGCCGAGCGTACGGTAACGATGATTGCCCCCAAGATCGGTTTGTATAGCGCCGATGGTCCTGAGTACGCTGGCGATTTGGTCTGCGGCAATCTTTACGATCGTCTTGACGAGGTTATCGATGATGTGGATCATGCGGCCGAGATCGTTGAGCCTGGCGACTTGGTCGATTACTTCGCTCCGCTGCCAACGAATATCGATAAGTATTCTCGTGGTTCCGTGCTCATTGTTGCCGGCTCTGCGCAGTACCCTGGTGCCGCCATTATGGCAGCCAAGTCTGCTGCCCGTGCTGGTGCCGGTTATGTGGCGGTCGCAACGCCAGATGCCTGCGCTAACCTTATTCGTATGGCGCTTCCTTCGATTCCCGTCTTTGCTATTCCGTCCGATTCCCGCGGCTCCTTTGGTGCCGCTGCGCGCATGACGGTGTGCGAGATTGCAAAGAAGTACAGCTGCGTGCTGTGCGGCCCCGGTATGACGACGTCTGCTGGCGCTATGCAGGTAGTCTCGGGCCTGCTCGAGCTTGATGTGCCGCTCATCTTGGACGCCGATGCGCTCAACTGCCTCTCTAAGATTGCCATTGACGGTATCGATAGCAATCCCGAGATGTATCGTCGTGAGCAGCCGCTCGTCATGACGCCGCACTATCGCGAGCTTTCGCGCTTGGTTGCCGGTGACGAGGTCAACGATCTGGGGACTGCAATCGCGGCCGCGCAGAAGGTTGTCTGGGCTGCCGGCTCCGATAATCTCGTGGTTATCGCTAAGGGGCCGACGACGGCCATCTGCGGTGTCGAGCGCGTGCTGCTCCCGCTCTCGGGTCCGGCTTCGCTGGCGACTGCCGGTTCGGGCGATGTTCTTGCGGGCATTTTGGCTGGCACGCTGGCCACCATGCGCGACGAGATGGATCGTTGGGAACTGCTGTATTCGTACGCCGTCGCGCTTCACAGCTACGCTGGTTTTGCCGCAGCGACGGAGTACGGTGAGAAGAGCGTTATTGCGACCGATTTGATTGACTTGATCGGCCCCGCTATGGAGTTGGCGGCAAAGGATGCGCTCGAAGATCTGGGAATCATGGACGAGGGGTCGGATGACTAATCATGAATAAAGCCGATTTGACGCGCTGGTCCTGGGTTGAGATTGACCGCGGGGCGCTTCGCCGCAACACGAGGGCTTACAAGAACCTGCTCGATTCACGTCAGCGACTGTGCTGCGTGGTCAAGGCCGATGCCTATGGCCATGGTGCCGTTGAGTGCGCCAAAATCATGTACTCGGCCGGAGCCGACATGTTCGCGGTGGCGACGGTCAGCGAGGGTGTTGAGCTGCGCCGGGGCGGAATTACCAAGCCCATCCTGATATTGAGCGAGCCGCCTATCGAGGCTATCCCCACACTGCTTGAGTTTGACATTATGCCTTCGGTCTATACGTCAGATTTCGCCCTTGCCTATGGCGAGTGCGCTGTCGCTGCAGGCAAGGTGGGCAAGTACCATCTAGCCATCGAGACGGGCATGAACCGCATCGGTGTTCACTACACGCAGGTGCTCGACTTTGTTCGTGGTATTAGCTTCCATCGCGGTATCCAGTGTGATGGCGTCTTTACGCACTTCGCCACGGCCGATGAACCTTCGGGTTGGGACTACAAACTGCAGTGCCAACGCTTTACCGAGGCCGTTCAGGCCATTAAGGACGCGGGTTTTGAGTGCGGTATCGTGCACTGCGCCAACACGCCGTCCTCGATGCTTGATCCCTCGATGCATTTTGATATGATTCGCGCCGGCGTTGGCTTGTATGGCATGCAACCATGCGAGCTGAGTGGTCGCGTGATGCAGCTCGATCCTGTTATGAGCGTGCATGCGCGCGTGACACGCGTGGCGCATCCTGCGATGGGCGAGGGCGTGGGTTACGGCTTTACCTATCGTGT
>CABQHT010000131.1 GCA_902464035.1 uncultured Collinsella sp. | reverse complement strand
AGCTCAATGCCCACCAACAAAAAGAAAATCGCCATGAGGAAGTCGTTGACGAAAAGCTCAACGGTGAGACCGGCCGTAAGGTTGCCCAGACCCACATACAGCGGGGTCTCCAAAAAGTGATGGATGGCCTCGTAGGCATCGGTGTTGGCGCAGATAACGGCGGCGATAGCGGCAATCACCATGACCGCGGCAGAAATGGTGCCGTTCTCGGCGATGCGCTCCCAAATGTCGTGGCGCTCAAAACGCTTGCGCTCACGAACGTTGAACAGCTGCTCGGGTGCTGCCATGGGCGGCTCCTTTCACGGGATGGCTCCCGTCTTAAAAAAGCACGGCCCGCCCAAGTGGCGGCGCCGCGCTCTAACGTATTACGCTTGCATCTAGCCTACCCTGCACGACAAGCACGCAGGCGTGGCCGAAAAGCGGAACCACAGGTTGAACATTATTTGCTCAACGGCACGGGCGCGCCTGCCCAAGAGACGACGCGGCGCCGTGCACAAAAAACGACCGGAGCGCGGGGCGTCCGCGATCCGGTCGTGGCATTTGGTCAACTAAACCTAGCAGGCGGCCATGATGGGGGCAGCGACCTGCTTCTTACGGGAGAGGACGCCCGGCATCCAGACGCCGTCGTGCTCGTCGGCAATGCCCAGGCCCTTCTGAGCGGCCTCGGTCTCGCCCTCGAGCAGGACCTGCGAGCCCTCCTCCATGATGTCGGTGATGCACAGGACAATACCGTCGGCACCCTTCTCGGCGGCGTAGGCGCGCATGGCCTCGCGGATCTCGTCGATCATGCCGAGTGCGCGGGTCTTGTCGACGGTCTCGTACTGGCCGATGAGCAGCTTCTTGCCAGCGGGCTCGAACATCTTGATGTCGTTGCCGACCATCTCGGCTGCGGTGAAGGAGCCGGACGGACGGGTGAGGAAGACCTCCATGCCAAACTTGACCGGGTCGACGCCCACCTGCTCGCCGAGCTTAGCGGCGACGGCGCGGTCGACATCGGTGGTGGTGGGGCTCTTGAGCATGAGCGTGTCGGTCATCATGGCCGAGAGCAGCAGCTTGGCCTGGACGTCAGAAAGCTCAACGCCGAGCACGCCGGCGAGCTTGGTGACGATGGTGCAGCTGGAGCCCCAGGGCAGGCAGATGTAGTGCAGCGGGCCGGCGGTCTCGAAGTCGCCGATGCGGTGATGGTCGACAACGCCAAAGACCGTGGCGTCCTTAAGGCCGGCGACGGACTGGGCAGACTCGTTGTGGTCGGTGAGGACGACGAGCTGACCGGCCTCGACGGACTCGATCACGCGGGGCTCGGCGATGCCGGCGTCGGCGAGCAGCTTGGCGGACTCGGCCGGAAGCTGACCAAGGGCGCAGGCCTCGTAGGTGTTGCCGGCATACTCAACCTGGTTGAGCAGCTGGGACAGGACGACGGCGCTCATGATGGCGTCGTTATCGGGGTTCTGGTGACCAAAGACAAGAACGTTTGCCATGGATATCCTCCACTTGATATGTGTACTTGGACGTAGCTATGGTAGCACGCCGATGCCGAGCCTTCGCAGACGGAAGGGCCACGGCATATTTTGGGGCGCAGACACGGGGGCCAAGGCTGTCCCTTTTGCACCATGTTGGTGCAAAGTAACCTGTCCCCCTTGCACCAGCTATTTGCCGGCGGCGCGCAGGGCTACGTAGGCGGCACCGATGATGCCGGCGTCGTTTCCGAGCGAAGCGACCTTAATGGGCGTCTCGCGCGAAGCAGAAAGCGCGTACTGCTTAAAGTGCTCGCGAACCTTGTCGAGGTAGACATCGGCCGAGGCGGAGGCGCCGCCGCCGATGAGGAACATCTCGGGATCAACCACGTTGGCAATAAGCGCCAGTGCGCGGCCGAGATAGTCGGCCATGGTATCGGCCGCGGCCAGCGCGAGCTTATCGCCCTCGCGGCAGGCCTGGAACACGTCCTTGGAATCGGAGGGGCCGGTCAGCTCGATGGGCTCGACGCCCGCCTTTTCGCACTCGGCAAGGTAGTTGCTCACCACGCCGGTGGCGCTGGAATACTGCTCCAGATGGCCATGGCCGCCGCAGCCGCAGGTGCGTTCCTCAGCCGGGTTCAGGCACATGTGGCCAATCTCGCCGCCGGCGCCCACAACGCCTGATACCACGTCGCCGTTAACGATAACGCCGCCGCCCACGCCGGTACCAATGGTGACCATCACCACGTTCTGTACGCCCTTGGCAGAGCCGAGCCAGGCCTCGCCCATGGCAGCGGCGTTGGCATCGTTCTCGTACTTAACGACCGCGTCGGGGCAGTGCTCCTGAATGGCGACTCTCAGCTCGGGCAGGTTAATGGCAATGTTGGCCTTGACCTTGGCATCGCCCGATGCCGGGATGGGGCACGGAACGGCCAG
>CABQHT010000130.1 GCA_902464035.1 uncultured Collinsella sp. | reverse complement strand
CAAAGCAGAACTTGGCGTACTCGACAAAGGCGTCGATGGTCGTGCGCGTCAGGAAGCCCTCGCCGCCGCCCTGGTAGAAGGCCTCGGGTGTATCAAAGTGATCGAGCGTGACATAGGGGATAACGCCGGCTTTGTTGCAGGTGGCAAAGAGCTCGTGATAGAAGGCGACGCCCTCGGGGTTGATCTCGCCGGTGCCGTTGGGGAAGATGCGGCTCCAAGCGATGGAGACACGGATGCCGTTGATGCCGAAGCGCTGGCACAAGTCGATATCGACCGGATATTTGTTGTAGAAGTCGCTTGCAGGATCGGGGGAGAAGCGACCCTGAGCAGCCAGGAAATCGTCCCAGGGCACTTTGCCCTTGCCGTGCGTGCGGGTTTCGCCCTCAACCTGGTAAGCGGCGGTGGCGCCGCCAAACACAAAGCCGTCGGGGAACTGCATGGGGTTGGTCATGAGTCATCCTTTCTGTGGGATACGAAAAGGGAGAGGTGCCCAAACTGGGGGTCCGGGCACCAACAGAGGGAGGAACTAGTCGAGGTTCTCGCGGAGCCACTTGATGGCGCCAGCGGGGTCGCGGGTAAGGTCGATATATTCTTTACCGCGGGGAGCGAGCAGCTTAATGCCCAGACGATCGGTGTCGGCCTTCATGTCGTTGTAGTAGCTACGAACCTGCGGAGCGAGCACGATGACGTCGTACTGATCCATGATGGCAGTGTGCTGGCCATAGGCGCCTGCGGAGGAAGCGATGTTCTCTCCGGTCTGTGCGGCACCTTCCTTGATGGCGTTGGCGAGCATGGCAGAGGTGCCGGCGCCGGCGCACAGGACGAGGACCTTCAGGCCGTCGACATCCTTCTTGGCGGATGCATCGGCAGCGGGCTCGGGCTGATCGGCGACAGGCTTGCTGTCGGCGGCGGCAACGGTCGTCTCGACGGAAGCGGTAGCCTGCTCGACAGCGGGCGCAGAGGCGTTGGCGGCGATGGCATCGGCACCAACGGACTCGAGACCCAGCTCGGCGGCGCGCTCGGCCTCCTGATCGCAGAGCAGCTTATCGTATGCCTTCAAGAATGGCAGGTAGATGATGGCGTCCAGCAAGATGATAATCGCGACAAATACCAGGGCGATAAGCTGGAAGTTCGTGGTGATGAAAATGCCGATGGGGGCAGGGGTAGCCCAAGGCACCACGAAGGAGAAGCCGTTCATGCCCACGTTATCGATAAAGAACTTGGCAACACTCACGTTGACGCAACCGGCGGCAACAAAGGGGATGAGCATGTAGGGGTTAAGGATCATCGGGGCGCCAAAGAGCAGCGGTTCGTTGACGGCGAAGGCAACAGGAACAATCGAGGCCTTACCGACGGCTTTGAGCTGCTTGGACTTCATAAAGAGAATCAGCAGAAGCGGCACGATGAATGTGGCGCCGGTGCCGCCGAACTCACCCACGAGCGACATGTTAAAGGTGAGGGAGTGGGCGGGGTGACCGCCGGCCAGCAGAACCTGCAGGTTCTCGGCCTGGTTGGCAAGACGGATGGGGTCAATACCCGGCTGGACGATCGAGGGGCCGTGGACGCCGATGAACCAGAAGAACGCGGTGGCAGCCTGGATAAGGATAAGGCCAGGATAGGTTTCTGCAGCGGTAAAGAGCGGGGAGAGCAGTTTGATAAGCAGCTCGGAGAACGGAACGCCCATGAGGTTGCGCACGACGACATCGATGATGCCGCAGATGATGACGGCGCCGCCAAAGGGGATGATGTCGCGGAAGTTCTGAGCGATGGCGCCCGGGACCTCCTTGGGCAGCTTAATGGTCAGATCGCGCGAGACGCAGAATTTGTAGACCCACACGGTAATGAACGCGGCGATATAGGCCGAGAACAGACCGCGCGTGCCCATGCTGGTGCAATCGAAGACCGAAAGTTCGGAGCCGTTGAACTTGGTGGTGAACTGCGTGACTGCGAGCAGCAGCATGCTGCACTGGGCGGCCACCATGGTGGAACCGTCGTTGAGCACTTTGCCGGCGGGCATACGACGGTTCATGGATGCCGTGAAGTTCTTGGCAGTGGTGCCGGCAACCATAATGCCCATGACGCCCATGGTGAAGTTGTACAGCTTATTGCACCAGTCGATGAGCGGCTGGGGCAGCGTGATGCCAACTACGCCAGGAAGGGTGGCGATCAACAGAAAGATCGAAGAGGTGAGGACGATGGGCATGCACCCAAGGAATCCGTCCTTAATGGCCTGGAGGTAGATGTTCCTCGAGATCTTCTCAAAGAACGGCTGATGCTTTTCGAGCATCTTTACGATGGCGTCCATAGAGCTCCTTTGCTGCTCGATGCGCGATGCATGTGGATGGAACTGGTCGTCGATGGATGGTCAGGACTGCCCGGAAACCTTCCTGCTTAAGGAAGGCATTGCGAAATGACAACGTTGTCA
>CABQHT010000129.1 GCA_902464035.1 uncultured Collinsella sp. | reverse complement strand
CCACCGTGGCGCCTTCCTTTTGCGCCTGCTTGACGCGCGAGTTCATAAAGACCGTACAGCGACTGCCCAGGTCGACGGGGGCCTTGGCATGGATGGCGGCGTCGGCGAACGCGCGCACGTCCATGTTCATGGATACGGCGAAGCTCTCGATAAAGCTGCCGCAGCCCGACGAGCAGGCCTCGTTGAGCATGATGTGCTCGATGACGCCGTCCTTCACGCGCAGGCACTTCATGTCCTGGCCGCCGATGTCCAGGATAAACTCGACACCGGGCAGGAATGCCTTGGCGCCGCGCAGGTGCGCAACGGTCTCGATCTCGCCGGAGTCGGCCTTGAGGGCCTCGATGAGCAGCGCCTCGCCGTAGCCCGTGGTGGTCACGTGGCCGATGGTGCAGCCGGCAGGGATGTGATTGTAGAAATCGGCCATGATGACCTTGGCCGTGCCCAGGATGTCGCCGTTGTTGTTGCCGTACCAGGTGTGCAACAGCTGGCCGTCCTCGCCCACGAGCGCGGCCTTCATGGTGGTGGAGCCGGCGTCGATGCCGATGAACACGCGGCCGGTGTAGCCGTCGAGCTTACCCTTGGGGACGACTTCCTGGTCGTGGCGGGTTTTGAATTCGGCAAAATCCTCGTCGGTGGCGAAGAGCGGATCCAGGCGCTCGACCTCAGCACCCTGCGTGTCGCCCAAGCTGTCGATGGCCTCGATAAGCTGCGGGAACGTGCTGAGCTTGTTGGACTCGTGCGCCATGGCGGCGCCGCTCGCCACAAACAGGTGAGCGTTTTGGGGCACGATACGGTGCTCCTCGTCCAGGTTGAGCGTGAGGTAGAAGCGGTGACGCAGCTCGGAGAGGTACTGCAGCGGGCCGCCCAGGAAGGCGACGTTGCCGCGAATGGGACGGCCGCACGCCAGGCCCGAGATGGTCTGGGTCACGACGGCCTGGAAGATGGAGGCGGCCACGTCCTCGGGACGGGCGCCCTCGTTGAGCAGCGGCTGGACGTCGGTCTTGGCAAAGACGCCGCAACGGCTGGCGATGGGATAGATGGTGGTGGCGTTGGCCGCGAGCTCGTTGAGGCCGCTCGCGTCGGTGTGCAGCAGAGTGGCCATCTGGTCGATGAACGCGCCCGTGCCGCCGGCGCAGGTGCCGTTCATGCGCTGCTCGATGCCGTTATCGAAGTAGATGATCTTGGCGTCCTCGCCGCCCAGCTCGATGGCGACATCGGTGGCCGGGATAAGGGTCTCGACGGCGCGTTTGCTGGCGATGACCTCCTGGACAAACTCCAGGTCGAGCCACTGGGACAGCAGCAGGCCGCCCGAGCCGGTAATGGCGCAGGTCATCTGGGCCGTCGGCAGCACGGTCGCAGCGTCCGCGAACAGGTCGCGGGCGCAAGCGCGGACATCGGTGTGGTGGCGCTGGTACTTGGCGTAGACGATCTGGTTGTCGTCGTTGAGCACGGCGAGCTTAACGGTAGTGGAGCCCACGTCGATGCCCAGGTGCAGGTTGCCACGAGCGTTCTCGGGGTTGAAGATCGCGCCTTCGGGGGCGTGGGCGGCGGCTACGGGCTCAGTAGCGGTAGCGGGCTCGGCGGCGACGGACGTCTCCCCTGCCACGTTCTTGGCATCGGCAACTGCCTCGGCAACTTTCTCGACAGCCGCGGTCGCGGCCTTCTGCGCGGCGTCCATCACGGTGGGCGCGGCCTCGCGTGCGGCAGCGACCATGCGGTCCTTAATGCCCTCGACGAGTTTGCTCATTGTCTCTCCTCTTAGTTGTTGAACTCGACGGTTGCGGCGGTGTCGGCCGCGTCCTCGAGCTGCAAGTTCAATAGCTTCATGCCGTATTCCGGCACGTTGATATCGATGGGTTGGCCATACAGGTCACCAGGGCGCACAAAAGCGAGCACCGTCATAATGCGTGCCATGGCCTCGGGCGATTCGCTGAGCCCACGCTCAAACCAGCGCTGAATCATGCCGACCTCGGCACTCACGACGTAGGTGACGTAGTAGTCAAAGAACGTGCCCAGCGCCAGGCCCAAAATGCCCGTCTGCGCACGCGGCACCACAGCCTCACGCGCGGTGTCGATGATCCTTTTAATGAAGGCCTGGTCGCCGCCCGGACCCAGCAGCGCACCAATTAAGTCGCGGTTGGCCGCAAGATAACGCAGCAGCTCAACCGAACCGGGCGCCGGCTCGAGCTCATCGATGTTGTGATAGAGGTCGGGCAGCTGAGCTGCGGTGATGAGCTCAATGCGCTCACGGATCTCGGCCAGCAAGCCGTCCTCGATTTGATTGATAAAGTCGGGGATATCGCGGTAGTGCGAATAGAACGTGCGGCGCGTAAGGCCGGCGCGCTCGGTGAGTGACGCGACATTAATGCGCGAAAGGTCGCCGCTTTCGGCAAGCTCGCTGGCAAGTGCCTGGCGAAGGGCACGCTGCGAGCGAAGGGACCTGCGGTCGCATTTCTCGAGCTGGGACAAGCGTCCTCCTTGTTACTCAGCCTGTGCGCTATTGCACAGTGCGAGTATTATTGCACACCGTGTG
>CABQHT010000128.1 GCA_902464035.1 uncultured Collinsella sp. | reverse complement strand
AAGTCGCCCTCGGGCTTGCTCCACACGATCAGGTACGGCATATCGGAAAACGTCAGGCGCACGCCCTTGTCCTCGGTTTTTTTGGTCAGCGTAACCACACGGCTCTCGAGCACATCAAAGATGGTCTCGGCGAAGTCGAAGAGCTCATGGGTAAGCGGCAGATCGTGGCCGACCATCGGGTTCTTGCTACGGTGCTCGACATCGATCAGGCCTGTGGAGGGAACAGCGCTGCAAAGCTCGGCCGCCTCACGCTGATCGAAACGAAGTTCATAGTCGTCGTAGGACTCGTCCTCGTCGAGCGGGCACTTAAAGCCAGGGTGGCCACCCACAAAAAACGGCATGTCCTCGGTGCCCTCATTGGTCACCTCGTACGACACGGTCACCTTAGCCGCATCGATCGTGTAGCGGGCAACGATCTTAAACGGATACGGATACTGTTCGAGCAGCTCGGCGTGGTCGGCAGAGCTTAGGCTCAGCGCAACCATGTTGTCGCTCTGTTCCTCGAGCTTCCACTCCTGTTTGCGCGCAAAGCCGTGGCGGGCAAGCTTGACCTCGCGGCCGCCCATGGTCATTGCGTGACCGTCACGAAGGCCACCGCAGATCGGGAAGCAAATGGGTGACTGGCCCGACCAGACCGCCGGGTCACCCTGCCACAGGTACTCACAGCCGTTGACCGCAATAGAAGTGAATGACCCGCCCGCCGCGCTCAACGCCACGCGAATCAAACCGTTATCAAGAACAAACTCCATAGGAGCCTTCCCTTTCGTACGCCAGCCCGCCGAGTCAGTGGGGCTGATAGAAAACCGGCCCGCGCCCCCTCACAGAAACGCGAGCCGTCAACGGACTAGTAAATTACGCCGGATACCCGCTAGTCATGGTATTCGCCGCGGTCCCACTTCTCGAGGAACTCGTCAAAGAAGTGCGGGTCAGCCTGAGCCTCGGCGTCGGCCTTATTGCAGGCGTCGATCTTGGCGATCAGAGCATCGTGCTCGGGAGTCTTCTCATAGGGCTCCTCCAGGAAGGCGAGCATAATATCTGCCATCAGGAACTCGCCGGTAATCTTGCCGCCAAAGCCCACGATGTTGGCGTTGAGCTCGCGACGGGCATAGAGGGCAGAGGTCATGTCGCGAACCAGGGCACAGCGGGCGCCGGGAACCTTGCTGACGGCGTTGGTGATGCCGATGCCGGTGCCGCACAGGGCCACGCCAAAGTCGGCCTTGCCGCTGGCAACAGCCTCGCCGACACGCTTGCCGTAGATGGGGTAGTGGGTGCGGGTGTGGCTGTAGGTGCCGCAGTCGAGCACCTTGTAGCCAGCCTGCTCCAGGCGGTCGGCCAGATAGATCTTCTCGTCCGTAACGATATGGTCGCAACCGATTGCGATGGTCTTCTTCATCAGAACGTCCTTTCGTCTGAATTCACAAGTTGAGGTAGAAGTTCGAGTTCTCGGTGGCTCTCGTTAGGCCATCTTGTTGAGCATGTCGACACGGATCTGGTGACGGCCGCCGGCGTACTGAGCGCGCAGGAACTCGCGGGCGATCTTCTTGGCGACCTCGGTGCCCACAACGCCCGGGCCCATGGTGACCATGCGCGAACCGTTGTGCTCGCGGGTCATGTAGGCGGAGCGCTCGTCGGAAATGTTGGCGACGACCATGCCCTTCATCTTGACGGCGGCCATATAGGAACCGACGCCGTACTTATCGAATGCGAAGCCCTGGGAATCCTTGTGCTCCAGCAGGTCCTTGGCAACGGCGGTCGCGGAATCGACAAAGTCCGCGGCAGGGGTCTCGGAATAGTCGACGACCTCGTGACCGTCGGCGATGAGCATCTCCTTGATGGACTCCTTCATCGACATACCGTCGGCATCGGAAGCGATTACAACCCTCATGACATCCTCCTTGAGAGATACGCAGGTGCGTAGTTTCTGTTTGGAAGTGTTGAATCGCGTTCAGGTCCGGGCATCTGAATATGCGGTTCTTCACTGTTCATGTTTATTTGAACACATTCGAACATCGACTGCAACAATTATTTGTTTATCTCTGTTCTTTTTTGAACAAATACCGCTCGCGGATGATTGCCGACCGCTTGGGATTGGGAAAAGCCCAACCTGCCACGTATTCAACAAACAAAAAGGGCGGCCGAGAACGCATCTCGGCCGCCCTTCGGCGGTATGCCCCGGTATATACAGCTGTTTTAGTTACTCGGACTGCCCACCCTTTTTGGTGTGCTTGGATGGAGTACTCAGAAAACGGCCCGTCAAATAGCTCGCTGGACCGGAAATATCGATTCCCAGCAACGTGTGCCCCAGCCACAAAAACGCTGCGAGCACCAGCAATGGGATAACGCACGAGGTCACGATCATCACGATGACGCCTTCGATCAGATCGGTCACCTGCTGCACAATTTCATCGGTCATCTGCTTGGCACCACTGGTTACCGACGTGACCAGGCTCGAGGCGCCATCGGCAAGCTGCTCAAGCACATTCTTGGACTCTGTGGACTCGGTCTTTTTCTTGCTTGCTTTGGAGCTGTCGCTATCTGCCGCACCCGCAGCGTCGGCC
>CABQHT010000127.1 GCA_902464035.1 uncultured Collinsella sp. | reverse complement strand
AGCTCCAGCGCATAGGGGTCGAGGGGACCCTTCGAGATCAGGAAATCGCCCTCGAGGACGCGCTCGAGCGGGCTGTCCGTGGCCTCAGCCTGGAACAGCAGCTGCAGCGCCTGACTGCGGGCAAGCGTGCGCCCGCGATAAACCTTAAGGCTCAAAGGTTACTCCTTGGGGAAAACGAGGCCGTCGATGCAAACGTCAACGCGCTCGACCTCGACACCCACCTGGGCATCGATGGCAGCAACCACGGCAGCGCGAACGGCCTCGGCGAGTTTCTTGAACGGATAGCCAAAGAACACCACAACGCGCACGGTGAGTGCGAGCTTGTCGCCGACGACCTCGGTCTCGACCGCCGGCTCGGAAGCCGGGGCCTTGGACGAGAGCATCATGGAGACAAGGTTGGTGGCAAGGTCCTTGACGCCAACGGAGGCGATGCCCTCGACATCGGACACGGCGCGCGAGACGATGGCGGTCAGAACATCGGGCGAAATGCCGATGCCGTCAATCTTGATTTCCTGGGGCATGAGTCCTCCTAGAAGAGTTGGTTGCTAGACGCGGGAGACGAACTTGCCGTCGCGGGTGTCAACCTTGATGACCTCGCCCTCGTTGAGGTACATGGGGACCTGGATGACAGCGCCGGTGTCGATCGTGGCCGGCTTGGTGGAACCCTGGACGGTGTCGCCCTTAAAGCCCGGGTCGGTCTGGACGATGGTGGTCTCGATGAACATCGGCGGAGTCACGCCCATGAGCTCATCGTCGGCGAAGAGCAGCTGGCAGATGTCGTTCTCGCGCAGCCACTTGGAGTTCTCGCCCACCATGTCCTCGGGAACGGGAACCTGCTCATAGGATTCGTTGTCCATGAAGATGTAGTCGGTGCCATCGTTGTAGAGGTACTGGAACTCACGGGTGGTGAGCATGACGCTCTCGAACTTGGTGCCGGCGTTGCAGGTGTTCTCGACGACGCGGCCGCTCTTGATGTCGCGGGTCTTGTAGCGCACAAACGCGCCGCCCTTGCCCGGCTTGACATGCTGGAACTCGACGATGGTGTAGACCTTGTCCTTAATGCGGAGACCGAGGCCGTTCTTGAAGTCGGCGGTAGAAATGGTAGGCATAGCGACCTTTCTTGTTATGGGCAGAACGCACAAGCGTCCAAATTACATACGAGCGAAATTATACACTTGCAGACGGCGCCTGCAGCGAGCGCATAAAAAGAGAACGCGGGGCGTCCGAATCGATCCGGACGCCCCGCCCCAAAAATCTATCGAAATGAGCTAGCAATCGATGACGTGAAGGTCATGCGGCGTCTTGGTGAAGGGCTCGTAGCCGTTCTCGGTGACCACGCCGTAGTCCTCCAGGCGCACGCCGCCCACACCGGGCAGGTACACGCCGGGCTCCATGGTGATAACCGAGCCAACCTCAATGATGTTCTTGCTGCGGTTAAAGTTGGGCAGCTCGTGGATGTCGATGCCCACGCCATGGCCGAGACCATGGTTGTAGTAATCGCCATAGCCGGCATCGCCGATGATCTTCTTGGAAAGCTTGAAAATATCGTTGCCCTCGACGCCCGGATGGATGGCGGCGACGCACTCCTCATGCGTACGGCGCACGAGTGCGTACAGGTCGAGCTGCTCCTGCGTGGGCTCGCCCATCACGACGGTGCGCGTCATATCGGAGCGATAGTCGCAGTAGCCCGCGCCATAATCCATGAGAACGAAGTCGCCCTTCTCGATCACGCGGTCGCTCGGGACGGCATGCGGGTTGGCGGTATTGGGGCCGCTCGCCACGATGGAGCCAAAGGCCAGGCTGTCGGCGCCGTTGGCGAACATAAAGTTCTCGAGCTCGTTGCGAACCTGCTTCTCGGTCATGCCGGGCTTAATAAAGCCGAGCATGTGCTGGAAGGCGGCATCGGTGATCGACTGCGCATGGCGCATGAGCTCGATCTCCTCGGCGTCCTTGATGGCTCGCATCTTACGAATGTCGTCATGCATCAGCGGCAGCATGCAGGCGACGGAACGATCCTCCAGGCCACGCTGAATACCCTGGTAGAAGTTGATCTGCATGTCGTCCTCGACAGCGCAAACGCGGCACTTGTTGGCCGCGATCTTGCCGGCGACCCAACCGGGGATGGTGCCCTCGTCCATGTCGTAGACCCAGGGGCTGCCGGCAGGCGTGTTCTCCTCAAAGCTGTTGAGGTAGCGCGAGTCGGTATGGAACAGGCACTGGTCAGCCGTAATAAACGCCGCGTGCGGGAACTCGAAGGTGTAGTCGAAGACGCCCTTCACACCCGTGAGCCAACGAAGGTTGGCCTCGTCGCGAACCACGATGGCATCGTAGCCGCGCTCAGCCATCAGGGCACGGACGCGCTCGATACGACCGGCAGGACCGGCAGCAAACTCAGACATGCAGATTCCTTTCTTGATGTCTCCATAAAGACGGGACAGGCCTCAATCGGAAGATGGAATCGCATGCGATCCGTAACCGATTGAATAACCGCCCCCCAACATGATACGAAAGACGATGGATGTCAATAAATCTTAGAGAAGTTCTTTGCGAGAAGCCAAGTA
>CABQHT010000126.1 GCA_902464035.1 uncultured Collinsella sp. | reverse complement strand
CGGCGACCTGCGGCAGGATGTCCTTGAGGACGACGGCGACGCCAAAGCCCATCATGAGGCCCATGCCCAGGGACTTGACGATGCCCTGTGCAGTCACAACGTCGAACAGGCCGGCAGCGGTGCCACCCACGATGATGCCAAAGTTGCCCAGCAGCGCGCCGGCAAACCAGAAGGCGACGGGGGCGAAGCCCACGAGGAAGCCGACGGAGAGCAGCATGGGCGAGTTGTAGATACCAAAGGTCACGCCAGGGATGTTGAGCGTGCATAGCATGCTGGGCACCACGCCCAGGGCGTCGCGCAGCACGCTATAGATGCCGGCGATGGCCATGGAACCAAAGAGCTGCTTGCCGGTTTTGCCACCGGCCTCGGTGGCGCGCAGGGTCTGAGCTGCGGCGTTGCCGGTGGGGAACTCAAGCGCGGCGTCCACGATAAAGTGACGGTGGATGAGCGCGGTGGCCAGCAGGCCCAGGATGGTGCCGGCGAGTGCCACGATAAACATGTCGAGCCAGCTGATCTGGTCGGCATAGCCCAGCATCCAGGCGCCCGGGATGGTAAACGCCAGGCCGCCGGCGACCATGGCGCCCGCGGACATGATGGTGTGGGTGACGTTGGCCTCGTTGAGGCTGGCATTGCCCATGAGCTTAAGGAAGAACAGCGAGATGACGGCAGCGAAGACGATCGGCCAGGGGAGAGCGCCCATCTTGAGGGCGGTGTAGGCCGAGCTTGCCGTGATAATCACGCAGCCAAGGACGCCGATGACGACGCCGCGCAGCGTGAGTTGCCCGCGCATCGAGGCGCGGTTCGAGGGATTGCTCATATAGAACTCCTTTGCGTATATCCGCTTCCCCCGGGAGCGCCGCTACGGATACGGCGCGGGAAGTCGGGTTACCAAGGGCCGCCGCGTGAGCTCGCAAACGACCGCGCACCAGTATAGCCGCAAGGCAGCTCATTTGGGACGGGGCTTTTTTAGCTGGCCCCGTCCCAGAACAATCATCGGGATATACTGCTGGGCAGACGAAAGGAGCGCCGACGATGCTTAATGGGTGTGCATATATATTGACGGTCGACGTGGGCAACACGTTCATTCGCTTTGGCCTGTTTGCCGAGGATTCAGCCGCGGCACGGGAATGCCCGCTCGCGACGTGCGAGATCACCACGCCGTCGAGCATCACAGCCGACGAGGCGCGCATGAGGCTCGCGCAGGTCATGGGTGCACTGGCAGCCGATGCGGGCATGCCGGGCGCGCTTGTGCCCACGGCTGCCGTGCTGAGCTGCGTGGTGCCGGCGCTCGAGCGCCCGTGGAAGACAGCGCTTTCTCGCACCTGCACGGGGCGCGTGCTCACCGTGGGGCCGGGTCTCAAGACCGGTATGCCCGTGCACTACGACGATCCAGCAGAGATCGGTCCCGACCGCATCGCCGACGCCGTGGCGGCACGCACCGTCTACGGCTCTCCCTGCATCGTGATCGACTTGGGTACCACGACCAATATCGAGGTCATCGACGCGCGCGGCACCTTTGTGGGCGGCGTCATCGCGCCGGGTCTGGCGCTTGGCGCCCGCTCGCTTTCGGCTGCTGCGGCGCGTCTGCCGCAGGTCGAGCCCTCGGCACCCACGCATGTGATCGGTCGCAACACGCGCGAGGCCATGCGTTCGGGCGTGGTTCTGGGCGAGGTAGCCCGCATCGACGGCATGCTCGACATGGTGCTCGCCGAGATGCGCGCGACCAAGGCCGCGGGGGAGGGCGACGTGCCCATCGTCATCACCGGCGACGACGCCGAGGCACTCGCGGCGTTGGTCGGCCACAGCCTGACGGTCGACGACGCGCTGACGCTGCGGGGTCTCGCCGAGCTCTACCGCATCAACCAAAAGCCCCGCCGCGTGTAAAAGTGAGGGCGCCGGTGGGACAAACGCCTCCACCTTTCGCCTGCTACAATGGGTCAAACTATTGCGATTACGGAGGTGTCTGCCATGTCGGACGATCTTCATCAAACTTCGTCAGGCAAGCGCCTGGACGTTATTAGCTGGGACGAGTTCTTTATGAGCGTGGCCATCGCCGCGCAGCGCCGCAGCAAGGACCCCAACACGCAGGTGGGTGCGTGCATCGCCAGCACCAACCACCGCATCCTTTCGGTGGGCTACAACGGTACGCCCTCGGCGCTCAACGACGACTTTTTCCCGTGGGGTACGAGCGACGACCCGCTACAGGACAAGCACAACTACGTGGTGCATGCCGAGGCCAATGCCGTGCTCAACTACCGTGGCTCGCTCAAGGACCTCGAGGGTTCCACGGTCTACGTCACGCTGTTCCCGTGCCACGACTGCGCCAAAATCCTGGCGCAGGTGGGCGTGGGTGAGGTTGTCTACCTGGACAACAAGTACGCCGACACCGATGATGGACGCATCAGCCGCCGCATCCTCGACTCCTGTGGCATCAGCTACCGCCAAGTTATCGTCGATGTACACATTGGCACCGGGGAACAGGCTCAGCAGTAGCAGCGGCCTGTGTTAGCGTCGGGCGCCGGCAAAAGCAGCTAAAAGAGCCCCGTCCCAAATTGACTACTCGTGAAAGTCGCGTCCGCGCGCATGGAC
>CABQHT010000125.1 GCA_902464035.1 uncultured Collinsella sp. | reverse complement strand
GCATTGTGGTGCTGGCCGATGGTGAGATTGTCGAGGACGGCACGCATGCGCAGCTCGTCGAGGCGGGTGGCGAGTACGCGAGCCTGTGGAGTCGCCAGACGGGCGCTTTCTTGGAGGCGTAAGCGTCTCGGACGTGGGACAATTGTGCCCATAAGTTTATTGTGCCGTTGAGCCGAGGAGTCGTTATGCCACGCGAGACCAATGCCGCCAAGCGCGAGCGCGCCATCGAGGTGTGCGAGCGCCTCAACCGTCGCTATGGCCCGGTCGAGTGCTTTTTGGACCACGAGAATCCCTTCCGCCTGCTGATCGCGGTGCTACTCTCGGCGCAAACGACCGATGCGCAGGTCAACAAGGTGACGCCACGGCTGTTTGCCAAGTGGCCCACGCCCGAGGCCATGGCCGGGGCGAGCGTGGCTGACGTGGCAGACACCATCAAGTCACTCGGCTTCTACAAGAGCAAAGCCAAGCATGCCGTCGAGGCCGCGCAGATGATCGTCGCCGACTATGGCGGCGAGGTGCCGGCCGACATGAAGGAGCTTGTAAAGCTGCCGGGCGTGGGGCGCAAGACGGCGAACATCGTGCTCAACGTGGGGTATGGCATCGTGGAGGGCATTGCGGTGGACACGCACGTCAACCGCATTGCGCACCGCCTGATGTTAAGTCCCAAGACGCATGCCAAGGAGCCGCTCAAGACCGAGCAGGATCTGCTCAAGATTTTGCCGCACGAGTATTGGGAGTCGGTCAACCATCAGTGGATTACCTTCGGTCGCGAGATCTGCGACGCCCGCAAACCCAAGTGCGGCGAGTGTCCGCTGGCAGATTTGTGCCCCAGCGTGCGCGTGACGGGGTAGGGCGGAACGCATCTTCGTCTGGCGTTTTTTGCGGGGCCGGGTTTGCCCTTGAGCCGGAGTTCTCTCCATGCGCTACCATGACAGACAATGTATTTGACGTACGACCCGCCGAGCTTGCCCCGGCGGGCTTTTGGCGTTGCGATGCCGGAGGAACAGCATGCTCATTCACCGTATAGCCGCGCAGCTCTACACTGCCGAGGCACTGCAGACCGTCGAGGCCGGGCTCGATTCTGGCGAGGACGTGACGCTGGCCGTGTCTCAGTCGGGTCGCACGCTTATGGCTGCCGCCCAGTTTGCGCGCCGTCCGCGCCCCACGGTCTACATTGTGAGCGGCGAGGACGCGGCCGATCGTGCCGCCCGCAGCCTTGCCGCCTATGTGGGGCTGGCGCACGTGTGCCGCTTCCCCGAGCGCAAGGACTATCCGTGGCGCGAGCAGGCGCCCGACGACGCCGTGGTGGCGCAGCGCTGCGAGGCGCTCGGGCGCATCGTGCGCGGCGACAACTGCATTATGGTCGCCTCGGCCCGCGCACTGCTGCGCTGCGTGCCGCCGGTCGAGAGCCGCTACTGGGAGTCCACGACCTTTGCGGTGGGCGAGGAGATCCCTTTTGACGAGGTGCCGCAGCGCCTGGTGGGCATGGGCTACACCAATGCCGGCGCCGCCGATGCACCCGGCCTGTTCCGCGTGCACGGTGACACCGTCGAGGTGTTTCCCGCACAGGAAAAGGCGCCCGTGCGCATCGAGTTTTTTGGCGACGAGATCGACCGTATCCGCCGCATGGTGAGTTCCACGGGCCAGACCATCGGCAACGAGGACAGCATCGAGATCTTCCCCTGTCGCGAGCTCGCACTCACCGACGACGCCGTCCACAACATGCATGTGGCGCTCTATCGTGCCAGCCAGGACGACAGCAAACTGGCGGCGCTGCTCGAGATGGTGGATGCGCGCATCGTCACGCCCGAGCTCGATCGCTTTTTGCCGGTGATGTACGGCCAGACCGTGAGCCCGCTGGCGCACGTGAGCGGCAAGGCGCTCGTGGTGCTGTCCGAGCCGCGCTCGCTGTTCGACGATTGCCTGCGTGCCTACGAGGATATCGAGGCGCGTGCCGGCGAGGCGGGGATTGACCGACTGGATGGCCTGTATGTACGTGCCCAGCAGCTCGATTTTGGTGCTCAGCAGCGCCTGAACTACGTGAGCCTGATTCGTGCCGGCGGTGCGGTGACGGCAGAGCTCAAGATTGAGCAGCCGGCCATTGCGGGCTCGGACAATCGCTTTATGACGCGCATCCAGGAGGTCGTGGGCAAGCGCTATGCCTGCGTATTTGCCATCCCTGACCGCGGTGCGCGCGAGTCGATGGAGCTCACCTTTGGCGACGAGGGCATTACCTTTGAGGAGTCGTTGACGGCCGCGCCCGAAAACGCCGGCGTTATTGGCGAGCGCGTACGCGTGGCAACGGCGGATTCTGCCGACCGTGCCGCACGCCAGGAGGCCCATGCTTCCATTCACGAGCGTAAGGCCGACGCGCTCAACGCCCGCTCGCTCGAGGCGGGCGCGGCCCAGGCTGCCGCCGGTGCCGCCGTGCCCACCATCTCGCGCGGACGCGTGACCTTTGTGGATGCCGCCCTGCCGCAGGGCGTGGTGGTGCCCGATGCCAACCTGGCCGTGTTCTCAATCGCCGACCTCAACGCCCGCATGGACGCCAACCGCGCGCGCAGCCGCCGCAAGGTGGACATTACGCAGATCAC
>CABQHT010000124.1 GCA_902464035.1 uncultured Collinsella sp. | reverse complement strand
CCTACCCCAGCGAGCGGTTGAGGGAGCCGAGCTCGTCGTTGCCCATGGTGCGCCACATTTGGAAGATGCAACCGCGTGCCAGGAAAAAGAACCCGTTGTCGACCAGTTGCACAGCGGCATCTGCCAGCTGATTCGTCACGGCGGACACTGGCGGCAGCTCTAGTCCAGCCTTGTGGATGGTCTCGACCGCTTCCTCGAACGTCGGACGCTCGCTGACGCCCATCTCGTTCATAAGGCCCTGCATTTCTTCCAGCGCGCTGCTGCCCGACTCCTCGCCGCGCGGCACCAGACGGTAACAAGCCAGCGCCAGGTCGAGCTGATCGCAATTCCAATAGGCAAACGCCAAGCGATAGAACAGGTAGCCGATTGCAGAACGATCGCTGGCAATACGTAGGCCGTGGCGCGCCACCTCGATAATCTCGTCAAAGCGCTCCAGACGCGCAAGCACGTTGATGAGCGCAAAGTGCGACTGCATGGACGAGCGCGCCAGATCGTAAAGATGGCGCACCTCGGGCAGTGCTCGTTCAAAGTCCTCTTGCTCGGCGTAAAAGCTGCAGATCTCATGCTGGGCAAAGTACAGCGCATCGGGCGCACGAAGGATTCGCACAGAGCGGTCTTCTTCCAACACCGGTAGCACCATGCGCACCAGCTGGTTATCGCAAAACTGCGTTTGAACCGGACCTGTCGCCAAAAGCTCGGCGACGGCGCACTTGGCCTCCAACTCCTCAACAAGACGGGAAAAACCTTCAAAAGCACCTGTACGGTCGACTTTTGCCTGCTCGCGCAATTCAACAACACGGGCCACGTATGGGTCGTCGTCCTCTTCCATGACCTCCAGCTCGTCAGCCGTATCGGCAAGCAGCAGATCGCGCACCGCCGGCGGCAGTATGCGATGGTCATCACGCGGACGAGCATGAACCTCCGCAGGTTCAATCGTCTCCGGAGCGGTTGACTCATATGCCTCAAGCACACGCTTGCACGGCATATCGTCCATGTCCATGCTCTCAAGATCCTTGGCGACAGGCACGCAATCGGCCAGATAGGCCGCGCGCCCAAAGAAATACGTTGCGACAACGCGCTCGCCCTGCTCACTGTCGGGAGCAGCAATCTGCACATAGCAGCGCGTGATGCAGGTGCCCGCGGCAAAACACGCTGCCGCAAGCGTGAGTGCCACGCGCGCATCGTGCTCCGCGGCCCAGATCGCGCGCGTGTCCTCGTCCAACTCGCGCCAGGCGTCATCTTGAGCGTCGTATTCACGTTGTGGCATAGCATCAACGACAGACTGCCCAAACCGAACGAGCATGATCCCCTCGGCAACGTTTGCCCGATAGGTATAGTCGAGCCGCGTGACCACGTTAAGTGCCTCGACAATACGCGCGAAGCGGGTACGCACATCCCACTCACCGCCCGGCTGGCAAGCCACCGTACCCGGTTTGCCCCACGGGTTATCGCTCGAGGCCGTATCGAGCAGTCGGGGAACATCGTTGGTCGTCTTGGCGATATGCCACGCATCAAAGAGCGCGCAGCCCTCAAGGCTCGGCGAGGATGCCGCAGGGACCAATCCGGCCCCGATGCGCTCAAGGATGCCGGAGAGGCGGTTGAGACGGCACTCGATGGCGAGCAGCATGTCAATCTCGTCCTGGTCCAGCAGGCTGCGATCAAAATTGAGATAGAAAAGCTTTGAGCGATCGATGCGAGCCAGGCTCATCTCGGACTTAGCGGCGATGGTGCGCAAGCGGGGCAAGTCAATTTCACTCATAAGGGCGGCGGCATAGCGCTCGATACCGCTCGGATTCTCGGCATGGTCAACGCGGTAGAGCAGTGTCTCGATAGCGTCAGGTAGCGGTGTCGTGTTAAAGCCCAAAAACACCTCGACCGGCTCGGGCAACTTTACGAGCTTGATCTTGTCGACAACGTTTTGCATGTCCGCATCGAGACCGTCGACGCCCGCCGTGTTCACAATAGCGCTTTCGGAGTTGGCAAATATCACGTAGCGCAAGAACATCGAGGCCATGAACTCACCGTAAGGAAGGGCGCGGGTCGAATTCCATGTCTCGTGGTCGGACTGCTCGCGCATGGGGCCTTCGGGAGAGCCGGCAGTTTGCGCACACGCGCGCATTGCACCGTTGGCTTTCCTTACCATAATCTCACCAATACTGGAATCCGACTCGTCAAGGACCAGTTCCATGTCGGGATCGTTGGGCAGCGGAGCCTCGCTGACGGGGCGGTCCACCTTGTACACCTCACCCGAAACGCTTACGTAGCCCAAAAGCGACACATGACTTTTGCCAACGAACTCGACGACATAACAAGATTCATGCTGATCCTCGCCAAAGAGTTTCCAGACCACGCCATATGAGCGTCCCGCAGGCTGCTCGGGCATCGCCGGAAAGCGCTTCTTGGGATCGAGAAACCTGAGCTTGTATGTCGGACGCTCTGCCACGGAATATCACCCTGATCGGTCGCTTGAAGAAGGAGTGGTCGCGAATAAGTCGTGACATCTACTCGGAATCTTACACGAGTCGACAGTAAATCGTCCCTTTGGACGAAAGCACTCAAGCTGGCGCAAAAGAAAAGCCCCCGTTGCCGGGAGCTTTAATCTCAAATGGTGCGGCGTATAGG
>CABQHT010000123.1 GCA_902464035.1 uncultured Collinsella sp. | reverse complement strand
CCGCGAAGAAGCCCCGAGTTGCTCTTGGGGGCGCTGCGGGTTGTCGTTGTCGGAGGTGCTTCTGGGCGTTGGCGTGGTGCGGCCGGCAAGGCGCACGCTTTGTGGCCGTTGGTCGCCGTCATTGTATCCGTATGCCATTCGAATCACCTTGCCTCATGTGTAACTTGTCTATCCTACATAAAAAGATGCACGACACATGGGTATGTGCGCCAAAAGCCTGACAAATGGTATGAACGTTGCCGCGCCGCGCGCCAAGCGTCACGGCAACAGGTCTTCAAAAGCAGACAAGATGAAAGCGTCCAAGACGAATGACGTCTCCCGCCGCTCGTCCCAAAAACGGCACCGCTCGTTTTGCAGTTCTGCCTTCGGTCGAGCCACAAGCGGCGCTGCTGTGCCAAGGCCGTATCTTAAAGCCACGAAATAAAAGCGCGCGGCAAAACAGACCGCGCAAGGGGTGACGCCAAAGAGGCGTCAATAAGGAAAGGAGGGGAATAATGGCGGACAAGAACGCAGAAGTTGCAGTCGAAGGTAACGGTGGCATGAAGAAAACGCTTTCGCTCTGGAACTTCTTCACCATCGGTTTCGGTGCCATCATCGGTACCGGTTGGGTCCTGCAGGTCGGCGACTGGATGGTCGTGGGCGGCGGTCCCGTTCCCGCTATGATCGCATTCCTCTTGGGTGCAATCTTCCTCGTGCCCGTCGGAGCTGTTTTCGGTGAGCTCACGGCTGCTATCCCCATCTCGGGCGGCATCGTCGAGTATGTCGATCGTAGCTTTGGCCGTACGCTGAGCTACATCACCGGTTGGCTCCTGGCCCTGGGCAACGGCATCCTGTGCCCGTGGGAGGCAATCGCCATCTCGACCCTCGTGTCCGAGATGTTCGGCAGCCTGCCCGGTCTTGAGTGGCTGCGTGCCGTCAAGCTCTATACCATCCTGGGCGCCGACGTTTACCTGTTCCCGACGCTGATCGCGCTCGGCTTTGCGGCCTACGTCATCTTCCTCAATTTCCGCGGTGCCAGCTCGGCCGCCAAGCTCCAGGCCTTCCTGACCAAGGCCCTGCTCTGCGGCATGCTGCTCGCCATGGGTGTCTCGCTGTTCACCGGTTCGCCGGAACACGCCATGCCCGTGTTCTCCCAGGTCACCGGTGCTGGCGGCGGCAAGGCCGCTACCGAGGGCACCAGCCTGTTCGCCGGCATCGTGTCGGTCCTGGTTCTGACCCCGTTCTTCTACGCCGGCTTCGATACCATTCCTCAGCAGGCTGAGGAAGCAGCCGAGGGCCTCAACTGGAACAAGTTCGGCAAGATCATCTCCCTGGCCCTGCTGGCCGCCGGCGGCTTCTACATGGTCTGCATCTACTCGTTCGGCACCATCCTCGACTGGCATGAGTTCGTTAAGAGCCCGGTTCCCGCACTCGCCTGCCTCAAGGGCATCAACATGCTCCTGTACTTGGCCATGCTCGTCATCGCCACGCTTGGACCCATGGGCCCGATGAACTCCTTCTATGGCGCCACGAGCCGCATCATGCTCGCCATGGGCCGCAAGGGCCAGCTGCCCGAGAAGTTCGCTGAGGTCGACCCCAAGTCCGGCGCTCCCAAGCTCGCCTGCGTCGTTCTGGCCGTCATCACCGTCGTCGGTCCGTTCCTGGGCAAGAACATGCTCATCCCTCTGACCAACGTGTCGGCTCTCGCCTTCATCTTCTCCTGCGGCATGGTCGCCCTCGCTTGCCTGCGCATGCGCTTTACCGAGCCCGACCTGCCTCGTCCCTACGAGGTGCCCGGCGGCAAGTTTGGCATCAGTCTCGCTGTTGCTGCCTGCGCCATCATCATCGGCCTGCTCGTGATCCCGTTCTCTCCCGCCTCCCTCAACATGGTGGAGTGGAGCATCGTGATCGGCTGGCTGGCTATTGGCCTGGCCCTCATGGCTTTCACCAATTCCCGCAAAAAGTAACGCCTAGCCGGGGCGGATCGGGTGCGCGGAATCCTCTCTCCCGCGCACCGAACCCGGCACCACTTGGGTAGCTTTGTGAGGCCTTAACCCAACACGGCCTCGCCCACCATATGGATCCATAAGGAGGAACCATGTCCACTAAGTATGCAATCGTTGGCGGCAAGCTCATCGACGGTACCGGTGCCGAGCCGGTCGAGAACTCCCTCGTTCTCGTCGACGACAACGGCAAGATCGAGTACGCCGGCGCCATGCAGGACCTTCCCGAGGGCGTTGAGGTCATCGACGCCGCCGGCAAGACCGTCCTTCCCGGTCTGATCGACACCCACCTGCACTTCTCGGGCAACCTGACCGACGATGACACCGATTGGGTCATGCAGCCGCTCCTCGAGAAGCAGGCCGTCGCCGTCAAGCAGGCCTACGACTGCCTCACCCACGGCCTCACCACCGTCTGCGAGATCGGCCGCTTTGGTATCCAGATCCGTGACTGCATCGACAAGGGCGTCTTTAAGGGCCCGCGCGTTCTGGCAACCGGCCTCGGCTTCTGCCGCGTTGCCGGTCACGGTGACTCTCACCACTGCACCCAGGAGCTCAACAAGGAATCCCACCCCTGGGGCGACCAGGTCGATGGTCCTTGGGATCTGCGCAAGGCCGTCCGTCGTCGCCTGCGCGAGAACCCCGATGCCATCAAGATCTGGGCTAC
>CABQHT010000122.1 GCA_902464035.1 uncultured Collinsella sp. | reverse complement strand
GTGTCCATATATGACGTTCTATTGATGAGTTTCATTGGTGCCTCCCTGCGGTCTTTCGTTGCTATTCCTCAAAATTGAAATTTTTTCAGTTTTGAGGAATAGACTCTGCAACGAATATACCTCGTGAAAGGTCGAGCTGGCTAAATCCTATTCCTCAAAATCGAAAATTTTTCAGTTTTGAGGAATAGGATTAAGCCGAAGGTAGCCATTCTCTCGGGTCACGCAAAGCCCTCCCCGGCGCAAGGCCGAGGAGGGCTTTGTTGTCACGGCTATCTGTGTGAGCGGACCCGCGCTACAAGCCGCGGATTCGTACGGCCTCGGGCGGAAACTCCTGCTCGCCGGCATCGGTCTTGATGGTCGCGCGACCCCAGATGTCCAGGCCCGCAAACACACCGACTGCGAGCGGCAGACCATTGGGCGACACCGCCGCGACCTGACGACCCAGCAGTGGCACCATGTCAAAGTACTCGCCCAGCACCGGAGCCAGCGGGCCGGCAGTGCCCTGTGGTGTGTTGGCGGCAACCGCCCAGGTGTCAACGCGAGTGAGAACCGCCGCTGCCAGCGCCTCAACCAGCGCCTCGTCGGTCATATCCACACCAAGCTCACTCAACGCCGCACGCTCGATATCCACCGTCACCGCGGCAAACATGCCCGCGGCACCAGCGCCACCGTTGACGGCGACGCGCGCGAACGACGTCTCAAACGCAGGCGCACCGCACACGATATCGCTCGGCCACTGGATACCCACCTTGCCGGCAAGCCCCAGGCCCGGCGTTGCGGCCGTGCCCGCGAGCGCATCCATCATGCCCATCGCGGCCACAAACGGCAGGCCGTGAAACACATGCATGTTCACATCGGGGCGCACGACCAGCGAAAACGTCAGCGATGCGTCGCCCGCGCTCCACGCGCACCAGCCCGCGGACACGCCCTCGCGACCCGCGTCGCGCGCGGCATCGAGCTCGGTACCGGCGGCAACAGCATTCATCTCGATCATCTACATACGCCCCAATTCGCCCACGATATGGCCCACGCGGTCCTCGGGCTCCTTGACCTCGACGCCGTTGTAGCGGAAGAACCGCGCCGGATCGTGCATCAGGTCCTCGAGCGGCACCAGCACAAAGTCGCGCTCGCCGATGAGCGGATGCGGCAGGCGCAGCTTCTTGCCGCCGTGGGTCTCGCCATCCATCCACAGCAGGTCCAGGTCGATGGTACGCGGGCCGTTGGCCTTGGCCTTTTTGGAACGGTCGCGGCCCAGCTCGGCCTCGATCTTCATAAGCTCGTCGAGCAACACCAGCGGCGCCAGCTCGGTCTTAATCTCGATGACGGCGTTGGCAAACGCATCCTGGCGCGTCTCGTAGGCCGGCTCGCTCTCGTAGATGCGCGAGCAGTTGGACACGCAGGTGAGCGGGATCTCAGCGATCATGTCGCGCGCGGCGCGGATGTTGTCGCAGCGATGCCCCAGGTTGGATCCCACGGCCACAAACGCGCGGCGCGGCTGCGGCTTGGCGACGGCCCAGTAACCGTTCAGGAACTGCGCAAAGCCGGCGACATCGTGCACACGCACGATGTTGGCGCCGGCCTGGATCGCACCCAGACACACGCCAAACGTGGCGGCATCGCGCGCGGCGGCCTCGGTCACGCCCGAGACGGCGCCCACAAAGCGCTTACGCGACACGGCGCACATGAGCGGATAGCCCAGCGATGCCATCTTGGCGGTCTCGCGCTGGATGACGATGTCCTCGTTGGCCGACTTGCCAAAGCCCGGACCGGGGTCGATGCAGATGCGGTCGCGCGACACGCCGGCATGGATGAGCGTGCGGGCCTGGTCGGAAAGGAAGCCCATGACGCGGCGCATGATGGGCGCCGAATCGGGCAGGGTAAAGCGGCGGAGCTGCGAGGTGGGCACGTAGGCTTCCTCGCGGCGGGCGCTGCGGCGCATCATGGCGGCCAGGTGGTCGCTGGGCTCCGGCGCCGTCTCGGCGGCAGCGGGCGCGACGGTCTCGGCGGCGGGGGCAACCTGCTCGGCGGCCGGCGTCTCTTGCTCCTGCCCGGCTGCAGGCTCGGCCGCGGGCTCCGGGTCACCAAACGGCAGCGAGGGCTGCACCACGCCGCCCGGAAGCTTGGCCTCCGACTTAGGCTCGCCCAGCAACTTGCCGCGACGGCGGCGGCCCGGCTTTTCAGCCTCGCGCGCGGCCTCGGCAGCCGCCTCGCGCGCCTTCTCGGCAACAAACGCCGCGGCCGAGGTATCGAGCTGCACCGTCGCGTGCGTGCGAGCGGGAGCAGCGACCTCGCCGGCATGCATCACGATGACACCGCAAGTGCTCGTCTTAACAAACTCAATCATCTTGGGATCGGTGAAGCCCGTCACATCGTTGACGATCGAGGCTCCGCAGCGCACGGCCGCCTTGGCAACCGCCACATGGCGCGTATCGATCGAAACGATGGCGCCCTCCTTGGCCAGTGCGCGCACGACGGGCAGCACGCGACGCGCCTCCTCATCGGGGTTGACCGGGGTAAAGCCGGGACGCGTGGACTCGCCGCCCACGTCGATGATATCGGCGCCGGCGTCGAGCATCGCCAAGCCGTACTCAATCGCGGCGTCCGGATCAAAGTGCTCGCCGCCATCGCTAAACGAATCGGGCGTCACGTTGAGGACGCCCATGATGCGCGGACGGTCAA
>CABQHT010000121.1 GCA_902464035.1 uncultured Collinsella sp. | reverse complement strand
CCTCGACGCCATCGACGCCGGCCTTCTGCATACGCACGGCAGCGTCGCCAAACTGGTGCGTGAGCTCGTGAATCTCGTCAACTGTAATGGGGCGCGGTGCCTCGCGGGCGTAGGACGGGCCCACGAAGGAAGGGGCGATCAGGCGCGGCGTGCCCGGGATGTTAAAGGCCATGTAGGCGGGGTGGAAGAGTTGCGGCATGATCTTGCAGCCGTACTCGTGCACGGCGGCGGCGAGCTTTTCCCAACCGGGAATGAACGTGTCGTCATAGCAGCACATATCGCCCGGCAGGTAGGTATAGGTGGGCTCGACGGTCACGACCTCAGTAATGATGAGGCCCACGCCGCCCTTGGCACGAGCGCGGTAGTGATCGACCAAGTCGTCGGTCACATAGCCGTGGTCGGCCAGGTTGGTGGACACCGGCGGCATAAAGACACGGTTCTTGACCTCGGTCGTACCGACCTTGATCGGGCTAAAGAGCATCGGATAGGCGGAGGACTCCATACAAGCTTCCTTTCGTTTGAGCCGCGTGGCGGCACTTGCTGATTCCCCTATCGTACCAGCAACCGCCCGGCGCACAGCCGCACGCACTCCCCTACCTTTTGCTCGACCCACAAAAAAGTTGCGGTGGAATACGGAGCAATTGAGGCTTTTGACAGCCAAAACAGTCCGTATTTCACCGCAACTGATAAGGGTGGGATGGATTAGAGGCCCAGGTAGGATGTCATGCCTTCGACGGCAAGCTTGGCGCCGGCCACGGCATGGACCACGGTGAGCGGGCCATTGACCACGTCGCCAGCGGCAAAGACGCCGGGCACGGTGGTCATGCCTTGCTCATCGACCGAAAGCAGACCGCGATGGTCGGTCTCCAGGCCGCCCGTCGTAAGCACGAGCTTGTCCTTGGGCACCTGCGAGGCCGCAATGACGATGGTATCTGCCGCGGCATGGTCGAGCTCTTCCTCGTAGCCCACCACGTTGTTGTCCTCGTCGAAGATGGCCGTCTCGAAAACCGGGCCGTTATCGTCGATAGCGCAGATGGCCTTACCGCATACGATCTCGGCACCGTCGAGCTCGGTCAGCTCGACCTCATCATCGATAGCAGAGATATGGCGCGAGCGGGCATACACGGTAACCTTGCGGGCACCCGAACGCAGTGCCGTGCGGGCCACATCCATGGCAACGTTGCCGGCACCGATAACCGCCACGTTCTGTCCGATCGCCACACTCGTGGGGTCGACCAGATAGTCGATGCCAAACAGCACGTTGCCGCGCGACTCGCCGGGAATCCCCAGCTTGCGGGCGCGCCAAGTGCCGGTGCCCACAAAGACCGCGTCATAGCCGTCGCGCAGCAGATCGTCGATATGCAGCGCGCCGCCGATGGTGGTCGAGGGACGCACGCGCACGCCGAGCGAGCACATCACGTGGCGGTACTTTTGCACCAGCGAGCGCGGCAGACGGAACTCGGGGATGCCGTACTCCAGCACGCCGCCGATCTCGGGGCGCTGCTCAAACACGGTGACCGCGCAGCCCAGCTGGGCCATCTTGATAGCCACGGTAATGCCGGCAGGGCCCGAGCCGACCACGGCGACCTGCTTGCCGCACGACGGCGCAGGCTTCCACTCCTTGCGGTCGAGGTACGCCGTGGAGATATAGTTCTCGATGCTCGAGAAATGCACCGGCGTGCCCTTGCGACCCTGGACGCACGAACCCTCGCACTGGCCCGAATGGTTGCACACCATGGAGCAGACCGCGCTCATGGGGTTGTTCTGGAACAGCAGCTCGCCTGCTTCCTCCAGACGACGCTGCTTAAACAGATCGATGACCTGCGGAATAGGCGTCTGAACCGGACAGCCCTTGATCTGGCAGAACGCCCTTTTACAACCCAGACAACGATTTGCTTCCTCGACAATGTGGATAGCCACGCGATTCCCCTCTGATTCGCACCAACACAATAACGGGCAGTTCCAGATGCTGCCCAGTACCGGCTAGCCCAGCCGTCCATAGCGGCCGCCAGCCACGCTACATCTCCCGATGCGCGCCTTCGCAGCAGGCAGACATACGCTCGAGCGTCGTCAGGCAACCGGCCGCCGTCGCCGGCACGCTGTTCTCGACCACACACGGAATGCCCGGACAGGCAGCGGCGGCCCAGGCAACGACGGGCTCAAAGTCGTAACGACCCGTCTCGCCCACGCCATGGCACACCAGACGCGAACCCGTGCCATCGCACCAGCCGGCCTCATCCTCGTTGTTCACGACCTCGTAGTCCTTGGCATGCAGCACGCGGACCTTGCTGCCGCACAGATAGAGCATGCGCGAGGTAATCTCCTGCGCCTCGTCGACAACGCTCGGATGCAGCAGCGACACCGGGTCGTAAATCACACCGAGCGCCGAGCTCGGCACGCGCTCGAGCACCTCGCGGCAACGCTGGGGCGTGTTGACCGTCTCATTCCAGCCAGGCTCGATCAAAATCTGACCGCCCATTGCCTCGGCACGACCACAGACATACTTGAGACCCTCCACAAATGCGTCGAGTGCCTCGTCGGTCATGCGATCGTCCGCCACAGCGTTCTGCACGTTGGGACGACCGGTCTCGGTGCCCACCGGGCAGCCGCCGAGCATCTTGGCAAAGTTCAGGCATGCCTCGTACTCGGCATAGTTATCCATGAGCTGTTGGCGATCGGGCGTCGCCAGGTTTTTATAGCAGCCGAACACGGCGACCGA
>CABQHT010000120.1 GCA_902464035.1 uncultured Collinsella sp. | reverse complement strand
GCCATTTCGAGAAATGACTAGATTCCGTATTTTGCCCTGATGTCCCTTGAGAATGAATTGTAGTCTTCGTAGAGTCCCTCGACGCTTTCATCCTCGGCTCGGTTCATGCGCTCAAGGAGCTTATCCTTTGGGGATTCTTTTGTAACTGCTTGTTCGCCATCGGGTGTTGTGGATCGCATGAATAATTCCAGAGCATGGGCGTCTTTGAGTATGTAGCCCGTTGAACGACCTGCTCCAGTTTTTTCGATTGCACCGCAACTAACAAGCTGGCTGAGGGTCCGCTTTATCGTCACTTCGCTGATATCGGGGCTATTGGACTGGATGTCGGATTTCTTTATGACGCCGGGTCTTTGCTGAAATAGAACGGCGATTCGGTCTTGCTTCGACGCGGGGCGGAGACTGGATCTTACCAAGGTGCGCTCCTCGAGCTGTCGGTAGGCCGCCAAAGTGGTTCCGAGCATGAAACGGATAAAGGGTGCCTCCGTGTTTTGATTTTCATTCCATCCGGTGGAGCTAGCGGCGAGGGCGTTGTAATAAAGCGCCTTGTTGTCCTCGATGAGTCGTTCGATGCTGATATAACGTGCAACGTCGTATCCAGTCTTTTCGAGCAGCAACGTCGTGAGGAGTCGGCTCATCCTGCCATTGCCATCGTTGAAGGGGTGAATGCTGACAAAATCAAAGATGAAGCGGAATGATATAAGGAGAGGGTCGCAGGCTTGGCGAGATAAAGCGTCGTTAAGAGATTTACAAGCTTCTTCGATAAGCCCCGGGGTTGCTAGGGCCGAAGGGGGCCTAAAGCGTACATATCGATTACCTTGATCATCGATGGAGACGATTTCGTTATCGCTATCTTTCCAATGACCGCCATATGAGATGGCTGTGTGTGCCATGAGGTCACGATGTAGCTGCAGAATGACCGACGGCGTGATGGGAATGGAATCGTGGTACTCGTGAATAAGCGATAGAACGTCTCGGTATCCAGCGATCTCTTCCTCTGCACGGGAGCTTGGTTTGGTGGAATACGCCATGATCGCTTTGAGTCTTTTTTGAGTGGTAACGATTCCTTCAAGTCCGTTGGAGGATTGGGTGCTTTGAATTTTTGCTTCCTCCATAAGAGATGACAGAAGCTCAGGTTTGACTTGGCTCAGAATAAGCTGCCTGCCTTTATGCTCGCGTATCGAGAGAAGGAGGTTAGTGATTGGAGTTATTTCGAGCTCCGCTGGAACTGTGGCGTAATCGAACTGGCGCATGGGGTTCCTTTCGGTATCACGAACAGACTTTCGGTATCATAATACTATGAAATGATACCGAAAGTCTGTTCGTGATACCGAAAACTAGAGACCGCGTTTCATGGCTGCGTGGAAAGATTTGATTCCACCATCTAATTGTCTCAATTTGTAACAGCTAGGGGCGAAAAACTCGGCTAGATGTTACAGATTGAGATTTTGTTGGAACGGGTCACGGGTTTGTCTCGTTCTGTAACATCTGGGCGGCAAAAATCGGTCTAGATGTTATGGATTGAGATCTTGCAGGGCAGCCCATCCGTTTGTCTTGATCTGTAACAGTTAGGATCGAAAAACCCTGCTAGATGTTACGGATTAAGACAAACGCGCGGTGCCAGCCGAATCAAAGAAAAAAGGCCGCATGTGAGCCCGTGGGGGGCTCACATGCGTCCGACAGGGGGGGTGTGCAGCGGGATTAGGCCATAAGTAGGCCGGTCTCCGCGACGTTCTTGTACCAGTACGCGCTCGCCTTGGGATAGCGCTTCTGGGTCTCAAAGTCGATGTAGAACAGGCCGTAACGCTTGTTATAGCCGTTGGTCCAGGAGAACTGGTCCTGCAGCGACCACACAAAGTAGCCGTCGACGTTCACGCCGCCGTCGATTGCCTTGAGAACCCACGCGAGATGCTGGCGCATGTAATCGATGCGAGGGGCGTCGTCGATAAAGCCGTCCTCGAAGTCGTCCTTATAGCCCATGCCGTTCTCGGTGATATAGATCTTCTTGTAGTTGGGGTAATCGTTCTTAATGCGGAGCAGCAGGTCGTAGAGGCCCTCGGGATAGATAATCCAGTCCCAGTCGGTGGTGGGTACGCCTTCGCGCACGCATGACTCGCCCACGCCCTTGAGGAACCAGCGCGAGGAGCCCTTGTCGCCGGTGCCATTGTGGTTGATGTCGTTTTCGCCCTCGGCGGCACGCAGGAACTGGCACTTGTAGGTGTTGACACCCAGGCAATCGTTGTAGGGGAGCGCGGCGGTCAGCGCGGCGATGTCCTCGTCGCGGACGTCGAGCTCGCCGCCGGCGATATGGGCCAGCTTGGTCGCAGCCTCCATGGTGTCGGCTGCATAGTGGCCGCGGAAGGTGGCGTCGAGTACCCAGCGGTTGTTGATGACGTCGGCCATGCGAGCTGCCTCGCAGTCGGCGGCGTTGTTGGGGTCGAGGGGATACTTGGGCTCCAGGTTCTGGACAATGCCGATCTCGCCCTCAAAGCCGCCCTCATGGAAGGCGACGACAGCCTTGGCGTGGGCCACCATCATGTTGTGCATGAGCTGGAAGGCCTTGTCCAGGCGATACTTCTCGCCGTGCGGCCAGTTGCCAACAATAAAGCTGCCCTCGGCGGTCGCGGGAATCTCGTTAAAGGTAAACCAGTGCTTGACCTCGGTGAACTCGGCAAAGCAGAACTTGGCGTACTCGACAAAGGCGTCGATGGTCGTGCGCGTCAGGAA
>CABQHT010000119.1 GCA_902464035.1 uncultured Collinsella sp. | reverse complement strand
TCGCTCGTCAAGATGACCGACGTGCTCCAGGAGCTCGTCGCCCGCTTTGCATAAGCCTGGCCGCTCAAGCCTAAAAGACAAACCGCCCCGTCCTCAACCGAGAACGGGGCGATTTTTTTGCTGCAATGAGAACAGGTCGACGCACGCCAGCCTCTTAACGCAAGGAGTGTCCCAAACTGCCGGCACAAAAGGAACGTCCCCAAGTGCCGCAAAATGACGACATCCACTCTCGCTTTGTAGGTAGTCATTGGGGAGGTTCTTGTTTGACTAGTCGTTTAAAAACGTCCCCAATGACTACCCAACGACTAGTCCGGACCAAGGCAACGCCGATGTTTTGGCAACGACAGCGAAAACCCGACAGAGCGAGCAAGGTGCCTTGAAACGAGGCGGCATTGATCTTTTGATCATGCCGCCGAAGTTGAAAGGCAGATTGCCGCTCTGGCGGGTTTGCAGCGTCAACTGGTTACGCGGGCTGGTAAGCCCGCGTAACCCTAATAATTGGCTTCGTAGCCGTTGCCGTCGCCGGTGGGCTCTTCGTAGTAGTCCGAATCGCTCGAATCGCTTGAGTCATCGGAATCGTCAGAGCTGACCGATGAGGTTGCGGTACCGTTTGCGTAATCGTCAGACGTGTTGTTGTTCAGGTCGCCGATCGTAGAGCTGGAACCGTCGGAAAGACCCATGGTGTTGGGACCCTTGGGATCCTTGCCGGCGTCGACACGGGCCATCATTTCCTTAAGCTCGTCTTCGTAGACAAAGACATAGCTCACGCCGTCGATCATGGTGCTGTCGTCGGCGTACGAGGGCAGGTTGGCCGAGTAGATACCGTCGACATCCATACCGCGCATGGCGTTGACCGTAGCCACGATATCCTGAACGCTCATATCGGTTACGAGCATATCGGACAGCGAATTAACCAGGCCAAAGATCTTCGTGGCATCGAAGTTATTGAGAATCTGGTTGGCAAGGGCGCCAAGCACCTGACGCTGGTGGCGCATGCGCGTGTAATCGCCGTCGGCATAGGTGTAGCGGCAGCGGGCATAGGTAAGGGCGGTGGCACCGTCCATATGCTGCTGGCCAGCGGTAATCTTAATATCCAGGTGCTCAGGGTCGTCAACATCATCGGTTGCGTTAATGTCGATACCGCCAACCGAATCAATCAGTGCCTGCATACCGTCGAAGCTGACCTCGGCATAGTGGGAAATCTGAACACCGCACAGCTCGTTGACCGCCTCGACCATGGCCTCGGCGCCGCCAACGGTATGGCAGGCGTTGATCTTCATGGTCTCGCCCTTGTACTCGACCTTGGTGTCGCGCGGAACGGAAATGAGCGTCGCCTGCTTTTGCGTGGGGTCGATGCGTGCCAGGATAATCGAGTCGGCACGATACGTATCCTCGCCCGGACGGCCGTCGGTGCCAAGAAGCAGCACGTAGAACGGATCCTTTGCCTCATCGGTGTCAACCAGAACCCGACGCAGATTGTCGGTAATGACATTAGAATCGCCGAGCTTGCCCATAATGGTGGCAAACCACAGGCCGGCAGCGGTAGTGGCACTCAGCAGCACGCCAAGCACGACAATGAGCGCGACGTGACGAATCGTGTGGCTACGACGACGTTGACGAGCGCGCTCGGAATATCGAGCCACGTTATCGCGACTATAGATCTTGGCCTGCGCACCAGTTGAGGGTCTTCGGGCGGTGGTATCCGCGAGGGGCTTTTTATTAAACATAGGCAACCTGTATTAGTAGATGACGGGATCGGGGACGGTAGCATGCTCGACATGCGCGCCGAGCGCCTGCAGCTTTTCGACAAACTGCTCGTAGCCGCGCTTGATATGATGGATGGCCGAAACCTCGGTCGTCCCGTCGGCGATCAAGCCCGCTACGACGAGGGCCGCTCCGCCACGCAGATCGGGCGAGGTAACCTGTGCACCCGAGAAGCCCTTGACGCCATGAATCATGGCATGATGGCTCTCGATACGAATGTCGGCACCCATGCGCACCAGCTCAGAGGCAAACATAAAGCGATTCTCGAAGATGTTCTCGGTAATAACGGAACTGCCGTCGGCAAGGGCGGAGAGCACCATAATCTGCGCCTGCATGTCCGTCGGGAAGCCGGGGAACGGAAGCGTCTGGATGTCGACCGGCTTGATACGCTCGGCACGGTTCACATGGACGCCATCCTCGACGCGCTCGCAGTCGATACCCATGAGCTCCATCTTCTTGAGCACCATGCCCAAGTGAATGGGGCAAAAGCCCGTGACATCGACACCGCGATCGTCGGCCATCAACGCACCGGCAACGATAAAGGTACCGGCCTCGATGCGGTCGCCCACCACGCGATGGGTAACGGGATGGAGCTCTTCCACGCCTTCGATAGTCACGACGGGCGTACCGGCGCCTACAATCTTGGCGCCCATCTCGTTGAGCATGTTGGCGAGATCGACAATCTCGGGCTCGCGGGCGGCATTGTCGATAACCGTGGTGCCCTGTGCGCGCACAGAGGCCATGATGAGGTTCTCGGTCGCACCGACGCTGGCGAACTCGAGCGTGACGGTGGTACCGCGCAGACCTTGGGGCGCATTAGCGTTGATGTAACCGTGGGCGGTATCGAACTCAACGCCCAGGGCCTCAAGACCAAGAATATGCATATCGATCTTGCGAGCACCCAGGTTGCAGCCGCCCGGCATGGCAATTTTGGCGCGATGGAAGCGGCCCAGCAGGGGTCCCATGACGGCGGTGGAAGCGCGCATCTTGGCAACGAGCTCGTAGGGGGCCTCCCATGAATCGACCT
>CABQHT010000118.1 GCA_902464035.1 uncultured Collinsella sp. | reverse complement strand
GTGGCGACCATCCCCTCGGGAATCTGCTCGACCACCTCGTACACCCGCTCAAAAAAGCCCTCAGACGCCATTGCTCGCTCCTTTCACCCCGGTAAAGCATAAACCACCACAAAGGTGCCTGTCCCCTTTGTGGTGGTTTATGGCAAGTCGGTTAGTTGGCGGGCTGGAAGAAGGCTACGGCTACGGCGCCGGGACCTACGTGGGTGCCGATGGTGGCGCCAATGGTGTGGACAGGCAGCTCGCCCTCGGTGTGGCCAGCCCACAGCGCCGCACTGTCCTCGATATATTTCTTGAGCACGGCGTCCGAAAGGCCCGTATAGCCAAGCGCCAGCGGCATGGAAAAGTCGATGCCGCCCGCCTTTTCGACCTTCTGGTTGAGCAGGTTACGGCCGTTCTTGGAACCGCGCGCCTTGCCCAGCTGCACGATCAGACCGTCCTCGGCAGCCACAACGGGCTTTACGTTGAGCAGCGTGCCCACGGCGCCGGCAGCAGCAGACAGGCGACCGCCGCGCACCAGGTACTCCAGCGTCTCGAGCAGACCAATAACCACCACGCGGTCACGGACGGCCTCGACAGCCGCCGCGATCTGGGCCGCGCCCTGGCCCTCGTCCACTAGGCGCAGGGCATACTCGACCAGCACGCGCTCACCCAGGGTAACGTTATTGCTATCAACCACATACACGTCGCCGCCCGGCGCCTCGGCAAGTGCGGTACGGGCGCTCTGATTGGTCCCCGAAAGTTTGGCACCCACGGTAATAATCACCGCCTCGTCGCCGGCCTCACGTGCTTCGGCAATCGCCTGCGAAAAGGCGTACGGGTTGACCTGACCGGTCTTGGGCAGCTCGTCGCGCTCCACGAGCATCTCGTAAAAGCGCTGGTGATCGATGTCGACGCCATCCATATACACATCGGTGCCAAAGGTAACGGACAGCGGCAAGACGGACAGCGCCGGGTGCTCCGCCGGCGACATATCGCTGGCGGAATCGGTAATAATGCGGACAGACATAGCGAATCCTTTCTTGCGCAGGTCTCGCGCAGGGAATTTTGACAGCAATGTCCCGGCACGGCGTACGCGCTCAAACGGGACGATGCAGTTCTTGGCTGAAAGCTAGCGCCAGCGCGGCTCTAGATCTCGCGCAGGGTGTTGAGAATCGTGCGCAGCGACGCATACATCTGCTCGCGCTGCTCCACACCCATAGCCTTACCGGTGGTATCGAGCACCTCGCGAATGATGCGGTCCGCCTCGCTCATGCTCTCGCCGCCCAGGGCAGTCAGGCGCACCGGAGCACGGTACTTGACGGCCGCATCACCCGAGTCGTCAACCTCGACGTAGCCGCCCTCCTCCAGATGAGCCAGTGTGCGCGAAACGGCGGCACGGGTAACGCCGGCCATGCGGGCAAGGTCGGCACCGGTCAGGCCGTCCTTGCTGCGCTCCAGATAGTACAGGCACATGACATCGGAGCCCTTAAGGCCCAGCCTTGCGCCCTCGGACGTCTTGATGCGTTGGATCTCCTTGTAGAGGCCGCTGATCAGTCCGACAAAATCCTCAAAACGTGTCTCGTCGTTCTGCTGCATGAGAGACGACCGCCTTTCGCTTGCATGATGCTAACGGGTAAACATCTTAGCCGCATCGGGTAGACCCCATACCCAGATATCCCATTTGTTAACCCATCAACATAAAAACCACCACAAAGGGGACAGGCACCTTTGTGGTGGTATTGGCGGCTTTGGTGGGCGAACACGATCCGCGGAGCGCCGTTACAGCTCCACGCGGGGATTATCGCGGGTGACGAGCGTCTTAACCGTCACGGTCGCGCCCAGGTAGCGCTCGAGCAGCTCGGCCAAGCGGTCAATCGCGGCCTGGCAATCGTCCATCCGCTCGGGTTCTACGCACTCAATCGCCAGAAACGCATCGGCGGAATCGTCGGACAGCGCCGTACGCACGCCGTCGCGCCAATTCCAGCAACGACACACGGCGCCTGCATCGTCGATATAGGCGAGCTCGCCGGACAGCGTCGGGTCATCCGCTTCCTCGCCAAGAGGCAGGAACGCATCGCCACCGTCGGTCACCTTCAAGCGAAGGTCACCCTCGATCGCATGCAAATCCTCGCCTCCCACGGGCAGCGCGTAGGTCAGCGACACCGTGTTGTAGATGTCCACCGCGGACGTAATGTGGTCCACCGGCTTGCCTTTGAGCACGCGTTTGAGCAGGTTCTCGATTGAGCAACGCGCGCCCTTTTTGGTCTTGAACAGACGGTACGCGTCACGCCATGCCTTGACCGGCGCATTCTCGCTGATCGTGTCGCTGGTCAGGTGGCGCTCCGCATCGATGTTGGCACGGTCGAGCAACGCGGCAATCGCATCCACGTCCTCCTGGGAAATCTGAGCCGCGGGCTTCATGCCCTTTACGACCACGACGCCGACCGCCGCCTGCGGAAACAGCTCCCAAAACGAATCCTCGGCAACGAAACTCTTCATGTGCTCTCCCTTCATAGCATGCGCCCGAGCCCGGGTGCCTAAACAAAAAGCGCCCTTACGACGGCCACCTTCAAAGTCCTACGGTGCCGCCACAAGAGCGCTTACGCTGCCCCCATCCGGAGAAGGGAGCGATATGTCAGGCGTTTTGTAACCCGAGTCATTCGCCCAAGCAAAACCACCACAAAGGTGCCTGTCCCCTTTGTGGTGGATATGGACTCGCGGCGACGCTAGTGGCGAAGTCCCAGCAGGCCGCGGCCGCGATGACGTGCGTCGGCGTGCACCTGAGCGTGCGGACCGGCGGCCTTGACGGACTCGGGCAGGTGCGAGT
>CABQHT010000117.1 GCA_902464035.1 uncultured Collinsella sp. | reverse complement strand
CGCTGGCCGAGCTTATGCGTGACGACGCGGTCGCGAAGGGAGGTCGATAGGCCATGTCGCTCGTTCTGGATATCAAAAAGCGTTATCCCGGCTTTGCCCTCGACATTCAGCTGGAAGCCGGCGAGGAGCGGGTGGCGCTGCTTGGCGCCTCCGGATGCGGTAAGAGCTGCACCTTGCGCTGCATCGCCGGCGTGGAGACGCCCGATGAGGGCAAGATCGTCGTCAATGGCGTGACCTTCTTCGACTCTGCCGCGGGCATCAACTTGTCGCCCCAGGAACGCAAGTGCGCCCTGCTGTTTCAAAACTATCAGCTGTTTCCCAATATGACGGTGGCCGATAACGTTTGTGCCGGCGTTGAGGATGCCGGCGACGCCGCAGCGCGCAAAAAGCTTGCCGAACGCTATCTGGGCATCTTTGGCCTGGCAGACTTTGCCGATCGCTATCCCGCACGACTCTCGGGCGGACAGCAGCAGCGTGTGGCGCTTGCCCGCATGGTGGCGGCGCACCCGGGCATCTTCATGTTCGACGAGCCCATGAGCGCACTCGATGCGTATCTCAAGAGCGCGCTTGAGCAAAACATGCTCGACCTGTTCGATGTCTGCAACCGCACCGTGCTCTATGTGAGCCACGATATCGATGAGGCATGTCGCCTGTGCGAGCGCATCTGTGTGATGCACAACGGGCATGTGGAGGAGATCGGTTCCGTCGAGGACGTGGTCCGCCGGCCGCAAACCTTGGCCGCGCTGCGCCTGACGGGCTGCAAGAACACGAGCCGTGCGCGTAAGATCGGGCCTCAGGTAGTTGAAGCCCTGGACTGGGGCATGACCTTCAATGTGGGCTGCGAGGTGCCCGATAACGTGGCGTACCTGGGCATCCGCGCGAGCTACTTCCATGTGGACAACCGTGCCGAGCGTGGTCGCAACAGCTACGACCTGCACGTGGCCCGCGTGAGCGATTCGCGTTTTGAGCGCTTGGTGCTGCTGGATGTGCCACGTGCCGACGCACCGACGCGCCTGCAGTGGAAGGTCAACAAGGTGAGTGTGCCTGTCGAGGAGTTGCCGCAGGCGGGGGAGACCCTGCGCATGCATTTTGATGCGAGCAGAATCCATCTGGTTTGCCGATAACGCGGTGTGCGGTACGGTCGGGGGATTGGTTCCTTGGCCGTCCGGGTCCTTAACGGGCTGCCATTCGCCGAATCGGGGATGACAAAACCTTATTAATCTAATAATTATTTATCAGTCAGCGAGATATTCGCATCCCGATGCTGTCGTACGCGTGTCGGCGGTATTCGTCTGGACGACGACCGTTGATATAGTTACCTTCGACGAGAAAAGGAGGGCGCGCCGATGCCGCTGAAGACATATTCGCGTCGCGTTGCCGCGCGCGCCCTCTATATGGCTCGGAGCCGCATATGAGCAGGTATGTTCACGGCTCCGGGAGAGACGACGCACAACTAAATCATCAACCGCAAAGCAGGTTCCCCAAAATTCCGGGTTTAAGCACGGCTGGGTTTTCGCCACCCACCGTGCAGCAATGCCGTAGTTATCCGTATTTGGTTCGAGAGGGGAACCGCCATGGCTGAAGAATTTGATTTCCATCCGATGTGGGAGAGCCTCGGCATGAATCTTGCCGACCACGACATGCTGCTGGGTGCCGTGGGCCAGATGTACGGGGATATGTTCCTGACGCAGAACAATCGCCCCAAGTCCACTTCCTACCTGGATTTTGTTGCCACCAACATTCATAGCGGCCGTATTAAGGAGATGCTCGACAAGAAGGAGGCCGGCGAGGCCACCAAGATCGTCGGCTCGTTCTGCGTCTATGTGCCCGAGGAAATCGTGCTTGCGTGCGATGGTATTCCCGTGGGCCTGTGCTCTGGTGCCGACTGGGCAACGGACAAGGTCGAGGAGCATCTGCCGCGCAACACCTGCCCGCTCATCAAGAGCTTTGCCGGCTTTAAGCTGGGTGAGGTCTGCCCCTACATCGAGTCGAGCGACCTGGTAGTCGGCGAGAACACTTGCGACGGCAAGAAGAAGGCATACGAGTTCTTTGCCACGCAAAAGAATATGTACGTCATGGATATTCCCAACGTGCACGACGAGTCGACGCTCGTGACCTGGAAGGCCGAGGTCAAAAAGCTCGCTGCCAAGATCGAGGAAGAGTGCGGCGTCAAGATCACGCCCGAGCGCCTGAAGGCTGCCATCCACGCCGTTAACGAGAAGCGCCGCGCCCTGCAGCGTCTGGCTGCGACCCGTGCCGCCGACCCGGCGCCCATCAGCGGCCTCGATAGCCTGCTGACCGTGCAGGCTGCCTTCATGGACGACACGCCGCGCCTGACCGGCGCCATCAACGACATGGCTGCCGAGTGCGAGGAGCGCGCCGCCAATGGTGAGGGCGTGGCGCCCAAGGGCACCAAGCGCATCCTGTACACCGGCACGCCCATGGCCGTGCCCAACTGGAAGCTGTTCAACCTGATCGAGAAGGCTGGCGGCGTCGTGGTGGGCGAGGAGTCCTGCACGGGCTCGCGCTACTACAAGGATCTGGTCGACGAGTCCGGCGAGACGGTCGACGAGATGCTCGATGCTATCGCCGAGCGCTACTTTAAGATCAACTGCGCCGTCTTTACACCCAACGACCAGCGCATGAAGGACATCGTCCAGATGGCGCGCGACCTGCATGCCGACGGCATCGTCGACGTGGCGCTGCAGTTCTGCACGCTCTACGAGATGGAGTCCTTCGCCGTGGAGAAGGCCGCCGAAGAGGCCGGTATTCCCTTTATGCACATAACGACCGACTACGCCGGCGAGGACGCAGGTCA
>CABQHT010000116.1 GCA_902464035.1 uncultured Collinsella sp. | reverse complement strand
CAAAAAACGCCGCGTCCTCGCGCGTCGCCGCAACCACCGTGCGCGACACCAGACGTGCTCCGGCCACCATATCGTTAGCAGCACAACCCTCAGTAAAACTCTGGACGTCACCCTTCTGGCGAATCTTGCGCTTGAGCTTGGGCGCACACACAAACGTGCCCCTCCCCTGCTGGCGGTTGAGATATCCCGCGCGCGACAGCTCCTCGATGGCGCGGCGCACGGTGACGCGACCCACGCCATAGGACTTCGCGAGCTCCATCTCGGAAGGAATGCGCGAGCCGGCTGCGTACACGCCGCGCGCGATTTCTCCCTTTAGGTCGTCCATGACCTGCTGGTACAGTGGCACGGCGGACACCTCAGTGCGCTCGGTTTTATCGTCGAATGCCATCGTTATGCTCCATCCCGCGCATGCTCGGACTCAAACTCTTCAATCGCCGCCATAAACTGCTCGCCAAAGGCATCGGCCTTTTTCTCGCCGATGCCGCTGACCTGGATAAGCTCGTCGCGCGTCTGAGGGCGCAGACGGCACAGGCCGCGCAGGGCCTTGTCGGAAAAGACCATGTACGGCGCCATCTCCAGCTCGGTCGAGATCTCCTTGCGCAAGGCGCGCAGGCGCTCGAACAGCTCGGCGTCGTCGCCCACGCGCGGGCGCTGATCCAGCTCGGCCTCCTCGCGCAGCAGATCCACCGCACGGCGGGCTCGGGCCGAGGCCTTTCGCTTGGACGCGCGACGCTTAACGGTAAAGGCGAACGCTTCATCCTCGACCTCGCCGGCACGCGGGCCCAGCCCCACGACCGGGTACTGCCCCTGCGAGGTTGCCAGATAACCGCGCCCGCACAGCTGGCCGATGATGTCCTTGATGCGCCCGACCGATTCGCTCGACAGCTCACCGTAGCCGCGGTCCTCGTCCAGATGCATCTGGCGAATGCGCTCGGTGTTGCCGCCGTGGAGCACGTCGGCGATCAGCGACTTGCCAAAACGCATGGGACGCGTGGCCACATAGCGCACGGCAGCGCGGGCCATATCGGTGACGTCCTCGACCTCGAACTGCGTGAGGCAGTTGCTGCAGTTGCCGCAGCCCTCGGCTTCGTCCGTGGCGGTGCCGCCCGCGGCGGCTGCCGCATGCTCGGCCGCGGCCTCGTCGCCAAAGTAGCGCAACATGTATTCGCGCAGGCAGCCGGTGGTATTGCAGTAGCCCTCCATCTGGCTGAGCAGACGATATCGATTCTGGAGCGCCCACGCGCGTTGCTCGTCGTCAAGTGCCTCGTCGGCAGCATCGCCGCAGTCGATCAAAAAACGACGCATGCGAAAATCGTTGCCGTTCCACAGCAGGTGGCAGCTGGCCGGGTCGCCATCGCGGCCGGCGCGGCCCGCCTCCTGGTAGTAGGCCTCGATGCTCTCGGGCACGTTGTTGTGAATCACGTAGCGCACGTTGGGCTTGTCGATGCCCATACCAAAGGCGTTGGTGGCAACCATCACCTGGATGTCGTCGTCGATAAAGGCGCGCTGGCTTTGGCGGCGGGCGTCATTGCCCATGCCGGCATGGTAGCGGCCAACGCGAATGCCGCTGGGGCCCAGCGCTTCGGCAAGATCGCCTGCCAGCGCATCGACCGTCTTGCGGGTCGAGCAATACACGATGCCGCTCTCGCTCGAATGCGCGATCACGTAGTCGCGCACCCAGGCGGTCTTGGCCTTGTCACCCATCTCCTCGCAGCCAAAGTAGAGGTTCTTGCGATCGAAGCCCGTCACCACCGTCGCCGGGTTTTGCAGGCCGAGCATCTGCTGAATGTCCGCGCGCACGCGCTCGGTCGCCGTGGCGGTAAAGGCCGCCACGATGGGGCGTTGCGGCAGGGAATCGATGAACTCACGAATCTGCAGATAGGCGGGGCGGAAATCCTGGCCCCATTGGCTCACGCAGTGGGCCTCGTCAATGGCCACGAGCGGAACGCCGATGCCGCCTTCGGCCGCAGCTTCCTGCGCAAAGGCCAGAAAGCGCGGCTCGAGCAGGCGCTCGGGCGCCACGTACATAAGCTGGTAGCGGCCCTCGCGCGCCCGCTTGAGCACGGTATTTTGCTGGGCCGGGGTAAGGCTGGAGTTGAGATAGCTGGGTCGCGCGTCCGCCGCGAGCAGCGCACGGGTCTGGTCCTCCATAAGGGAGAGCAACGGACTCACCACAAAGGTGATGCCGGGCAGCATGAGCGCGGGCACCTGGTAGCAAATGGACTTGCCGGCGCCTGTGGGCATAACACCCAGCGCATCGCGACCGGCAAGGATCGCATCGACCATGCGGTCCTGCCCCGGGCGAAACGAGGTGTAGCCAAAATAGGCGCCGAGCGTGTCGAGCGCCATCTGCTGCATGCTATCGGTCATGGTTTCCTAACGTCCAAGTCATCTGCCGCCGATTATACGCCGCCACGCGGACCGGTGCCGCACGGCTACCGGCCACGCTCATTCTGTGGGTAGTCATTGGGGACGTTCTTGAATGACTAGTCGTTTAAGAACGTCCCCAATGACTACCCAAGTGCCGGCCCGGCAACGTCGATGTTTTGGCAATGTCAGCGAAAACGCCCCTAAGCGAGCAAGGTGACGTGAAAGAGGAGGGAAGCGTACTTTGGTACGCGACCGACGATTGAACGTCAGATTGCCGCTTAGGGGCGTTTGCAGCGTCGACCGGTCCGTCGTTCGTCAGAACGGCGGAACCAAAGGTGCAGCGTCGAGCCGTTGCGCGGTTTGAAAAACCGCGCAACTAGAGCTACATGACCATAACGTAGCGCGATCCCACGTAGTACTGCTTACCCATCAGGACCGGCTCGCCATTGGGACCGATAAAGCCGGCGCGCAGGTTGAGCAGCGGATCGTGCGGAGCGATGCCCAGCTCGGC
>CABQHT010000115.1 GCA_902464035.1 uncultured Collinsella sp. | reverse complement strand
GCGTGGCCGCCGCGGCTGAATTAGACACTCACCATTGTCGGCCTAATCCGCGGTCTTTCATGCAGCAGGGGCTCTCAATGTTTTATGTCCTGCTCATATCGTCTCTGCCGGCAGTTAGGGACAGCCCTTGCCGATTCGATTGTTGAATATCTCCGTGACTACTTTACAGTTCCAGCGCATCGGCGACTTCGGCGGCGCAGGCCAGGGCATCGGCCATGGCGTTTACCACGAGCGAGCTGCCGTTGCGGGCGTCACCAGCCACATACACCGGCGTGGCATCGGCGGCGACACCATCCGTGCGAGCCGCAAGGTGCGAACCCTCAGCGGCCATCACGGGCAGCGGACGGCCGGCGGTGGCAACGGGCACGCCCACCGCATCGAACACGCCATACTCGGGACCCGTAAAGCCGCAGGCGATGAGCACCAGCTGCGCCGGCACCTCGTGCTCGGAGCCCGCAATGCGCTCGGGCTTGCCGGCCGACCAGTCCAGGTCGACCACACGCAGACCCGCAGCCGCACCTTTCTTGTCCAGCAGCACCTCGAGCGTATCCACGCCCCAGGCACGCATCTCGCCGCCCATGGCAACGATGGCCTCCTGCTGGCCGTAGTCGGTCTTCTTCACGTTGGGCCACTGCGGCCAGGGGTTGCTTTCTGCACGCTCATCGGGCGCCGCCGGCAAGAACTCAAACTGGCGCACACTGCGCGCACCCTGGCGCACGGCGGTGCCAACGCAGTCGTTACCGGTATCGCCGCCGCCAATGACCACGACATCCAGGCCGCGCGCGTCAATGGCGGGCTCGCCGCCGTCGAGCACCGAGACGGTCGATGCCGTCAGGTAGTCCACGGCGTATACCACACCCGGGGCGTCGATGTTCGCAGCCGAAAGGCCACGCGGAGCACGGGCGCCGGCAGCGACCACGACGGCGTCAAAGTCGTCGAGCCTGGCGGCAACCTTGGAATCGCTCACGTCGGCGTTCAGCTCAAACACAATGCCCAGCTCACGCATGAGCGCCACGCGGCGCTCGACCACGGACTTCTCGAGCTTCATGTTGGGGATGCCGTACATAAGCAGGCCACCCGGGCGGTCGTCACGCTCAAACACTGTCACGCGGGCGCCGCGGCGAGCGAGCTCCCACGCGGCCACCAGGCCAGCCGGGCCAGAGCCCACCACGGCAACCGTGGGCGCGCCCTCCCCCGCCGGCTCAAAGCGGCGCGGACCGCCGTTGGCCCACTCATGGTCGCTGATCGCGCGCTCGTTGTCGTGAATCGTCGTGGGCTGGCCGTCGACCGAGCCCAGGTTGCACGCGGCCTCGCACAGCGCCGGGCACACGCGGCTCGTGAACTCGGGCATGGGCGAGGTGAGCGACAGACGCTCGGCCGCCTCGTCCCAGCGGCCGCGATACACCAGCTCGTTCCACTCGGGAATCAGGTTGTGCAGCGGGCAGCCGCTCGGACGCGCCTTGCCAAAGCTCGCGCCCATCTGGCAAAACGCCACGCCGCACATCATGCAGCGGCTCGCCTGGGCACGGCGCGCGTCATCGTCGAGCTCCACGTACAGCGGATCGAAATCGCGGCTGCGCTCCTCCACGGGGCGAAGCTCGTGGGTCACGCGATCGATATCAAGAAAAGCACCGGGCTTACCCATGGCACTTACGCCTCCTTCTTGGTCGAAGCAACAGAGCCGGCAGCGGCGGCGGTCACAGCACCAGTGGCGCCACCCGCCACATCAAAGCGAGCAATATCGGCAGCGTCGGCACGACCGGTCACGATGTCAAACGCCAGCTCCTCGGCCTGTGCATGCGTCTTGCCCGCGCCCTCGGCAGCAGCGACAATCGCCAGCACGCGCTCGTACTCGGTCGGGATGACCTTCACAAAGTGCTTGCTCATCGAGTCGAAGCTGTAGAGCAGCTTAATACCGCGCGGGCTCTGCGTTGCGTCCACATGCTCCTGGATGAGCGCGCGGATCTGCGCTAGCTCGTCGGCCGTCGGGGCCTTGAGCTCAACGCTCTCGTGGTTCACGCGGGCATCGAGCGTGCCGTACTGGTCAAAGACGTAAGCCACGCCGCCCGTCATGCCGGCGGCGAAGTTCTGACCGACCTCGCCCAGAATGAGTGCCAGGCCACCCGTCATGTACTCGCAGCCGTGGTTGCCGCAGCCCTCGACTACCACGGTGGCGCCGGAGTTGCGCACGCCAAAGCGCTGGCCGGCAAGGCCGTTGATAAAGCCGCGTCCGCTCGTGGCGCCAAAGAACGCAACGTTGCCCACGATGATGTTCTCATCGAACTTGTAGGTCGCTCGCGGGTTGGGGCGCACCGAGACCTCGCCGCCCGAAAGGCCCTTGCCAAAGTAGTCGTTGGCGTCACCGCATACGTTGAGCGTAACGCCACGCGGCAAAAAGGCGCCAAAGCTCTGACCGGCCGAACCGTCGCAATCGATGGTGATGGAGCCGGCGGGCAGGCCCTCGGGATGAGCCTTGGTCACCGCGTTGCCCAAGATGGTACCCACGCAGCGGTTGACGTTGGCGATGTCGGCATGGAAGCGAATCGGGCGCAGGTGTGCACGGGCATCGGCCGTGTAGGGCACAAACAGCGTGGAGTCGAGCGTCTTGTTGAGCTCACTGTCCGCAGCCATCTGCGGCAGGAAGTGACGGCCGTCGGCGCCCGGAATGTGGGCACCGAACTCGCAGGTCGCGCTCGCCAGCACGGGCGAAAGATCCAGCAGGTTGGCCTTGCGGTTGCCCGGCACCTCGATCTGGCGCAGGCACTCGGGATGGCCGACCATCTCGTCGATGGTGCGGAAGCCCAGACGTGCCATGACCTCACGCAGCTGCTCGGCAACAAAGAGCATAAAGTGCTCGACGTGCTCGGGCTTGCCGCGGAAGC
>CABQHT010000114.1 GCA_902464035.1 uncultured Collinsella sp. | reverse complement strand
CTATGGCCTGCCGGCAATCATATGTTTCCAACATCAAACCATATGGCTGCCACTCACGGAGGGGGCATCGGCGAACGGCGTGTTTTCATACTCTATTGGTCAAACCTAAGCGCAGCGCTACAACTTGTACTTGTACACGCGATAGATGTACTTCTCGGCTTCCATCTCGTAGGTGGCGATGGGCAGTCCTCAGCGATCATCTCGTCGTTTGGCAGATAGGTCACGCTGTGCTGGCCCGCGTTGAGCGAAAAATCGCCTTGGGCCTGCAGTAACTTGTCCTCAAAGCCCGGACCGGCCCAAAAATCGGGCAAGCCCACGGAAGGCTGTAGCAAGGTCATTTGCGCAACATATGTCCAGCAAAAACGGGTGGTAGCCGTACCGGCTACCACCCGTTTGTCTCATATCCAGCCCAAAGCAGGCCAGCTACTTCTTAATGCCGCGCCCCAGACGCTCGGCGACCGACGCCACGGCCTCCTCGCTGGCCGGCCCGCAGCTCACGCAGCCATCGTGGGCACGCATCTGGCCGGTGACCTCGTCCATCGCAAGCGGCGCCACCTTCTCGAGCTTAAAGCCCTTGCCGGCGCGCATGTTCTCCTTCGCCACGCTGATCATGAGCTTAATACGGTTGAGCTGGTTGACCTCGGATGCACCGGGGTCGTAGTCCACCGCGACAATATTGCTCTCGGGATGTTGGCGGCGCAGCTCCTTGATCACGGCCTTGCCCACCACGTGGTTAGGCAGGCACGCGAAGGGCTGCGTGCAGATAATGTTGGGTGCACCATGGTCAATCAGGTCGAGCATCTCGGCCGTGAGCAGCCAACCCTCGCCCATGTTGTTGCACACCGAAAGCACCGTGCGGGCCTTGTCGGCCATGGTGCCGATGCGCTCGGGCGCCTCAAAGCGGCGGGACTTCTCGAGCATCTCCTCCACCGGCGTGCGCATCCAGTCCACCAGCTTAATAAGCGCTTGCATGCCCGCGCGCGTAGTGGGAGAGCTTCCCAGCTCGTCCTTCTGCAGCTCGGCGTTGCTCATGGAGTACAGGAAGAAGTCGAGCAGGCCCGGCACCACGGCCTCGCAGCCCTCGCGCTCGATCACGTCGACCACGTGGTTGTTGGCCGTGGGGTGGAACTTGACCAGGATCTCACCGACCACGCCCACGCGCGGCTTAGTACCCTCGCCCACGAGCGGCATGGTGTCGAACGCGCGGATGGCCTCGCGGCACAGCTTGGTGTAGTTGTGGCGGTTGAACTTGGGCGCCAGCTTGCGGGCGCGCGCCATGTACTCCTCGTAGAGTGCGTTCGCCGCACCGGGCGTGGCCTCGTACGGACGGCAGCGGTAGAGCATCTGCATCATCACGTCACCAAAGAGTACCGCGTAGACCGCCTGCTTGAGCAGCGCCGGCGCAATCTTAAAGCCGGGATTGTCCTCGCCCAGCGCCACGGCCGAAAGCGAGATCACCGGGATCTCGGGGTGGCCGCTCTCGCGCAGGGCCTTGCGGATGAGCGCGATGTAGTTGGTGGCGCGGCATCCGCCGCCGGTCTGGCTGATGACCACGGCCGTCTTGGACAGGTCGTAGCGACCGCTCTCGATGGCCTCCATGATCTGGCCCGTCACCAGAATCGACGGGTAGCAGATGTCGTTGTTCACGTAACGCAGGCCGGCCTCGACGGCATCGTGGTCAGTCGAGGGCAGCAGCTCCAGGTTGTAGCCGGCACCACGGAACACCTCTTTGACCAGGTCAAAGTGGATCGGCGCCATCTGCGGGCACAGGATGGTGTAGCCCTCCTCGCGCATCTGCTCGGTAAAGGGCACCTTGGGCCACGCGGTCGAAGCACTCTCGCGCTGAGCCTCAAACGTGTACTTGCGGCTCGCGAACGCGGGGGCATCCGTGGAGGGTGCCACCGGCGCGGCGTCGCCCTGCTCGTAGGCCTCGCCCGCGGCCGTAGCCTCTGCCAGGCGCTCGGCCTCCTGGTCCTTGAGTGCCGCCATGAGCGAGCGGATGCGGATGCGCGCGGCGCCCAGGTTGGACACCTCGTCGATCTTGAGCACGGTGTAGATCTTGCCGCTGGCTTCCAGAATCTCCTGCACCTGGTCGGTGGTCAGGGCGTCCAAGCCACAGCCGAAGGAGTTGAGCTGAATCAGGTCCAGGTCGTTGCGCATCGTCACAAAACGGGCGACGGCGTACAGGCGGCTGTGGTACATCCACTGATCGACGACGCGAATCGGACGCTCAGGTTTTACCAGATGCGCGAGCGAATCCTCGGTAAAGACCGCAAAGCCAAAGCTCGAGATAAGCTCGGGCAGGGCATGGTTGATCTCGGGGTCGTTATGGTAGGGACGACCGGCGAGCACGATGCCGTGACCGCCGTGGTCCTCGACCCACTTAAGGGCCTCCTCGCCCATGGTCTGGATGTCCTCGTGGAAACGCGCATCGGCCTCAAAGGCGGCGTTGACGGCGGCATCAACCTCGGAGCGCGTGATCTTGGGTCCACGCACGCGACCGCGACCGGCTTGCGCATCGGCCACACGGTCGACGGCGAGCACCTGATACAGACGGCGCTTGAGCTCGGTCTTGTCGTGATAGGGCACAAACGGATACAGGAACTCGATGTTCTGCTCGCGGATCTCGTCGATGTTGAGTGCCAACGCCGTGGGGTAGCTCATGACGATGGGGCAGTTATAGCAGTTGCCAGCCGTCGGATCCTCCTTGCGCTCCCAGCGCACGCACGGCATCCAGATGAAGTCGACATCGCGGTCGATAAGGTTCATCACATGGCCGTGGCTCATCTTTGCCGGATAGCACACGCTCTCGGACGGCATGGACTCGATGCCCGCCTGGTAGGTCTTCTTGCTCGACTGGTCGGACAGCTGCACGCTAAAGCCCAGACGCGTAAAGAACGCGTGCCAGAAGGGGTAGTTCTCGTACATGTTGAGCGCGCGCGGAATGCCCACGGTGCCGCGCGGGGCCTCGTCGGGGCTCAGCACCTCGCGGTTAAACAGCAACTCGTTTTTCTTTTTGAAGAGGTTGGGGGCCTCGGTCTTCTGCTTTTTGTGGCCG
>CABQHT010000113.1 GCA_902464035.1 uncultured Collinsella sp. | reverse complement strand
GCGTGCACCTGAGCGTGCGGACCGGCGGCCTTGACGGACTCGGGCAGGTGCGAGTACTTCTTCTCGAAGTTCTCCTCGAACATCACCGCCAGATTGTGCGCGGCCTCGTCATAGCGCGCGGTGCTCTGCCAGTACTGGCGCGGCACCAGGATGCCGTCGGGCACACCGTGGCACGTCGTGGGAATGTCGACGTTAAAGATATCGTCATGCACGAATTCGCTGTCCTCGATGGTACCGTCGAGGGCGCGCGCGACCAGGGCGCGCGTGTAGGCCAGCTCAATGCGATGGCCAACGCCGTAGCCGCCGCCGATCCAGCCGGTGTTGACCAGATAGACGCAGGTGCGGCCGTCGGCGATGCGCTCACCGAGCATCTTGGCATAGACCATGGGGTCGAGCGGCATAAACGGCTCGCCAAACAGCGAAGAGAACGTGGGGGTGGGCTCGGTGACGCCGACCTCGGTGCCGGGGATCTTGGCCGTAAAGCCCGTCACAAAGTGGTACATGGCGGCATCGGCCGTCAAGCGCGAAATAGGCGGCAGCACACCAAAGGCGTCGCAGGTCAAAAACAGCACAACGCTCGGGGTGGTGCCCATGCCCTTGGTCCACGCGTTGGGGATGTGCTCCACAGGGTATGCCACGCGCGTGTTGTACGTGATCGAGACGTCGTCGTAGTTGGGCTTGCGGTTCTCGTCGAGCACCACGTTTTCGCAGATGGCACCAAAGCGGACGGCGTTGAAGATTTCGGGCTCGTGGAACGCGTCTAGGCCCTCACACTTGGCGTAGCAGCCGCCCTCGATGTTGAAGATGCCCATGTCGGACCAACCGTGTTCGTCGTCGCCGATCAGCAGGCGCGTGGGGTTGGCCGAAAGCGTGGTCTTGCCGGTGCCGGACAGGCCAAAGAACACGGCGGTCTCGTGCGTGACGGGATCCATACTGGCCGAGCAGTGCATGGGCAGCACGTCGTCCTCGACGGGCAGCAGGTAATTCATGACGCTGAAAATGGACTTTTTGATCTCGCCGGAGTAGCCGGTGCCGGCGACCAGAATCACGCGCTCCTGGAAGTTAATGACCACGGCGGCGCTGGAGTTGAGGCCCTTGATGGCGGGATCGCACTGGTAGCCCGGCGCGGCGAGCACACAGAAGTCCGGCTCGCCGGTGCGTGCGATTTCACGGGCAAGCGGGCGGGCGAGCATCTGCTTAATAAAGAGCGCCTGGCTGGCACGCTCGCAGGCGACAAGCAGACGACGCGTATGGTTGCGGTCGGCACCGGCCATACCGCGAGTGACGAACACGTCGCGCTCGTTGAGATAGTCGACGATGCCGGCCTTGATGGCCTCGTAGCTCTCGACAGACAGCGGGCGGTTGACGGCACCCCAGGCAATCTTGTCGTGAACATCGGGGGTGTCAACGATAAAGCGGTCATTAGGCGAGCGGCCAGTGCGCTCCCCCGTCTCGATCACCAGCGCGCCGTTGGAGGCCATACGACCTTCGTTGCGACGGATGGCGTGCTCGACGAGCTCGGCTGCCGGCAGGTCGACCAGCAGGCGGGGCTGGTTCTCGGCAGGATCTTCGACCAGCGTAATGCCAAAGTTGGACAGAACTTCTGCAGGGGTAATACCTGGCATGGGGCCTCCTTTAAAAGCGCGACACGTGGACGAGGCGCGCACTTTACTCACGTAAAGCCCGTTGTACCCGATATGCAAAAACGTTTTTGCGGCAACGGCGAAGCGCCCGCCCAACGGTCAAAAATCGCACGCAAGCGGCCTAGTCGTTAGGGACACTCTTGAACAGGCAACAACCAAGGAGCGACCCCGGATGCCGGCACTTAGGGACGTTCCCAAAGTGCCGGCACATAAGGAACGTCCCCAAATGCCGTCTACTGAATGGCGCCGCCGAAATTATCGAACAACCTGTTCAAAAACACGAACGAACACCGTCGCGTCTATACTAGAGCGCAGCAATAGAAAGGACTCCGCTTTGAGCATCACGCCCATCGATAGCATTCGCCGCGCCATCGCCCGCCGCAATGGCGTCGCCGACCCCACCGTATCGGACGGGGCGCACGGGCAGGGCGGACGCATCGAGAACGGCCTGTTCCCCGCATCGCACACCGCCGAGGAGCTCGCACGAATCCAAGAGCTAAGCCAGCGTAACGCCGGCGGTCCCGACAGCAGCCAGGCCACACGCCGTCGCCGCGAGCGCAATCGTCAGCCCGGCCCCATCCACCGCATGGTCAATGCCTGGTGGAACCGCCTGCTCGGAGCCGTCTACGGCGGCGGCTTCTCCACGCAAGAAGCCGAGTACGAAGATCACGCCACCCGTCGCGACTACCTTTGGAATACCCTGGGCACCGCCGTGTGGGGCATGGCGTTTCCGTTGCTCACCATCGTGTCCACACAGCTCGCGGGCGCCGAGGAGGCTGGCAAATTCTCCATCGCCTTTGTCACCGGCACGCTCATCATGATCGCGTGCAACTACGGCGTGCGCAATTTCCAGGTCTCGGACATCGACGAAAAGACGTCCTTTGCCTCTTACCAGCTCAACCGCTGGCTCTGCGGAGCGCTCGCGCTGGCATGCGGCCTGGTATACAGCAGCGCCCGCGGCTACGATGCGCAGATGGCCACGATCGGCCTGGGCGTCTACCTCTATAAGGTGATCGACGGCATCGCCGACGTGTACGAGGGCCGCCTGCAGCAGGCCGACAAGCTCTATTTGGCCGGCATGAGCCAAACGCTGCGTTCCGCCGGCGTCATCGCGGTCTTTAGCGTGGCACTGTTCCTCACGCGCAGCATGCCCATCGCGGCCATGGCCATGGGTGTCACCGCCATCGCCTCGCTCGTGCTGGTCACCGCGCCGCTTGCCCTGCTCGAGACCGAAAAATCGCGCCACGTGAGCCTGCGCGAGGTCGGCCACCTGTTTGTCCAGTGCGCCCCGCTTTTTGGCGCGCTGTTCCTGTTCAACCTTATCGAGAGCATGCCCAAGTTCGTGATGGAAGGCACGCTGGCCTACAAGTATCAGCTGTACTTTAATGCCCTGTTCTTTCCGGCGCAGGCTATTTTGTTGAGCATTGGATTTATCTATAAACCGCAGCTCCTGCGTTTGTCGAGCATTTGGGCTAATCCTCGCAAGCGTCGTCGCTTTGACCTGATTATTGTTGCCGTTATGGC
>CABQHT010000112.1 GCA_902464035.1 uncultured Collinsella sp. | reverse complement strand
ACCTTAAGCGTGTTGTCGGCGCCGCACACGCCACGCGCGCCCTCGTCGCGCGCCGCACCGCAACGGCGCGGACACAAATGGCAGGCGGGCGAAAAAAGTTCGGTCAACGACGTCGGCATAAAAACATGCTCCAAAACAATGATTCAGCAGCTCAAACGTAAAGGGACCAACCGCACAGACGGCTCGAGCCCAAGGCGCCGTAATCGTCCGACACGATTTTTGTAATGTCAAGACTGGAATCGATAAAGTGCCGCTTTATGATGTAGGTATTCCGCCCCCCGCGGAGCAACTGGGTGAACCGTCGCGTTTATTTAGGGAGCCCACACAGTCGTACCTAGTACAGGTATCCTTCGTTGTTAAGGACGCTGGAACAGTCGATGAGGGCACCCACCTGTTTTAGGTGGGTTCATTTTCGTAACGTGGGGGGTGGTTTTTATTTGCCGAAAACCACCATTACAGCCCATATGGATCCCCGCCGGTATCCCGACAATCCATCGACAACATCCCAATATCTGGTAAGCGCGTGATTATCGCTGCGTGCAATTCCATGCACCCCCCTTGGTCGAGTATCATGGTTCGGCTATGCCCTTTGCGCTTAGCAACCTTTGACCTTTTCCTTCGACGCTTGGCGGTTTTTAGATTCATGGCTTCATCCCCGAGCTACATACCGTATCTATGCGTGGCAGCGGCGGCCTTTATCACGACCTTCCTCACGGTGCCCCTGGTCAAGCGCTTGGCAATTAAGCTCGACGCCGTCGACTATCCTTCTAAGCGCCGCATCAACACCAAGCCCATCCCGCGTTTGGGCGGAACGGCGGTGTTTTTGGGCCTGGTCGTTGCCTGTATTGTGCAAATCCTAGGCACCTGGCACCTAGGCTGGCCGCCCGTCCTGGTGCCGCACCCGCGCCTTCACATTAGCTATCCCATGCTGGCGCTCTCCTTTACCGTCATCTTTGCGACCGGCGCTATCGACGACGTCTTCCAGCTCAAGCCCAAGCAAAAGCTAGCCGGACAGGTCCTCGCCGCGCTTATCGCCTGTATCGGCGGCCTGCGGATCGGCGTCATCGTCAACCCGTTTGCCCCCGGCGAGATCATGCTCGGATGGCTCGCCTACCCCATCACCGTGATCTATCTGGTGGCATTCACCAACATCATTAACCTCATCGACGGCCTCGACGGCTTGGCCACGGGCATCTGCGGCATCGCGTCGTTCACCATGTTTTCGATGGCCGTTCTCTCGGGCCGCATCGACGCCGCCGCGCTCTCCATTGCGCTCTTTGGCGCTTGCCTGGCCTTTTTGCGCTACAACTTCAACCCCGCAAGCATCTTCTTGGGCGACTCGGGGTCGTTGCTTCTGGGCTTTGCACTGGGCTCCATCTCGCTGCTCAACGTGAGCCGCACCGCCGCGCTCACCTCGCTTATCATCCCGCTCATCGTTGCCGGCGTGCCCATCATCGACACGTTTAGCGCCATCGTGCGCCGCAAGCGCGCCCACATTAGCATCGGGCAGGCCGACAAGGGCCACATCCACCACCGCCTGATCCAAGAGGGCTACAACCAAAAGCAGGCAGTGCTCCTCATCTACGCCTGGTGCATCATGCTTTCGGCCGGCGCCGCCGCGATTAACCAGGTCGAGGTGCCCATGCGCGTGCTCATCTTTACCGTACTCGCCATTGGCTCGGCGGCCTTTGCCAAGCACCTGCACCTGTTTGAGCCCGTGCTGCGCCACCATTACAACAAGCGCACGCACGAGGACGAGCTCGTCACCCCCGACGATCCCGCCTTTAAGCAGGAGGAGCAGGCGGCAGAAGAACGCAGGGAGGAGCGCCACCACAGGCGCTAGGGTAAGCTGCCGAGGATGCGCCCAGGCGCCGCCGGCCAAACGCGCAGCCACGCCGCGCCCATCGCACATGCCGCCGCTCTCCCGCCCCTCGCGTACTTACGCCCCGACCCTCCAATAAACGCGTTATCATCTTGACCCATGAACATACGTTAGGAGCAATCATGCCAAACGAGAACAGCTACGAAGTCGCGCTGCAAAAGAGCAACGCCATTCGCGAGGGCCTGGCCAAAACGCCCGAGAAGTTCACCATGCTCACCGGCGACCGCCCCACCGGCCGTCTGCACCTGGGTCACTACTTCGGCACCCTCAAGGGCCGTGTTGAGCTGCAGAACATGGGCGCCAAGACCAACGTGCTCATCGCCGACTACCAAGTCATCACTGACCGCGATACGACCGAGCACATCCAGGACAACGTGTACAACATGGTCATGGACTACCTTGCCTGCGGCATCGACCCCGACAAGACCATGATCTACGCGCACTCCGCCGTACCCGCCGCAAACCAGCTCATGCTGCCGTTCCTGTCGCTGGTCTCCGAGGCCGAGCTGGCGCGCAACCCCACGGTCAAGGCCGAGATGGAGGCCTCGGGCCACGAGCTCACCGGCCTTCTGCTCACCTACCCGGTGCACCAGGCCTGCGATATCCTGTTCTGCAAGGGCAATGTGGTGCCCGTCGGTCGCGACCAGCTGCCGCACATCGAGCTCACCCGCACCATCGCCCGCCGCTTTAACAACCGCTACGGCAAGGTGTTCCCCGAGGTCGACGCACTGCTGTCCGAGACCCCGCTGCTGCCGGGCCTGGACGGTCGCAAGATGAGCAAGAGCTACGGTAACGCCATCAACATCTCGATGACCGCCGAGGAGACGGCCAAGCGCATCAAGAAGAGCCAGACCGACTCCGAGCGCATGATCACGTTCGATCCCGAGAACCGCCCCGGCGTGTCCGGTCTACTTTCGACGGCCGCCATCTGCACCGGCCGTTCCGAAGTCGAGATTGCCGAGGAGATTGGCATGGGCGGCTCCGGCCAGCTCAAGAAGTACGTGACCGAGGCCGTCAACGAGTACTTCGCGCCGATCCGCGAGCGTCGCCAGCGCTATGAGAACGATCTGGATTACGTGAAGGACGTGCTGCACGAGGGCAACCGTCGCGCCAATGAGATCGCCGAGCAGACCCTTGCCGAGGTTCAGGACGCCATGGGCATGGTGTACTAGGCAAAGCGCCTTCGCACAACATAGACGGTGAGGCTGAATCCTCACCGAAACAGGAACAGGCCCGCTGGCAGATAGTTGCCAGCGGGCCTGTTCCCGAAGTACACCGTTGAATCGCACAGAGGGGAGGAATGCGAATCAAACTCAACAGGGCAGGCTTTTTCATCGCCTATTGCCTGCTCCGTTGCTGAAA
>CABQHT010000111.1 GCA_902464035.1 uncultured Collinsella sp. | reverse complement strand
AGCTGCGCATGCGTGCCGTCCTCGACAATCTCACCATCGGCCAGCACCACAATGCGGTCGAGTGCCGCCACGGTGGACAGGCGGTGCGCCACCACAATGGAGGTACGTCCACGCATCAGGTTCTCGAGCGCCTCCTGCACCAGCGCCTCGGACTCGCTGTCCAGGGCAGAGGTCGCCTCGTCGAGCACCAGAATCGGCGCGTCGGTTAGGATGGCGCGGGCGATAGCCACGCGCTGACGCTGGCCGCCCGAGAGCTTGACGCCGCGCTCGCCCACCATGGTGTCAAAGCCACGAGGCAAGCGGTCGATAAACTCCAGGGCGTTGGCCAGGCGCGCAGCCTCGCGAATCTGCTCATCAGTGGCGTTGGGACGACCGTAGACAATGTTTTCTCGAATGGAGCGGTGGAACAGCAGCGCTTCCTGCGGCACGTAGGCAACCTGGCGGCGCAGGCTCTGCTGCGTGCAGCGCGAGACATCCTGACCGTCCACGAGCACGCGGCCGCCCTGGACATCGTCCAGGCGCAGCAGCAGCTTGGTGAGCGTCGTCTTACCCGAGCCCGATTTGCCCACCAGGCCCACGCGCTGGCCCGCCGCCACATGAAGTGTCAGGTCATCGAACACGTTCTCGCCCGCCACAGCGTCACGGTACGCAAAGCTCAGGTGCTCAAAATCAATCGCGCCCTCGCTCACCTTGAGCTCGGGGGCATCCGGGTCGTCTGCCACCAAGCGTGGCTCGTCCAGCACGCGCGTCATCTCGGCCGCATCGCCCAAAGCGCGGTTGATGCGCTGCATCATGGAGCTTACGTAGTTCAGGCGCATGGTGAGGTTATAGGTGTAGGTAAAGATCATGACGAGCGAGCCGGCCGAGACGCCAAACCACGCATTACCGCCCGCCACGAACACACTCACCACGGCCATGGTGATGACGATAAGGCCCGAGGTCGTAAAGTTGCGCTGCATCATGGCGTGCATCGAGACCGTCTCGGCGTCGCGCGCGGCACGATCGGCGGCGTCGAACAGATCGCGTTCGAAGTCCTCGCGCCCGCAGGTCTTGACGGCCAAGATGTTCGTGACCGCGTCGGAGAGCACACCCGAGAGCTTGTTCTGCGCGGCGGACGTCGCGGCCGAAAGCGGCATGATGCGCTTGTACATAAGCCAGACAAACGCGATGTAGACGACCATGATGCACACCAGGATCACGGTAAACGTCGGCACCACCGGGGCGAGTGCGGCCACGGTGCAGATGACCGAGGTGATGGTGGGGATGAGCGAATACACCGTCACGTCGACCAAACCCGTGTAGCCGCTCATAAAACGGCTTGTCTGGCTCACAAGCGATCCGCCAAAGCGGCTGGTATGGAATGTCATGGATTGGTTGGAGAGCGTGTCGAAGCACAGACGCGCCAGGTGATAGTTGCCTGCGATCTCAAGCTTGTAGACGGTGTAGTCCTGTAACTTGGAGAGGATCTGACCCACCAGGTTAACGAGTACGAGCGCCAGGATATAGGGGCCGAAGACCTCGAATACTTGATCGCCCGCCACGGGGCCGGCCTGGACGCGGTCGACGATGAGGGCCATCACGTAGGTGTTGGCAAACGTGAGCAAAAAGATGTAGCCCGCCGACGAGAACACCGAGAGAAAGACGATCAGCGGCTGCGTGCGCGTCACACCCCAAAACCGCCGCAGCGTGCGGCGCACGGTGGAGCGGCTGAGCGGGCTGGTGCTTCTCTGAGACATGGGCTTCCTTTCGCGTCTGATAGGGCGAGAGGCCATTGTTGCACATTAAAGCGCGCTTCAGGCAAGCGCGACGCGAAAAGCGGTGGGGCACCCGCGCTTACGCCGGCGCCCCACCGTCCGTTGCGACTAGTCCTCGTCTTTTTGGTCTGTGAGTAAGCCTGCGGACTCCAAGCCCAAAATCTCGTCGGCCTCCCGCGCGTCTTCCAGCGCGTCAATGTCCTTGAGCTTGCGCTCCATGACGTTGGTGCGCGTGGTGATGATGCCCTCGACCGTTTTGCCCGCGGTCTCGATCTGCTGCTGGGCGCGGCGCAGCGCCGCCTGATAGCGTGGCAGCTCGGCCTTGACGGCGGAGAGCACGCGCAGTACGTCGTCGGTACGTTTTTGCAGCCTAAACGTCTGGTAGCTCATCTGCAGGCTGTTGAGAATGGCGGCCATGGTGCTGGGACCGGCGACGTTGACGTGATAGTCGCGGCCCAGGGTCTCGATAAGCCCGGGGCGGCTGACGACCTCGGCGTACAGTCCCTCAAACGGCACGAACATGATGCCAAAGTTGGTCGTTGCCGGCACACTCAGGTACTTTTCGCAGATGTCTTTAGCCTCGCGCTTGACCATGGTGTCGAGCGTCTTGCGCGCAGCCGCCACGGCCTCCGCATCGCCCGACTCCTGCGCGTCGAGCAGGTGCTCGTACGCGTCGCCCGGAAACTTGGAGTCGATCGGCAGCAGCACGGGATCGCCCTCGTCCACCGGCAGCTTGACGGCAAACTCAACGCGCTCCGAGGCGCCGGGCTTGGTGGCAACGTTTTCCAGATACTGGTCGGGCGTGAGGATGTCCGCCAGGATTGCACCCAGCTGCACCTCGCCCAAAATGCCACGCGCTTTGACGTTGCCCAGTACGCGCTTAAGGTCGCCCACGCCGGTGGCGATAGACTGCATGTCGCCCAGGCCCTTGTACACGGCCTCGAGCTGGTCGCTCACCTGCTTAAACGATGCAGACAGGCGATCGTTGAGCGTACGGGAGAGTTTCTCGTCCACCGTCGCACGCATCTGATCGAGCTGCACGTTGTTGTCTTTGCGGATGGCGCCCAGCTGAACATCGACCGTCTCGCGCACCTTGTCCAAGCGATGCTCGATACCCTCGCGATTGGCGCCGAGCTGCTGGGCCGTCTCGCGGCGCAGGTCATCCATGCGGTCGCCAGCCTGCGAGAACTCACGGGCGATAGTCAGGTAGCGCTGCTGCTCCACGGCGGCGTCGGTCGTCTGCTGCTGCGCGATGGCATTTGCCGTGCGGCGGGTTTCGGCCAACGCGACGTTCAGGGTGTCGAGCGTGCTGTTGGCCTGCTCGAGCGCTGCCAGCGTTTCCGCGCTACTGTCGCCACGCTCCCGCAGCTCGGCACGCAGGCTCTTGAGCTGGAGGGCGCAAGCCACAGCAACTCCCACCGCCGCCAAGGCAATCACAACAAGCGCAATATCAATAGCAGACATAAACTCCGCCCAACAAACCCAATCGAGCACCAATCAAAACCGCGATCAATCTTACCCCGCCACACGCA
>CABQHT010000110.1 GCA_902464035.1 uncultured Collinsella sp. | reverse complement strand
ACGGCAGCCTGGACGAGGTCATCGCGCATGCTGACGAGGTCAAGGGCAAGATGGGCGAGAACCTGCGTGCGCACATCGACGACGCGCTGCTGAGCCGCAAGGTCGCAACCATTCGCACCGATGCGCCTGTTGAGCTCGACTTTGAGGCGACATCTTTCCCGGCGTTTTCTGCCGATGAGGTGTCTGCGGCGCTCGGCACGCTCGGCATTACGGCCATGCAGAACCGTTTCTTGGCACTGATCGGTGACGAGGGTGGCGCTGCTGCCGCTGCTAGCACGTTTGAGATGCCCACGATTGAGCGCGCCGCTTCCGGCGATGCCGAGGCGCTTGCTGCCGTGGCGTCCGAGGTTGCCCGTGCGATCGAGGCGGGCGAGTGGGTCGCCGCCGTGGTGGACGACGATAAGGAAGAGGGCGCGCTCTTTGGACTGACGCGTACGCTGTGGTTGGCGACGTCCAAGGGCCTGTTCGCGCTCGAGGAGGGCGACAACGGTGCGGCGGCTGAGGTTGAGGGCTTCAACTTCGTCCACGGCGTAATCCACGGTGTGCTTGCGCGCCTGTTTATGGAGGGCCGCGTGGCGAGCCCGGATACGAAGGCGCTGCTGCATGAGCTTTCGCCCATCGATTCTTCTGAGCCCGAGCTCATGGACCCGTTGTCAGTCGATTCCACACGCATCTTCGATACCGTGGTGGCTGCCTATCTGCTGGATTCCGATCGTTCCGAGTTCGATGAGGCATATCTTGCCGATACGTATTTGCAGATGGCGTTGCCTGCGGCACGCGGTGCAGAGGGTGCCGGCGAGGATGCTCCGGCGCCAGCCGCCCGTACTGCGGCCCTGACGCTGGCGCTCGTGGCGCCGCTGCGCGACCGCATGGCCCGCGAGAACGCCGCCAACGTGTTTGATGGTATTGAGATGCCGCTCGTGCCGGTGCTTGCCAAGATGGAGCGCGCGGGCATGCTCGTGGACCCCGACCGCCTGCACAGTCTATCCGCGGGCCTGGCGACCCAGATTGCCGAGGTCGAGCGCAGCATTCGTGACCTGGCCGGCGACGAGACCTTTAACATCGGCAGCCCCATGCAGCTGTCGCACGTGCTGTTTGATGTTATGGGGCTTCCGACCAAGGGCCTAAAAAAGACCAAGCGCGGCTATTATTCGACCAACGCCAAGGTGCTGAGCGACCTTGCCCGCGACCACGAGATCGTGCGCCTGATTTTGGACTGGCGTGAGAAGTCCAAGATTAAGTCGACCTATCTGGACACGCTTGGTCCGCTGCGCCGTGGTGACGGGCGTGTGCACACCACGTACAACCAGACCATCACCGCGACGGGGCGTCTGTCTTCGAGCGACCCCAATCTGCAAAACATTCCGACGCGCTCGGAGCTGGGGCGTACCGTCAAGACGGCGTTCTCGGCGGGCGAGGGAAGCGTCTTTTTGGCGGTGGACTACTCGCAGATTGAGTTGCGTTTGCTGGCGCATCTTTCGGGAGACGAGCACCTGGTGCGCGCCTTCAACGAGGGCGAGGACTTCCATGCCGAGACGGCCGCGCGCGTATTTGGCGTGCCGGTGTCCGAGGTGACACCCGACCTGCGTAGCCGCGCCAAGGCCGTGAACTTTGGCATCGTGTACGGTCAGCAGGCCTATGGTCTGTCGCAGTCGCTGCACATCTCGATGGCCGAGGCGCGCGATATGATCGATCGCTACTACGAGGCCTACCCGGGCGTGCGCACGTTCCTCGACAATGTGGTGGCGCGAGCCAAGCAGACGGGCTATGCCGAGACCATGTATGGCCGCAGACGCCATATTCCCGAGCTCAAGGCCAAAAACCCGCAGCTCCGCGGCTTTGGCGAGCGCACGGCCATGAACCACCCCATGCAGGGAACCGCGGCCGACATCATTAAGATCGCCATGGCCCGCGTCAGCCGTCGCCTAGAAGAAGAGGGCTTTGCCGCCCACATGATCTTACAGGTGCACGACGAACTGGACTTTGAGTGCCCCGTCAACGAAGTCGAGCGCCTAACCACCATGGTCCGCGACGTCATGGAACACGTCGTAGACCTCCGCGTACCGTTGATCGCCGAAGCCAGCACCGGCATAACCTGGGCCGACGCGAAATAGGGAAGCACTCCGTAAGGCAAGCTCGCCCAAGACGCAAGCCCCCACATACTTAAGATTTGGGACAAACACTACTGATTAATTTGTCCCACAGTAACCAAAACAGAGGGGAGCCCCTCCCAACAAGGAGCTCCCCTCTGCTCAAATCATTTCAGCTAAGTATCTAGACACTCAAGACGCCATCTTGGCGGCAGGAAAGTAAACCTAGGACCTGGCCGGGCGGCGCGGATTAGTTTTTCGTAGATTCCGCACGAGCCGGAAAGCACTTAATGTGCTTTCCGAGCGAGCCCAGGACCTGACCGAACGAAAAACTAATCCGCGCCGCCCGGCCAGGTCCGACGTGCCACGTTACCGAGCCGCCAAGATAGCGTCGATGAGCGTCAGTACGCCCCCGTCGTTGTTGCTCGGAATACGCCACTTGGCATGCGCGTTCATATGCTCCTCGGCATTGTCCACGATAAAGCTGTGACCGACGCGCTCAAGCATGGGGATGTCGTTGTACGTATCGCCCACGGCAGCGGCGTCGGCGATATCGATGTCCAGGCGCTCGCAGAGATGAGCCACGCCCGACCCCTTGTCGACGCCCAGGTTCATAAAGTCGATCCACTCGCGGCCCGCATTGGTGACGTAGAGCTGATCCGAGAACGCGGGGCTATAGGTCTCGCGGAATGCGGGCTCGGCATCGTAGGCGGGGAAAAAGATTGAGATCTTATTGGACTCGATATCAAGGCCCTCAAAGCTGTCGACGTAGTTGATTGTGTTGTAGTACACGCTGATCTCGTCGTGGTACTGATGGTCGCGGGCGAGCACATAGAACTCGTCGTAGCAGCACAGGACGGGAACGGCGCGCGGGTCCTCCGAGGCACGAGCGAGCACCTGCTGATACAGCGCCACATCGATGTTGCTCTTATAGATATAGCTGCCGCGATAGATGACGCAGGCTCCGTTGTCGGGACAAAAAGCAAGGCGGTTCTTAATACCCTCGAACATCTCCTCGAGCTTGGGGGCAGGGCGTCCGCTGGCGGGGCAGAACACGATGCCAGCCTCGGCGAGCTTGTCCAGGCGCTCGTCGAGGCCCTGGGGTAGTACACGCTCGTCGGTGAGAAGCGTCTTGTCCATATCAACGGCGAGAATCTTAATGCTGCCGATATTGGTGTCCGATTCGTAAGTTTGCATAAAAGCGCGCCTTTCGTTTCGAA
>CABQHT010000109.1 GCA_902464035.1 uncultured Collinsella sp. | reverse complement strand
CAGGCTGCTTTGAGTTCTTCGACTCGGTCGGTGTTTTCCCAGGTGAAGTCGGCGTCTTCGCGGCCGAAGTGGCCGTAGGCTGCCGTCTTCTCGTAGATCGGTCGACGCAGGTCTAGGTCGCGGATGATTGCGCCTGGGCGCAGGTCGAAGGTCTTCTCTACGGCCTCGACGATCTTGTCCTCGGCAACATGCGCGGTACCGAAGGTGTCGACCATGATTGAGAGGGGCTTGGAAACGCCGATGGCGTAGGCAAGCTCGACTTCGCAGCGGTCGGCCAGACCGGCGGCGACCACGTTCTTGGCGACCCAGCGCGCGGCATACGCGGCGGAGCGGTCAACCTTGGTGCAGTCCTTGCCGCTAAAGGCGCCGCCGCCGTGACGGCCGTAGCCGCCGTAGGTGTCGACGATGATCTTGCGGCCGGTGAGGCCCGTGTCGCCCATAGGGCCGCCCACAACAAAGCGACCGGTGGGGTTCACATAGATGTCCGCGTTGTCCCACGGCATGTTCTCGGCGGCCATGACCGGGGTGATGACGTGCTCGATGAGGTCGGCCTTGATCTTGCCCATGTCCTCGATCTCGGCGGCGTGCTGCGTAGAGATGACGATGGTCGTGACCTCGACGGGCTTGCCTTCCTCGTAGCGCACGGTGACCTGGGTCTTGCCGTCGGGACGCAGATAGGCGAGGGTACCGTCGTGACGCACGGCGGCCAGGCGCTCGGCCAGGCGGCTTGCCAGGTAGTGCGGCATGGGCATGAGGGTCTTGGTCTCGTTGGAGGCATAACCGAACATCATGCCCTGGTCGCCGGCGCCGATCAGGTCGATCGGGTCGGTGGTAGCGCCGGTCTGGGTCTCGAAGGACTCGTCAACGCCCTGGGCGATATCGGGCGACTGCTCGTGGATGAGGCTCATAACGCCGCAGGTGTCGCAGTCAAAACCGAACTTGGCACGGTTGTAGCCAATGCGGCGGATGACGCCGCGGGCGATTTCCTGTACGTCGACGTAGGCCTGGGTGCGAATCTCGCCGGCGACGATGACCGTGCCGGTGGTCACGAGGGTCTCGCAGGCGCAGCGGACGTTCTCCACGCTGGCGGGCACACCGTTGGGCGCAATATAGCCCTGCTCCTGCAGCTCTATTTCTTTGGCGAGGATTGCGTCGAGGACGGCGTCGCTGATCTGGTCAGCGATCTTATCGGGATGACCTTCGGTCACCGACTCCGACGTAAAAACAAAGGACCCGTGTTGGGGCGGGATGGAACGAAGTTCTTCTGACATGATTGTCCTTTCAAAAACGTGTCCCGGCGACCGTTACCATTCCGCCGGGCTCTCTATGCAAGGGCACATCATAGCGCGTAAATCAAACATTCACACCCTTTCCGCACCTACTCATTGGGGACAGACTTAAATGACCAGTCGGGTGCTCATTGGGTAGTCATTTAAGTCTGTCCCCAATGAGTGGGTCGGTGCCCTTTGTGCGGAGGTTGCTTTGTTGCTTTATACTGATGCGGTTAGACATCCATCCTGCAATCGAGGAGATTTCCATGGCATCAGACGTTCGCGTCCGCTTTGCACCCTCACCGACGGGCAAGCTGCACATCGGCGGCGCCCGCACCGCTATCTATAACTGGGCTTTCGCCCGTGCAAACGGCGGCACGTTCATCCTGCGCATCGACGACACCGACCCCACCCGTTCCACCGACGAGAATACGCAGATCATCCTGCGCGCCATGCGTTGGCTGGGCCTGGACTGGGACGAGGGTCCCGAGGTGGGCGGCGATTTTGGCCCCTACGCCCAGACCGAGCGCCTGGACCTGTACAAGCAGGCCGCCCAGAAGCTTTGGGACGAGGGCAAGGCCTATCCCTGCTTCTGCACCAAGGAGCAGCTCGACGCCGATCGCAAGGCCGCGCAGGAGCGCAAGGACCCCTTCCAGGGCTATCAGCGCCGTTGCCGCGATCTTGATCCCGAGGAGGCCCGCCGCCGCATCGAGGCCGGCGAGTCCTACGTCCTGCGCATCAAGGTGCCCGAGGACCGCGGCGACGTCGTCATCCACGACGCCGTTCACGGCGAGGTGACCTTCGACGCCAAGGAGCTCGACGACTTTGTCGTCTTCCGCTCCGATGGCACGCCCACGTACAACTTCGCGACCGTCGTCGACGACGCCATGATGAAGATCACCCATGTCATCCGCGGCGACGACCACCTGTCCAACACCCCGCGCCAGGTCATGGTCTACGAGGCCCTCGGCGCGCCCGTGCCCACGTTCGCCCACATCTCCATGATCCTGGGCGCCGACGGTAAGAAGCTCTCCAAGCGCCACGGCGCAACTTCGGTGGAGGAGTACCGCGACGCTGGTTACCTTTCCGACGCCTTCGTCAACTACCTGGCGCTGCTCGGCTGGTCGCTCGACGGCGAGACCACGATCATCCCGCGCGATGTCTTGGCCAGCAAGTTCTCGCTTGACCGCATCTCCAAGAACCCGGCGACCTTCGACCCCAAGAAGCTCGATTGGGTCAATGCCGAGTACATCAACGGCATGTCCGATGCTCAGTTTGCCGATGAGATCATGGTCCCCGAGCTGCACGAGGCGGGTCTCATCGAGGGTAATGTCGAGTACGGCGAGGACTGGATTGATGCGCTTGCCGCCATCGTCAAGCCGCGCACCAAGATGCCGGGCGACGCCGTGACCGTCGCCGCTCCCATCTTTGCTACGGCCGAGACGCTCGAGTATGACGAGAAATCCGTTAACAAGGGCCTGGCCAAGGAAGGCATGGGCGCCATTCTGGACGCCGCCAAGGCCGCGCTCGAGGGCGTGGACGAGTGGACTGCCGAGGCCATCGACGCCGCGCTTGAGCCGCTGCCCGAGCAGATGGACCTCAAGAAGCGCGTGGTGTTCCAGGCCGTGCGCGTCGCCGTCTGCGGCAACATGGTGAGCCCTCCACTGGGCGAGACCATGGCGCTCGTCGGCCGCGACGACTGCTTGGCGCGCATCGACCGCGCCCGCACGATGGCGCTGTAGTAGACGCGCAAACGCATGTATCCGAGCCCCGTTCCCTCGAGCGGGGCTCTTGTTTCTGTACCGATGAGTGGGTTGCTGGGACAAAATAATCAGTAGTGTTTGTCCCATGTTCGAGTGACGCAACGAGCTCGACACTCGTATCGGCCATGGGACAAACTCTACTGATTATTTTGTCCCACCCCTTTCAGGTCCGTTCGTTAGAGGTGGTGTATGGCTCAACAACTGTCGCTGTTTGGTTCGCCGGAACCGGAGGAGACTCCGGTGAAGCCTAAGCCTGCGCCCGAGCCCCCTGCCGCCTACGCGAGCGTGGTCCTCGACATCCCGACGCGTGCGCTGTCCGAGCCGTTTGCTTACGGCATTCCCCAATCCCTTGCCAACGAGGCGCAGATCGGATCCACGGTCCTGGTTAACTTTTGTAACC
>CABQHT010000108.1 GCA_902464035.1 uncultured Collinsella sp. | reverse complement strand
TCCCTTGCCAACGAGGCGCAGATCGGATCCACGGTCCTGGTTAACTTTTGTAACCGTGCCGCCGCGGGCTATGTCGTCGACATTGCCCCTGAGCTGGGCGACCTGCAGGGCAACAACGCCCTCGACCCCGCGCGCATTAAACCCATCGAGGCCATCCTCAGCAAACCGCTCTTTACCGCCGATGCTTCCCGCATCGCACGCTGGATGAGCCGCGAGTATGTCGCGACGCTTTCCGAGTGCCTGCGCCTGTTTTTGCCCCCGGGCGGCAGCCCGCGTGTGGTCAAGGGCGACGACGATGCGTGGACTGTTGAACGGCCCGCCGTCAAGCCTATCCAAAATCGTTGGGTGATGCTTACGCCCGAAGGCTTTGACTATACGCCGCCCAAGACCGCGGTCCGCCAGCGCCAACTCATCGAGGCGCTCCAGTGTGGCCCTGTCACGACGCGCGACCTCAACCTTCTCTATAACAGTATGTCGGCGACCATCAAGGCGCTCGAAAAACGCGGCGTCGTGGTGGTGGAGGAGCGCCGTGCCTGGCGCGGTTGCAGCGAGCAGACTACGCTGTCCTCTGCAAGCGGCAAGGCGCCGGTCGCGCTTACGAACGGTCAGCAGCAAGCGCTCGCGCAGATTGAGCGCGCTCGCCTGGATGCGCACGGCGACGTGGTGCTCGTGGACGGTGTTACGGGCTCTGGCAAAACCGAGGTCTATCTATCCGCCATCGAGCGCGTGCTCGCGGCTGGCCGCTCTGCCTGCGTGCTGGTACCCGAGATTTCGCTGACAGCCCAGACCGTCGGCCGCTTCCGCTCCCGCTTTGGCGAGATGGTCGCGGTTTTCCACTCGCGTCTTTCTGCTGGTGAGCGTCTGGACCAGTGGGATATGGTTGCCAGCGGTGCGGCCCGCGTGGTCGTGGGTGCCCGCTCGGCGCTCTTTTGCCCGCTCAGCGACTTAGGTCTCATCATCATTGACGAGGAGCACGAGACCAGCTACAAGCAGGGGTCCAGTCCGCGCTACCATGCGCGCGAGGTGGCAGCCGAGATGGCGCGCCGCTATCGCTGCCCGCTCGTGCTGGGGTCGGCCACGCCTTCTGCCGAGGCCCTCGACCGCTGCCGCCGCGGCATGTATAACGGTGCCACCTGGACGCGTGTCGAGATGCCCGAGCGCCCCGGACACGCCGTGCTGCCTACGGTCCGCATTGCCGACCTGCGTCGCGAGTTCGCACGCGGCAGTCGCTCCATGTTCTCAAAACCGCTGATGGAAGGCCTGGAGCGTGTGGTCGAGCGCCGCGAAAAGGCCATGCTGCTGCACAACCGCCGCGGTTTTGCGCCGTTTTTGATGTGCCGCGAGTGCGGCTGCGTTCCCACCTGCAATCACTGCTCCACTGCGCTCACGTATCATGAGCGCACGCATACGCTGCAGTGCCACACTTGCGGTTCGTCTTGGCGCGTGCAGCCCTATCCGGCGCCCACGAGCCGCTGTCCCAAGTGCGGCAGCCGCTATCTGGCTAAAATGGGCCTGGGTACGCAGCAGATCGAGGATGCGCTGCACCAGATGCTGCCCGACGACGTCGCCATCATTCGCATGGATGCCGATTCCACGCGCGGCAAGGATGCGCACAAAAAGCTGCTCGAGCAGTTCGATGCCGCCGATTGCGCAGTGCTGCTGGGCACCCAGATGATCGCCAAGGGCCTCGACTTTCCTGAGGTCACGCTCGTAGGTGTGGTCAATGCCGACTTTGCGCTAAAGCTGCCCGATTTTAGAGCGGGGGAGCGCGCCTACGATTTGCTGGAGCAGGTCGCGGGCCGTGCCGGACGCGGCGATCGCCCTGGCGAGGTCATCATTCAGACGTACCTGCCCGAGGACCCTGTCATTCGCGCCGTTGCCGAGCACGACCGTTCGATCTTTACCGACTACGACCTGGACCAGCGCCGCGACGCGCTGTATCCGCCCTTCGTGCGTCTGGTCAACATTTTGGTGTGGTCGACGAACGCGGATGATGCGCAGGATTACATTGGGCGCATCGCACAGCTGCTAAAGCGCCGCTGGCATGCCGTAGCTCCCGACTTTTTGCGGGCGGGGAGTGCCGTGCCGCAGGTGCTTGGTCCGGCTTCATGTGTAATCGAGAGAGCCAAGGACCGTTATCGCTTCCACCTGCTTGTGAAGTCGCCCGTGGGGTACCATGTCTCTGATGATATCGACGCCTGCCTCAAAGAGGTGGGCTCCGTGCGCGGCGTGAGCGTGAGCGTTGACGTCGATGCCTATGATTTGATGTAACAACCCGAAAGGATAGCCATGGAAGCCAACGGAATCGTATTGTCGCCCGACCCTCGTCTGCGCCAGGAATGCGCCGTCATCGAGGAGATCACCCCGGCGATCGAGGCGCTTGCCGAGAAGATGAAGAAGATGATGTTCGAGAACGGCGGCTGCGGCTTGGCTGCCCCGCAAATTGGCGAGCTCATCCAGCTCGTCACCATCGACTGTGACTACAGCGACAAGAACGACTACGATCCGTACGTGCTCATTAACCCCGTCATTGTTGAGCAGAGCGACCATCTGGTGCCGTTTAGCGAGGGCTGCCTTTCCATCCCCGGCATTAGCTGCGAGATCGAGCGTCCCGACCATGTCATCGTCGAGGCGTATGACCTGGACGCCAACCTGATTCGCTACGAGGCCGCGGGCGATTTGTTCTGCGTGTGCCTGCAGCACGAGATCGATCACCTGCACGGTAACACCATGTTCGAGCGACTGAAGCCCATGCAGAGGATCAAGGCAGTCAAGGAGTACCAGGACGCCCTGGCCCGCGGCGCTCGACCGGGCGAGACGGAGTAGGTTTGTCCGTCCCCGGGGCGCCCGCCTATATCATCCCGTGCTCAAACATTCTCGCTGCGCTGCGAAACTGCGCGCGGGACGATATAGGCGGGCGCCCCGGGAACTACGTTGACGCTGCTTGTCTCGTCCAGGTGCCGTCGGGCCAGGGATGGGCGTCTTCGCTGATAGGTGCTTTGCTGAAAGAGCTGCTTTTATTGCGGCTCTTTCTTTGGTTTTGGGTATATTTGTTCTTGTTGAATTGTTATTGCGGATGGGCTGGGTACTTGGCTTTCCGCCGTTATTTGTAGCTGTCTCGGCTTTGGTTGAGGGGAGACGTTCTTTATGCGTATTGTGTTTATGGGTACGCCTGATTTTGCTGTGCCTTCGCTTACTTCGCTTGTTGCGGCCGGTAATGAGGTTGCGCTCGTAATTTCTCGTCCCGATGCTGTTCGTGGGCGTGGTAAGAAGCTTGAGCCGTCTCCTGTTAAGGCTAAGGCACTGGAGCTGGGGTTGCCAGTCATTGAGGCTAATCGTATGACCCCTGAGGTTGTTGAGGCGCTCAAGTTTGCCCGGGCTGATATTTTCTGTGTGGCAGCCTATGGTTGCATTTTGCCCGATGAGGTGCTGCATATGGCGCCGCTTGGTATTGTGAATGTTCATGCTTCCCTGCTGCCTCGTTGGCGTGG
>CABQHT010000107.1 GCA_902464035.1 uncultured Collinsella sp. | reverse complement strand
CTCGGAATGTAGTACTCGCTCTCAAACTCCAAACGCGCGTCGATCGGCAGGCCAACCTCGCGCAGCGCGCGCTCATAGCCGGCAAGTCGTTTGCGGCCCGTATTGGAACGGCGCGCGTTAACCAAGCAGGCAATGCGACGGTGCCCCCGCTCGATCAAGTAGCGGGTAGCCATGTAGCCACCCATCTCGTGGTCGAACATCACCTTGTCGCACTCGAGTCCCTCAATGGCACGGTCGACCATTACAGCAGGGATAGGCAGATGGCTGACCTCTTCGCGCAGGGCGCGGTCGTCCGAGAACTCGTCGCCTACCACCAAAAAGACGCCATCGACGCCGCGCGTCACCAGCTGGCGCAGGAGCTCCAGGTCGTCCTCGGCGCTTCCACCCGAGCTGGTAATAAAGAGCGCGTAGCCGTCCTCGCGGCAGCGCTTTTCCAGGCTGCCAGCAAGCGAGGCAAAAAAGCGGCTCTCGATGTTGGGAACGATAAGGCCAAGCGTGCGCGACTCGCGCATGACCAGGCTGCGCGCAATCTGGTTAGGAACATAGTGGTTGCGCGCCGCGACCTCTTTGATGCGCTTGCGGTTTTCTTCCGAGATACGACAAGGCCGATTGTTGAGAACAAGCGAGACCGACGAGGGGGAAAGCCCCACCTCCTGGGCAATCTGCTTGAGAGTAACTTTGTTGCCCATCTCGCTCCTTCCGAGTATTCGCGCAATCTCTTGAAAGTATAGCGACCGTCCCTCTACCTCGATGATAAACACTTTACCAATCCGGTAGACGGCTGTTTTATCGCCGCGATTGGTGTAAAGCAACCTGACCCCTTTGCACTATGTGATGCATTGGGGTCAGGTTACTTTGCACCAAATCCATCCGGGTGGGGTATATTGCATTCGATTGATGAAAACGACCACCATAAGGCGGATATTCGTATGCACGAGAATGACTTTTTTAACGAGGACCTGCTCTGCGCGCTCGCTGGCGTTGCCGGCGAGGACAACGTGCTCATGAGCGAGCCCATGCGCGAGCACACCACGTTTAAGATCGGCGGCCCGGCCGACGTCTTTGTCACGCCCGACACCGAGCAGGGACTCGTCGCCACGCTCGATACCTGCTACCGCTGCGATCTGCCACTCACCATCGTGGGCAACGGCTCCGACTTGCTCGTCGGCGACAAGGGCATCCGCGGTGTCGTCGTGGCGCTGGGCGAAGGTCTCTCAAACATTACGGTCGACGGCACGCACGTCACGGCGGCAGCCGGCGCCCTGCTTTCCGATGTCGCCGCAGCGGCAGCCGAGGCCGGCCTCACCGGCATGGAGCCCATCTCGGGCATCCCCGGCTCGGTCGGCGGCGCCTGCTACATGAACGCCGGTGCCTACGGCGCCTGCATGGCCGATGTTTTGGAATCCGTGCGCGTCTATAAGCCCGCCCGCGTGCTCGACGACGGCACCCGCGGCAGCGGCAATATCATTGAGTTCGATGCCGACGAGCTTAACCTGGGCTATCGCAAGAGCCGCATCGCCGACGACGGCTTTATCGTGCTCTCTGCCACCTTTAACCTCGCCCCGGGCAACGCCGCGATGATCAAGGCCGACATGGACGACTACCGCCAACGCCGCGAGGACAAGCAGCCGCTCGACATGCCGAGCGCCGGCTCCACCTTCAAGCGCCCCGAGGGCTACTTTGCCGGCAAGCTCATCATGGACGCCGGCTTGCGCGGTCACGCTGTCGGCGGCGCCCAGGTAAGCGAGAAACACTGCGGCTTCATCGTCAACGCCAACCACGCCACCGCCGCCGACGTCGACGAACTCATCCGCCACATTCAAGCAACCGTCAAGGATCAATTCGGAGTAGACCTACAACCCGAAGTCCACCGAGTAGGCGAATTCCTCTAAAAAGAAGGCCCCGAAAGGGGCCTTCACCATCTTTATATCAGACAACCAGTCCGGTGAGTCGCGCTCAGGGCCCGAGAGGGCCGCGTGCCCGCCCGCAATATATTTGATTGATCGCGAGTTCCGCACGCAAAGAAGGCCACTTAATGTGGCCTTCGTCTTGCGCAGGACTGCCCGAGCAGGCAATCAAATATATTGCGGGCGGGCACGCGGCCCAACTTGCCTTACGACAGCGCAATGCCGCCAAGCCAGCCCCAGCGCACGCCAGAGCCAGTACCGTAGAACCGAATAAACGCATCAAGTGACTTAGACGTAATGGCGCCCTCGTTGCTCATAACGATGCCGCCACCAACATAGATGCCCACGTGTCCGTACAGCAGGCCCGGCGTACCGGTACCACTGTGCGACGAGTCGGCCACGATCATGCCCACCTGCAGCGCCGAACGATCGGAGCTGTAGCACCAGGCGTTAAACATGTCGCACGCGTTGCCGCCAAAGTAGCCCACGCCGGCGTTGCGGAACACATTGGTAACCCAAGCGGCGCACCAGTTCAGGCCAGGCGAAGGCGTGGAGTAGCATGCGTTGACGACGGCCTGCTGCTTGCCCGAGCCGGCATTCTGTTGCGGAGTTCCGGGCGCATACGATCCGCCACCCGAGCTTGAACCACCCGAGTAGGAATTGTTCTTGTTTGCGGCAGCCGCGGCAGCGGCAGCCTTCCTGGCAGCCTCCTCTGCCTGGGCGGCAGCGAGAATCTCGGAATCACGCTGTGCCATGAGCTCCTTGACATCATCAGATAGGCCATTCAGCACGGTCTGAACCTCTTGCTGCTTGGCCTGCATGTCCTGCATCTGGGCCGTCTGCTGGTCCTTGAGCTTCTCCAGGTCGGCCTTCTGCGACTCGAGCTCGGACTTTTGCGTGTCGAGCTCCTTTTGGATGGTCTGAATGTCCTCGATGGCGTCGCGGTCGCTCTTGTTGATCTTCTCGACGTAATGCGCGTTGGCGACGAGCTCCTCAAACGAGCCCGAAGCCAGTAGCAGCGACAGGATATTGGTACCGCCCGACTTGTAGCTTGCCGCCACGCGATCGGAAAGGTCGTTACGCTTCTTCTTGAGCTCCGACTTCTTGGTGTCGATCTGAGCCTGCGTCTCGTCGATCTGGCCCTGAACGCCCTCGATATCGCTGAGGGTCTGGGCATTCTTGTTGGCGAGCGTCGCGTACTCATTGGCGATGCTGTCGAGCTGAGCCTGGACCTCGTCGAGCTGGGCCTGGGCGGCATTCAGTTTGTCGGTGGTTTCTTGGCTGGCCTCAGCCGCATGGGCACGGGCGGGCAGGCCAAAAAGAATAGCCGCGGAAGCGGCGCCGAAAAGAGCCTTAAGGGCAGTGCGGCGCGAAAGCTCCTGCGTAAAGATGGAATCGTTGTTCGGTGACATATGTACTCCGTTACATGCTTATTTATATGTCGCTCAACTCAAACATATTAACGCACATCGCGCTTGTCCCAACTATTTCCACGAACGGCTGGAAAAGCATGGTCAGCGGCTCGCGAATACGTCCCACACCAAAGGTAAGGATTATGCAAATAACACCCTATGAGTACGTTAACATCAATCCTCTGGTTTTCCTGCCCCGCGTGTTTTGGGCGCCCCCAGCTGCGCTATACTCCCCTCAAGAAGTGTTCCTGATTCGATAGGAGACTACATGTCCAAAGCACTCGACCCCAAAG
>CABQHT010000106.1 GCA_902464035.1 uncultured Collinsella sp. | reverse complement strand
GCACCGAAACGCCACGACCGCGCGTGATGAAGCCGACGATGTCGTCGCCCGTCACCGGATTGCAGCAATGCGCCAGACGGACCAGCAGGCCGCTGTTGCTCTCGCCCTTGACGATAATGCCGTTGCTGGCACTCTTGCCGCGCTTTTGCGGCTTGCGGTTGGAGCCGCGGGCAGGCTGCTTGACGACCTCGGCGATAGCCTCGGCCTTGGAGAGCTGCTCCTCGGGCTTGGGGTCCAAGATTTGCTCGACCTTGTTACCCACAGCGCGCGGGGCAACCTTGCCGGCGCCGACGGCGGCAAACAAGTCCTCGAGCTGCTTGTAGTTAAACTGCTCCGCCACGGCGTTGAGCGCACGCGTTGATCGCGGCGTAGAGATGCCATACCCGCGCTTACGCAGGTCCTTGGCCAGTATATCGCGGCCGGCAGCAGCGTCATCGTCTTTGGTCGCGGCGGCGAAGTAACGGCGGATCTTTGACTTGGCCGAAGGCGTCTTGACGATCTTGAGCCAATCACGCGACGGCTTGGAACTCTTGTTGGTCAGGATTTCAACACGGTCGCCCGTCTTGATCTCGTGCGTGAGTGGGGCCACCGCACCGTTGATCTTAGCGCCGACGCAGTGGTTTCCCACCTCGGTGTGAACGGCGTAGGCAAAGTCGAGCGGCGTGGAGCCGGCACGAAGCGCCATGACCTCGCCCTTGGGCGTAAAGACAAAAATCTCCTGGTCAAACAAGTCGACCTTCAGCGAGTGCAGGTATTCCTTAGCATCGGTGATCTCGTCAGACGCAGCCCAATCGAGCGAATGTTTGAGCCAGTTAATCTGGTCGTCCAGACGCTGAGCATCATTGGTCTTAGACGCAGACGATCCGCCCGACTTCTTATAGAGCCAGTGGGCGGCAATGCCGTACTCGGCCTGCTCATGCATCTCGTAGGTTCGAATCTGAATCTCGAGCGGACGAGCCGTGGGGCCGATAACCGTCGTGTGGAGCGACTGGTAGTTATTGACCTTGGGCATGGCGATATAGTCTTTAAAGCGACCGGGCATGGGGTGCCATAGTGTGTGCACCGCGCCGAGCGTGGAGTAGCAATCGCGCACCGAATGGGTAATAACGCGCAGCGCCACCAGATCGTAGATCTCGGAGAACTCCTTGCCCTTGCGCTTCATCTTTTGGTAGATGGACCAATAGTGCTTGGAGCGGCCGTTGATCTGGAAGCCCTCCAGGCCAATGCGGTTGAGCTCGTCGGTGAGCGTCTTGATGGTCTCGGCCAGATAGCGCTCGCGAACCTCGCGCGACTCAGCCACCATGCGCGCGATGCGCTGGTAGGCGTCGGGCTCCAGGTAGAAGAACGACAGGTCCTCGAGCTCCCACTTAATGGAACTCATGCCCAGACGGTCGGCCAGGGGCGCATACACGTCCATGGTCTCGCGCGCCTTAAACAGGCGACGGTCCTCGCGAAGCGCCGCCAGCGTACGCATGTTGTGCAGGCGGTCGGCAAGTTTGACGATGATGACGCGGATGTCCTTGGACATGGCGAGGAACATCTTGCGCAGCGTGAGCGCCTGCTTCTCGTCCATGCTGTCGACCTCGATGTTGGTGAGCTTGGTCACGCCATCGACAAGCTCGGCCACCGTATCGCCAAACAGGCCGGAGACATCGGCGAGTGAGGTCTCGGTATCCTCGACGGTATCATGCAGCAGCGCGGCGCACACCACATCGCAGTCCATCTTGAGGTCGGCCAAAATGATGGCCACCTCGACGGGATGGTTAATGTACATCTCGCCCGAGCGGCGCTTTTGGTTGCAGTGCTTCTCGGCGGCAAAGCAGTAGGCCTGCTCCACCTTGGAGAAGTCGTCCTCATTCATATATTTGAGGCACAGGCGCTCCAGCTTGTCGTAGCTGTCCGCCATAATCTCGGGCGGCAGCTCATCAGCATGCTTATAGTGCTCCATCTCCGAAAAAGGCTGGAGGGTGGAATCATGGGCGGTACGGGCTGCGGCATCCATCGAGGTCCCCTTCCCCTAGGCCCGCGGTACGATCGGGCGGTTAACTTTGGCTAGCATATCAGAAGCGCACGAATCGAGCGCCCAGCTCCGGAAAGCCGAAAACTCCATGCGCGAGCGCAAGCCCTCCAAATAGCGAATTGACCTGCTCAATTGCACGCGGCCGGGGTTTTCGGCCATCGCGATGCGACGAGTGTCGTCAAACCCCGAAACTCGACAGAAACCAAGCTCTTCGAAGATTCCCAGGCCGCTTTCCACCGAACGCTCGTCGACCGGCGTGCGAGCATCGATGGCAAGGCACATCTGCGCGATGTCGATATCGCTCGCGCTAAAGGAATCGTCCCCGGTTTTGCCGCGGTTGGAGCGCCACATGGTCTGCAGCGCGCGATAGAGCGTGACGAGCTCGTCGCGCTCGGGCGCATAGCAGTCGAGCAGGCGCTCGTTAATGCGGGCGTCGCGCGACGAATAGAGCAGATGGATCACGGCGGGCTGGCCATCGCGGCCGGCACGTCCGCTCATCTGGTTGAACTCGATAGCGCCAAACGGCATGTGGTAGAGCACGACATGGCGGATATCGGGCAGGTTGACACCCTCGCCAAAGGCGGAGGTCGAAACGATGCAGCTGAGGCTTCCGTCTCGGAATGCTTCCTCCACGCGACGGCGATCGGAACGCGCAAGCCCCGCGTTATAGAACGCGATATGGGTTGCGCAATCGGGCACACGCTTGCGCAACGTCTTGGCGAGCGCCACGGACTGGTCGCGCGAATTGACGTAAATGACGGTCTTCTCCCCCGTCGCCACGATCGACACCAAACGGTTCTCGCGGCTCGCAAGGTCGCGGTCGTCCTCGAGCTGCAGGTTCTCGCGCACCGTCTCGTCGACCACCGTGCGAGCGATCGGCAACATGCGGGCAAGCTCGGCCACGACCGGAGCCGTCGCGGTGGCCGTCGCAGCCATAACGACCGGGTCGCCCAGGGCTTTGAGGATATCGGGCATGTCAAGATAGGCGCTACGGTCGCCGCCCTTGGCAAGGCCGGCGTGGTGCGCCTCATCGATAACGACAAAGCCGATGCGGCCCGAACGCGCGAAACGGTCACGGTGGATAGACAGGAACTCGGGCGTCGTGAGCACGATGCCGGTGCGGCCCGAAGCCAAGCCGGCGAACACGTCATCGCGCGCGGCCTCCACGGTCTCGCCGGTCAGGACGCCGACGCCAATGCCGAGCGCGGCCATCGTCGACGAGAGATGGTATGCCTGGTCGGCAACGAGCGCGCGCAGCGGATAGACAAAGATGCTCGCCCGCCCGCGAAGAACCGCCTCGCGCGCGGCATGCACGTGGAAGATGAGGGACTTGCCGCGTCCCGTTCCCATGACGGCAAGAACACTCTGATGATCGGCCAGGGCATCGAGTGCCTCGACCTGCGCACGGTGCGGCTGGTTCGAGCCAATGAAGCTATGGATAAGCGAGCGCGTGAGCTCGGTGTAGGAAAGCTGGGCGAGCGTTTGGCGCTTACGAGACTCCAGGCACAGACCAGAGTCTGCAGGCTGCACGCCACGGCGAAGCTCGCATTCCGGGTCGTCAACGCTGGGCGCCGTGGTGTCGCGGACTAGGACATCCTTGATCATGAGCTTGGGTTTTACTCGGCCCTGCCAATGCTCGGCCACAGCCTCGAACACCAAGTCGACCGCGCTATCGCAATTGATGAGCTTATCGATCTGCG
>CABQHT010000105.1 GCA_902464035.1 uncultured Collinsella sp. | reverse complement strand
TGGCGCCGCTTGGTATTGTGAATGTTCATGCTTCCCTGCTGCCTCGTTGGCGTGGCGCTGCTCCCATTCAGCGTGCGATTCTCGCTGGTGATGAGGTTGCTGGCGTTTCTATCATGCGCATCGGGCACGGCGTGGATACTGGTGCTTATTGTGCTCAGGCTTCCACGTCGGTTGCCGGTAAGCATGCTGAGGCGCTGACCATGGAGCTTGGTGAGCTTGGCGGTAAACTGCTTGCCGATACGCTTCCTTCTCTTGCCGATGGCACCGCCGTGTGGACTGAACAGGATGAGGCACTCGTTACCCATGCTGCCAAGATTTCTAAGCAGGAGATGCGCCTGGATCCGCACATGGCGGCGCTTGATTGCGTGCGCCATGTGCTGGCTTCGTCCGATACCGCGCCTGCTCGTTGCGTGATTGCCGGCAAGACTGTGCGTGTGCTCGATGCTGCGGCGGCTGATGTGTCGCTCGGCGAGGGTCAGGTTCTCGTTAAGGCCAAGCGTGTCTACCTTGGCCTGTCCGATGGCGCGGTTGAACTGCTCGAGGTTAAGCCCGATGGCAAGCGTGCTATGGCTGCTTCTGCCTGGGCTGCCGGCCTGCAGGGTGCCGATCTTTCGTGGGGTGTTTTGTCGTGAGTAAACTGTCTCCCGCGCGCAAGCTCGCGCTCGATGTGCTGATGGAGGCTGATCGCCGCGGTATGTATGCGCGCGACGTATTGTCTTCCCGTGCATCCGCCAAGGCCATTGACCAGCGCGATTCCGCTTTTGCCGCCCGCTTGGCGCTGGGTGTGGCCGCCACGCAGGGTATTTTGGACGAGCTGCTTGATCAGTTTCTCGATAAGCCCAAAAAGGTTGCGCCGCGTGTTCGCATGGCGCTTCGCATCTCGGCCTTCGAGATGCTCTACCTGCATACTCCGGGTCGCGTGGCCGTGAGTCAGGGTGTTGAGCTGGTTCGTTGCGGTGCTAAGTCCGCCGCTGGCTTGGCCAATGCTGTACTGCATAAGGTTGCGGATCACGTTGAGGACTTTGCTACTGCGTCCGATGTGGATGAGTCTGAGCGACGTTTGGTCCGTCTGTCTCGCCTGATGGGTCTACCTCGCTGGCTATGCGCTCGCATTATGGCGTCGTTTGACACTCCAGAGGGTGCGCTCGGCTTCGCCGGTAATCTGGCGCCCGCGCCGCTCGCTTTGCACGAGAACGCCTTTGCAACCAAACCTGATCCGTACCTATCGCAGCTCGTCGCGCCTGTTTTCCCGGGCTGCCATGCCCCGGTCGATGCTCAAGTTACCGTTGCTTCTGGTGTGTTTGAGCGTGCTGCCGCGGTGGCATCTGATCTTAACGCGCAGCTTATCGCCACAGCTGCCACGCGCCCTGGTAGCTGCCTTGAGATTGGTGCCGGCCGTGGCACCAAGACCTATGTGATGATGTGCCAGGCCAAGCGTGCGGGCTATGAGCGTCAGCATACTGCGCTCGATCTGCATGATCGCAAGTGCGATCTGAATCTCGCTCGTCTGCATAAGGCCGGTATTCAGGGCGTTCGCACGGTTTCGGGTGATGCTTGCGAGCTTGATGAGGTGCTGACGTCGTTTGATGCCATGCTTGGCGAGCCGGTTAAGTTCGACACGGTCTTTATCGATGCGCCGTGCTCTGGCACCGGAACCATGCGCCGTCATCCTGAGATACCGTGGCGCCTGACCGAAAAAGATGTGACGGTTGAGCTGCCCAAGCTGCAGCTGACGATGCTCAAGGAAGCCGCTGCGCGCGTGGCTGCCGGCGGCGAGCTCATCTATGCCACCTGCTCGGTTTTTGATGAAGAGAACACGCAGGTCGTGGAAGCGTTCCTGAACTCTCCCGAGGGCGCCGGCTTTACCGTGGCGCCGCTCTCCGAGGCGCAGATTCTGCAACTCCCCGAGTTCGCCCAGGCCAAGAAGCTCGTCTCCGTACGCCAGAACGATCGAGGCCTCTTCCAAAGCGTGCCAGTAAACGCCGACTCCTACGACGGCCACTTCTGCGCCCGCCTGGTCCACAAGTAGTTACTAAGTTGCGGTGAAATAGGGATTGAATAGCGGCTTCTGCCCGCCAAACAGTCCTTATTTCACCGCAACTCATAAGGAACCTGGGCAGCTAAAGAATCAGCCCCGCGATCGGTGTCGGTCGCGGGGCTGATTGGTTTCTAGTGGCTATGCGGGCAGTTGGCGCAGCAGCCGCTGGTGGCGCTGGTGCTGGAACCACCGCTGCGCTGGTCGGTGTTGTAGAAGCCGCTGCCCTCAAACTTGATGCCGCTGGCCGAGAACGTCTTGGCGGCCGGGGCGCCGCAGCTCGGGCACACGACCTCGGGGGTCTCGGACATGGGATGCTCAACCTCAAACACGTTGCCGCAGCTCGAGCACTTGTAATCGTAGCGCGCCATAATACTTCCTTTTCAGCACAAAGCGGGCAGATTACTCTGCCCGCAAAAATTCAAACGCTGTAACTGTACCCTATATCGGGCGTTTTATCACGATTCGTCCCAGAATCTATGCGTGTTGCGCAGGAGCTGTGCGGTTTTGCCCTCGGCGGCCGCAACGTCGGCCTCGTCAGCCTGCCAAGTCCAGTTGCCCGTGGCCACGCCCGGTACGTTCATGCGCGCATCGTCACCCAAGCCAAGTACGTCCTGCAGCGGCATCATCACGAGGGGGGCATCACTTGCGAGCGCGTCGCCCATCAGCTTGCCCGCAAACTCCTTACCGCTCGGCTCGTCGCCGCCCGCAAAGGAGCGCGTGCACCAACCGGCGAGCGTCGACGTGTCGTGGGTCGAGGTGTACAGAATCTTGCCCGGCGTGGGATGCACGCCACAGCGGACGTCGTAATCGCTAAACTCCAGCACGTCCATGCCGGGGAAGCCACAGGTCGAGGCCATCGCGCGAACGCCGGGCGTCAAATAGCCCAGATCCTCGGCGATAAAGTTGAGCGGACCCAGCTCGTCATAGGCGGTCTGGAACAGGTCCTTGCCCGGGCCTGCCAGCCAGCGACCTTCGGCGCAAGCCTTGCCCGCGGGGATACTGAAGTAGCTGTGGAAGCCCAGGAAGTGATCCAGGCGCACGCGGTCGTAGAGCGAAAACGCACGACGTAGGCGATCCATCCACCAGCTATAGCCGTTCTGCTTCATGTGGTCCCAGCGGAACGTCGGGTTGCCCCACACCTGGCCATCGGGCGCAAAGTTGTCGGGCGGCGCACCGGAGATCTCGATTGCCTTACCGGTATCGGACAGCCAGAAGTTCTCGGGTTCGCTCCACGCATCTGCCGAATCGTCGGACACGTACATAGGAATATCGCCGATGACCTCGATGCCCTTCTTGTGCGCATAGTTCATAAGCTCGCACCAAGCCAGGTCAAAGCGGTACTGCATGTACGCCTGAAGCTCGGCCTCGTCGTGGAAACGCTTATCGTCGATCAGATGCTCGTTGTAGCGCGCAACATCTGCCGGCCAATCGTGGCGCGATTCGCCCTCAAAGTATTTTTTGACGGCCATATAGACGCAGTACTTCTCGAGCCAATCGGCATTGCGATGTTTAAACGCGGTGTACAGCGGATCGGCATCCTCGCCGCCACGGGCCTTCCAGGTCTCAAAGTCGGCGGCTAGCTCCTTGTGACTCTCGGGCAGCAGGTCGATATTGCCAGCAAAAGCCGAGGGCCCGGCATAGGGGGAGCGGAAGAAATCCGTCGGGTTGACGGGCAGGACCTGCCAGTAGCGCATGCCCAT
>CABQHT010000104.1 GCA_902464035.1 uncultured Collinsella sp. | reverse complement strand
CCATGCGAATTGCGATATCGGCGCTCGCAAGACCCCAGTCGACGATGTTCTTGACACCCTGCGCAAGCGTGAGCACCGAGCCGGCAATAGCAGAGCCGTCGGCAAGCCAGCAAAGGTTGTCCTTCATAACAACGTCCATGCCGCCGCTGGTGTACTTGCCCTCGGGCATACCGCCGCAACCCAGGCAGTCGGTGATAAGCACCGTGTGCTGCCAGCCCTTGGCCTGCAGCAGCGCCTTAATAGCAGCGGGGTTCACATGCTTGCCGTCGCAAATAATCTCGGCATAGGTGTTAGGCGTGCTCATAGCAGCCCCGACGACACCGGGCTCACGATGATGCAGGCCGCGCTGGCCGTTGTAGGTATGCGTAAAGCAGCTGGCGCCAGCATTGATAACGGCGGCGCACTCATCGTAGGTGGCATCGGAGTGGCCGATGCAGGTCACGACGCCCTTTGCGCTCAGAGCCGCGGCGTAAGCGGCAGCGCCATCGCGCTCGGCCGCCATGGCGCTCTTGACGATACGACCGCCGGCGGCCTCCTGCCACTCGTCAAAAACTGTCTCGGACGGGTCAATCAAAAAGGCAGGGTTCTGGGCACCCACGTGCTTCATGGTAAAGAACGGACCCTCCAGGTAGATACCCTGAATACGAGCACCGCAGAACTCGGGCCCGCGCTCTTCGTCTGCCTGAGCAATAGCGACGCAAGCGTCCTTGATCTGCTCCACGCCGTCGGTAAAGGTCGTAGGCAGCCAGCTGGTGGTACCACGACGAGCGAGCTCGGTCGAACTGATGTTGATGCCCTCGGCATCGTTATCGGTCGTGGCATGGTTATAGAAGCCATGAATGTGGGTGTCCACCATGCCCGGCGCAATCCATGTACCCGAATAATCTTTGATCTCGCAAGCGGGCTCATCGGCCTGCCAAGCGCCAAAGACGCCGTCTTCGACCATGAGGTAGCCGCCCAGCTGCGGCCCCGCCGGCAAAAAGAACTTGTCGGCCTTGATAGCATACGTGCTCATCTATGCTCCCGTACCCGCAGTGCGTTTTAGGGCGGATCAAAAACCACTGCATTGTTAATTCGAGCGATTGTTCGTTGCCTTCTTGTGCTTGGCACATTTTGCACCCGCCGCAAAACACGCCAAGCCGTTTATACCCAATAACTCTAGACTGCGCGGTTGTGGTAGACCTTGTACTTAAACTGGTCGGCACGCGCAACCGAACGCGTATACTCGATAACCTCGTTGTTCATGTCATATGTGGTACGAATCAAATCCAACACCGGTGCGCCTTCGGTAATCTCGAGCAGACGAGCGTCGGAATGGCGTGCGATGCTCGCGTAGAATTCTTCCTCTGCCACGCGAACTTTCTCGTGAAAGTCCTGCTCGATCATGTCGTACAGCGATTTGTTCTCGATCATGGGGCGCTTAAGCGCAAAGAACTTGCGACTCGGCAGATATGTACACTCAATCATCAGCGGCACGCCATCGGCAATACGCAGGCGCTTGATCTTGTACAGACGCTCGCCCAGGCGCGCGTTCATCTCTACGGCAATATTCTTGTCAGCCTCGACCTCGGTAAACTCAAGAATCGTCGTCTTGGGCACACGGCCGATCGCCTTCATCTGCTCGGTAAAGCTATAGGTCTGCGTGAGGTTTGCCGTTTGCAGAGAGCGGTCGCACACCATGGTTCCACGGCCACGCTGACGAACCACCAAGCCCAGGCGCTCAAGCTCCTGCAGGGCAAGGCGAACCGTCGTACGCGAGAGCCCGTAGCGCTCCGACAGGTCACGCTCGGACGGCAAATAGTCGCCGGGCCGAAGTTCGTGATCGATTTTATCGGTCAGCAAATCAACGAGCTGATCGTACAAAGGTTGTTTGCGCGCTCCCATTGCCATAATGATACCTGCCGGATAAATGACTCGAAATTGGTTGTAACCAGACACCACGTACTATAGCAGTTTTAATGGAATAACAGCAGGTCAACCAGTATATTTCAATATTGTTTGCCGGTTGATAGCCTGCACACTGTAATACCAATTACATCGCTACATCAAGTATTGAGGTAGCAAAAAGGGCCGCCCCCGCGGAGCGGGACGACCCTTTGCAAGACAGATACGTCTTTAAGGCTTAGAGAAGCTTCTTGAGCTCCTCGGCAACAGCCTGGACCTGCGTGCCGATGATGACCTGGGTAGCACCCTTGTCCATCTTCATGACACCCAGAGCGCCAGCCTTCTTGCAGGCAGCCTCGTCGACCAGATCGGAATCGCCGAGCTCGAAGCGCAGGCGAGTAGCGCAGCAGTCAACGGTCTTGACGTTCTCCTTGCCACCGACGGCAGCGAGAACAGCGGCGGCCAGAGCGGCGAACTTGTCGTCGCCAGCAGCGGCGGAAGCGGAGGTCTCCTCGACATCCTCATCCTCGCGACCAGGGGTCATGAGGTTGAACTTGGTGATGGCGAAGCGGAACACGAGGTAGAAGACCACGAAGGCAGCGATGCCCAGCGGGATGATCATCCAGGTGTTGGCAGCAGCCGGGAGGCTAGAGGAGAACAGGAGGTCGGTAGCACCAGCGGAGAAGCAGAAGCCAGCACGGAAACCAACATAGTAGGTGACGATGGTGAAGATGCCGTACAGGGCAGCGTACACGACGTAGAGCGGGAAGCACAGGAACATGAAGCCGAACTCAAAGGGCTCGGTGACGCCGCAGACAAAGGCGCAGATAGCAGCGGAGACAACCAGGCCAATAGCAGCCTTCTTGTTCTTAGCGGTCTGAACCATAGCCAGGGCAGCGCCCGGGATACCGAACATCATGCAGGGGAAGAAGCCGGACATGTACATACCGAGGCTCCACTTGACGTCAGCAGAGGTCTCGCCAGCCCAGAAGTGGGTCAGGTCGCCCAGGCCGATGGTGTCGAACCAGAACACGTTGTTGAGTGCGTGGTGCAGACCGGTCGGGATGAGCAGGCGGTTGAGGAAGGCGTAGATGCCAGCACCGATACCACCCATGGCGGCGATACCCTCACCAAGAGCAACGAGAGCACCGAAGATGAGCGGCCAAGCAAAGAGCAAGACGACGGAGACGACGATGCAGATGACGGCGGTCATGATGGCGACGCAACGCTTGCCGGAGAAGAAGGCCAGCCAGTCGGGAAGACGGGTGTCCTTGAACTTGTTGTAGCAAGTGCCACCGATGATGGCGGACAGGATGCCGATGAAGGAGTTACCAGCGATCTTGGAGAACGCGATACCCTCGGTCGTGGCAAGCCAAGCGGTCTGGGCGTCGGCGTCCATACCACGAATGGTGCCAACAACAGCGGGATTCAGGAGCTGCTGGATCATCAGGAAGGCAACGAGGCCAGCGAGGCCAGCAGTGCCATCGTGATCGTCGGCAAGGCCGACAGCGGCGCCGACTGCGAACAGCCAGGCCATGTTATCGATAAGAGCGCCGCCTGCCTTGATGAGCAGGAAACCGGCGGTATAGGCAAAACCGGTAGTGTCACCGGCAGCACCCATGACTGCGGGAGCGAGCAGATAGCCCACGCCCATAAGAATACCTGCGACGGGAAGCGCCGCGACGGGAAGCATCAGCGCTTTGCCGAGCTTCTGGAGGTACTTCATCATATGGTATCTCCTCCAACCTTTCTTTCGTTGTTCACCAACGAGTTCCATGTCCGCGCCTTGTGCATACCGGCTTCTCCGCTTGCCGGCATTGGTGCGCAAACTTAGACAACCCAGTCCCTTTTTTGGGTTGCTGGTATGTACGGTAGCACACACTCTATTCAAACGTCCACCACATTTCGTTCAAATTACTATATCGTTGCCAAACGGTTATTTTT
>CABQHT010000103.1 GCA_902464035.1 uncultured Collinsella sp. | reverse complement strand
TTTTAGCTACTTTGTTTTCGGCTAGAGGCGTCCATGCCTGCCCCCCTCGGCCGCTCGATATCCTCCGGGAGGGGCCACTAATAGAAAACTTGCTTATCCATTAATCAAGTTACACATAATCTTGCTCTCTAGCTAATCAAGAATCACTATAATCTTGATTAGCAGATAAGCAAGATTGGAGAATCATGGCATTCAACGACTTGGTGGCTCAGAAAATAAAGGACTTTGAGCAACAGGGAGTTCCACAGGTCTTTGAGCGAGACCTTGATCTGGGAAACCCGCAGGAGCCAAAGCGCGACAACATCGTGAACGTGATTGTGGGAGCCCGCCGTTGTGGAAAGACGTATCGCCTGTATCAGGAGATACGGCGGCTTCAGAGCCAGGGTGTCGAGCTTAATCGGATGCTATATTTCAATTTTGAGGATGAGCGCTTGCGTCCGTATGAGCCATCGCTCCTAGCGGACGTGCTCGATACATTCTATGCGCTCTATCCTGCTGCCCGAACCGAGGGTGCCTACATTTTCTTTGACGAAATCCAGGAAATTCCCGAATGGGGTGCGTTTCTGCGGCGTGTGGTCGATACGGAGGAAGCGACCGTTTACGTGACGGGATCTTCTTCTAAGATGCTGTCCTCAGAACTTAAGAGCGAGTTCAGGGGCCGTTCTCTTGTGCGAGAGCTTTTTCCGTTGAGTTTTTCGGAATACGTCCGATATAAGACGGGGAGCGTTCCTGAGCCGAACGCGCCCTTCTCCTCGAGGGATGCAGCGTTGCTCCGACACCATCTGGTCGGATATCTCGAGCGAGGGGGATTCATCGCGACACTTGAGCAGACGCCTGCGGATGCGATTCAGCTGCTACAGGAATATGCGTCGCGAACGGTCGCTATGGACGTCGTTGAGCGTTACGACGTTAAGAATCCTCGTTTGGCCTCGCTGTTCCTGACGCGGTGTATGGCGTCTTCGGGACGAGAGCTGTCGGTGAACAAGGTGTACAACGAGTTCAAGAGCAGACAGATACCCGTCAGTCGTAATTCGCTCAGCAACTTACTTGAGTATTACGAGGACGCCTACCTGTTGTTTTCCGTGCCCGAGTTCACGCGTTCGCTTGCAAATAATATGCGATCCGCATCTAAAGTCTACGCTGTTGATCCTGCGATGTTCGAGGCGTTCTCTCCCGCATCGGCATTGGACCAGGGCCAGAGGCTCGAGACCGCGGTGTTCAATGCGCTCAGAAGAAGGACTCCCGCGGTGCGAGCCGGTTCGGTCTGCCGTCTGCTATTCAAAGAGAAGAATAAAAGCCATGAGGTGGACTTTGTGGCTGGGGATGCGCTCCTCATGCAGGCTTATAGTCTGATTCAGGTGAGTGTGGATATGGCAAGCGAGAAAACGCGTGAGCGTGAAATTGCTGCGCTTGATGCCGCGATGGTCCAGTTCGATCTTGGCGAGTCGACAATCGTTACCATGGATGAACAGACCGATATTCCATGCGAGCATGGTGTGGTACACGTTGTGCCCGCATGGAAGTGGCTCCTTGCCTAATCATCTATGGACCTGTGGGGTCAGGACCTCCTGGCTCCTTCATCACAGTTGGGGAGCACCTTGCTGCGCCCGGCTAGTCCTGGGCCTTGATGCTCGGCAGGAGAATCTGGGCGAGGTAGTCGGTCTCGAGCTTGGTCGCGGCGTCTGCCTTGCCGTCTTTGCCGACCAGTACGTTCTTGATCTGGCTATAGGTGTAGCGGTTGCCGGTCGTGAGCTCGACAAGCTCAATCGCCGTATCCATGGGGTAGGTTGACACGGGATTCTGCGTCCGTCCGTTGATGGTCTGGGGCACCACGTACGGATAGACGGGGCCGCTGGCGTAGACGGTATAACCGTTGCCTAGATTGGCCGCACCCAAAACTGTATCGCCCTCATCGGGCGTAAAGCTCTCGCCCTCGCGCACCGCGACGAGCGTCACAATCGGCGTATCGCTGTCGCCGGCAAGATAGATGCACAGCGTGCTGCCGTTTTGCCAGGTTGCGACCTTGCCGTACCACTCGACGGGGATATCGAGCTGGTAGAGGTCGGTTGCCTTGTGACGGGCGTCGGCATCACGGGCCGCCTGTGCCTTTTGCGCGCTCACGGCATTGGCGGCGGCGTCGCGCCGCGCGGTTGCCGCCTGCTGGAGTATCTTTGCCGCGGCGGCGGAGCTCGCGCCGCCTTCCTCGGCATACTTGGCGGCGGCATCGATCTGGTCGTCAGTCACCGTGTCGGCCGAAGGCACCTTGAGCTTAAAGGTTGCCTGGGCACTCAGGTCCTGCCCGTCGCTCTTAATGGTGACCTGCACTTTGGTGGTCGGCACGGTGTAAATGGTGCCGTCGGCTGCGATGGGGGACCCAGCGATGGAGAGCGTGTAGTCACCGGGTAGCAGTTTGATGCCACGGCCGTGCTCGTCAACGTAGAGCGTTTCGCTCACGGAAGAACCGTCGGAATCCTGACCGCTCACCTGCACGGGGATCTTGGAGCCAGTTGAGCAGTCGAGGCCCGCGGCATGCACGCCAATCTGCACCGACATCATCGTGTGTGCACTGGCGGCGACAGCGGCAGCCTGCTCTTGTTGATATCCGTTCCAGGTAGCATAGCCTGCGCCGCCGGCGACGAGCGCGACGGCCACAACGCCGGCAACCATCAGGTTGCGGCGCTTGGGCGACATCTTGCGATGACGAACCTCGGCCTCATGTGCCGAAGGAACGGACGGTAGGGGAATATCGCCCATGGCGATGGTCTCGTCCACGGCAGGCGCGGAGCCTAAGCCAGGGAGCTCGCGGGTCAGCGAATCTTCGGCCGGCAAGCTGTCGAGCAAGATGGTTTCCTCGCTCGTGTCGGATTCGGGCTGGTCGTCGTCCTTGCTGTCGTCCTTTTCGGCTCCGGCTTCGGCTCCGGCTTCGTCAGGAGTGTCTTTGGCGTCGCTGTCTTCGTCCTCGGTGCCTTCGTGTGCCTCGTCTTGCGCGTCGACGGCCGAATCGCTAAACGAGAGCTCGTCTAGCGCAATCCGGTCAAGGCTCTCCAGAGCCTCGGCACAAGCTTGTGCATCTTGGGCCGCATCCTCGCGGCAACGCGTATCATCGCTCATATATCCCCCAATGCAATATCGGCTCAACACTGTACCCAAAAATGGAGCCATATAAAGCGCGTGCGAAATATAAGATCCGATTTAACCTGAGCGCATCGTTCAGTCGCATCCTCGCGGCAGCAAAAGGCCCCCGGGATGCGAACGAATCACATTCCGGGGGGCTCTGCAATGCGTTGAGTTGCGCGGAGCCGGCTATGCCGCTTCGTGCTCAAGCGATGTCTGCGTCAGGCGCGTTACTCGGCGTGCGCGTAATCCACCTTGGCGCGGCGGGCGGTAGCCTTCTCCCAATCGCTGGTGCCCTCAAAGACATCCTGCTTGTAGGGATTGCGGCCGAGCTTCTTGGCGCGGTAGGCAATGTAGATGATCGCGGCGATGTTGGCGACCAGTGCGGCGATCGAGACCGCGGTAGCGGCGCCGGGGTCGAGCGTGGAGTGGGTCACAAAGATGGACTCCTCCTGGAAGTACGGGAACACCTGGGCAAACATGCACCAAATAGCAAGCGTAAAGGCGCGGTTCTGGATCCAGCCGCCCTTGTTCCAGATAAAGGCGGCGACGGTGGGCGCCAGCAGCAGTGCAAAGCCGCAGAACCAGGAGTGGGTGGGCAGGCAGTTGTAGGTGTAGCAGAAGTTCCAGATGTCATACGCGATGATGTAGACCCAGGTCATGTCGGGCCACAGCATGTCGGTCTTGTCCTCGGAGGCGTAGACGCTCCACCAACCGGTCATGCAGAAGATGTTGATGAT
>CABQHT010000102.1 GCA_902464035.1 uncultured Collinsella sp. | reverse complement strand
TACAAGCGCCTGGGCTTCGATCTTTCCAAGCTCCGTCTGCTCATTAACTCGATGGGCGATGCCCAGTGCCGTCCGGCCTATCGCGAGCAGGTCAAGCAGTTCATTCTCGATCACGCCGACGAGATGTGTGACGAGTGCCGCGAGCGCGCCGAGCTCAACCCGCTGCGCGCCTTCGACTGCAAGAACGACCATTGCCGCGAGATCATGGCCGACGCCCCGCTGATGGGCGACAACCTGTGCGACGAGTGCCGCGAGCACTACGAGCAGGTCAAGCGCTATCTGGATGCGGCGGGTATCGAGTATGTCGAGGACCCCACCTTGGTGCGTGGCCTGGACTACTACACCCGTACCGTCTTTGAGGTCGAGGCTCCCGGTGCCGGTGTCGGCTCCATCGGTGGCGGCGGTCGCTACGACGGCTTGGTCGAGCTCGAGGGCGGCAAGCCTACGGCCGGCGTCGGCTTCGCCGTCGGTTTTGAGCGCGCCCTGCTGGCCCTGCAAGCCTTTGGCAGCGATTTGGGTGCCGATGAGGCCCCGTGTGTCTACGTCGCCAATGCCGGCAAGGAGCTGCGCCAGAACGTCTTTGCTATCACGCAGGAGCTTCGCGCCGCAGGCATCGTGACCGAGGCCGACTACCAGGGTCGTTCGCTCAAGGCTCAGTTTAAGCAGGCCGATAAGGTGGGCGCCAAGCTCATTTTGGTCCTGGGTGGCGACGAGCTTGCCGCCGGCAAGGTCAAGGTGCGCGACATGGAGAGCCATGAAGAGGTCCTTGCCGATCTGGCCAACGTCGTCGAGGCGGTTCGCGAGCGCCTGTAGCGCATCATTTTGAGCTGCGGGTCCGCTTGAGTGTCTCGTCCATTGCGAGCGATTGTTACGGGGGTGTTTCGCATTTATGCGGAATGCCCCCCGTTTGTGTATGCCGTCCACCGAGAAATACGACCATTTAGAGCAAAAACCCTTGCAATGCAGAAAATACTTTTGTGTGGTAAAGCGCAATCAGTGTCGAAAGTATTTCGCAAGCGCCTATAATGAATACCGCATGTTACGTGCATAGAAGGAGGAATGGGAGGAAACGTGGCTGAGAACCTAAGCAACCAGTCTGTACCCGAAGCCGCGGCGCGCGTCGCTGCCGTGGTCAACCGCCTCGTTAACCGAATCGGCTCGAATGCCGAATCCAAGGAGCGTCTCGCTGAGATCGAGATCCCCGAGGAGCTGCGCGACAATCTGGCGCTGTTCTTGCGCCTGGAGCGCCGTGTGCTTAGCGAGTATGATCCCGAGATCGCGGACCTGTTCGACAAGATTTTGACAGCCGAGATTGTGGCCAACGCCGGAAACCCCGGCACCCGTGCTGCCGACGAGTCCGTCGACGAGCAGGGCGTGCCCACTGCCGACGAGCCCACCGCCGTGGCGTTTCGCGAGGTCGTTGATCTGATCGACAGTCTGCCGCTCGATAAGCAGCAGGTTATCGTTCGCGCCTTTACGAGCTTCTTCCATCTGGCAAACCTGTCGGAGGAGAACTACCGCGTGGCGCAGCTGCGCGAGCGCGAGGCCGGCGCATCGACCGATACCGAGGTCGATCCCGCCAACGAGCTCACCGTCGCCTATCACCAGTTGGTAAACGAGATGGGTGTCCAGGGCGCCAACGAGCTGCTCGACAAGCTGGAGTTCCACCCTGTCTTTACCGCACATCCCACCGAGGCCCGTCGCAAGGCCGTCGAGGGCAAGATTCGCCGTATTTCCAACCTGCTGGAGGAGCGTCCGCGCCTGGGCGGCTCCGACCTGGTGGAGAACGAGCGCCATATGCTGCAGGAAATCGACGCCCTGGTACGCACGAGCCCCATCGCGTTGAAGAAGCCCACGCCGGTCGAGGAAGCCGATACCATCATCGACATCTTCGATAACACGCTGTTCGACGTCATCCCCGTTATCTATCGTCGTTTTGACGACTGGGTGCTGGGCGACAAGGCCGGTACCGTGCCGCCGCTGTGCCCGGCGTTCTTCCATCCCGGCAGCTGGATCGGTTCCGATCGCGACGGTAATCCCAACGTCACCGCCAAGGTGAGCCGCGAGGTCGCCGCCAAGTACTTCACTCACATGGTGCTCAAGCTCGAGGACAAGTGCCGCCGCATCGGCCGCAACCTGACGCTCGAGGCCACCTACAGCAAGCCGTCTGCCGAGCTCATCAACCTGTGGAACCATCAGGTCGAGATGAGCACCCAGTACACCGCACGCGCTGAGCTGATCTCCGAGCACGAGCCGCATCGCGCCGTCATGCTCGTCATGGCAGACCGACTCAACGCCACCGTGCGTCGCATCACCGACACCATGTATCACAGCGCCGATGAGTTCTTGGATGACCTGCGTGTCGTTCAGCGCTCCCTGGCCGCCTGCGGTGCCGTCCGTGCCGCCTACGGCCCGGTGCAGACCATCATCTGGCAGGTCGAGTCCTTCGGCTTCCATATGGTCGAGATGGAGTTCCGTCAGCACTCCGTGGTGCATGCCCGCGCCCTCAAGGATATCCACGAGAACGGTATCCATGGCGACCTGCAGCCCATGACGCGCGAGGTCATCGACACCTTCCGCGCTATCGGCTCCATCCAAAAGCGTTACGGCAAGAAGATGGCGCACCGCTACATCATCTCGTTCACCAAGAGTGCCCAGCATGTGGCCGACGTCTTCGAGCTTGCCCACCTGTCCTTCGCACACGAGGAGGATGTCCCCGAGCTCGACGTGATCCCGCTGTTTGAGCAGCTCGAGGACCTCGAGGGCTGCGTCGACGTGCTCGACCAGATGCTTACGCTGCCCGTGGTGCAGAAGCGCCTTGCCCAGACCAACCGCCGTATGGAGGTCATGCTGGGCTATTCCGACTCCTCCAAGGATGCCGGTCCTACCACGGCCATGCTCGCGCTGCACTCCGCGCAGGAGCGCATTGCCAAGTGGGCCGAGAAGAACGATATCGACTTGGTGCTCATGCACGGTCGCGGCGGTGCCGTGGGCCGTGGCGGCGGCCCGGCCAACAAGGCCGTGCTGGCGCAGCCCAAGGGTTCGGTCAACTGCTTCTTTAAGCTCACCGAGCAGGGCGAGGTCATCTTTGCCCGTTACGGCAACCGCACGCTGGCTCAGCGCCATGTTGAGTCCGTTGCCGCCGCAACGCTTTTGCAGTCGGCCCCGAGCGTCGAGAAGACCAACACCGAGACCACGCAGAAGTTCTGGGATATGGCCGAGAAGCTCAACGCCGCAAGCCACGAGCGCTATCTGGACCTGCTGAACACCGAGGACTTTACACCGTGGTTCTCGACCGTGACGCCGCTGACCGAGGTCGGTCTGCTGCCGATCGGCTCGCGTCCCGCCAAGCGCGGCTTGGGTGCCAAGTCGCTCGACGACCTGCGTACCATTCCGTGGATCTTCAGCTGGAGCCAGGCGCGCATCAATCTGGCCGCCTGGTACGGCCTGGGTACCGCCTGCGAGCAGTTTGGCGATCTGGACCAGCTTAAGGCTGCCTACCAGGAGTGGCCGTTCTTCCGCACCTTTATCGACAACATCGAGATGTCGATCGCCAAGACTGACCAGCGCATCGCCAAGATGTATCTGCACCTGGGCGATCGCCAGGATCTGTCCGAGAAGGTCTTTACCGAGATGCAGCTCACCCGTAAGTGGGTCCTTGCCATCGTCGGTGATGAATGGCCGCTGCAGCGTCGTCGCGTGCTCGGCTGCGCCGTCCGCGTGCGTAACCCCTATGTTGACGCCCTATCCATCGCCCAGGTCCGCGCCCTTCGCGAGGTGCGTATGAACCAGGACGAGATGGCCGAGGAGAAGAAGGCCGAGTACATGAGCCTGATTCTTTCGACTGTGACCGGCGTCTCGGCAGGATTGCAAAACACGGGGTAATCGATAGCCCTGT
>CABQHT010000101.1 GCA_902464035.1 uncultured Collinsella sp. | reverse complement strand
TTCATTACTCCAACGACGAATTCTAGGCGGTGTCCCCTCCCTTTCAAGAAAGGGAGGAGGCGGGGCATGCCCCGCCTCTTACACCACATCTCTGCGCGCTACCGCTGACAGCGTTTGATTTGCAGGGATATTCGCGGTCTTTGGCATTTATCGTGGCGCCCGAAGCCCTTGGTTATGTTGAATACTCCTAAAAATGCACGGCGCTTAGAGGGGGACCTTCGCGAAAAAGGAAACCGCCCCGTCGAAGTATGCATTCGACGGGGCGGTTTATGCATCTACCCGATTAAGGATACGCTGCGGATCTGTTAGAACTTGACGGTCGGGGCCTGGCGGGCTGCTTCGGCGGCCTCGAAGCCCTGGCGCTCCTTAAACTGGAAGATGCCGGCAAAGATGACAGCCGGGAACGTCTGAATGGCGTTGTTGTAGCTGAGCACGCAGTCGTTGTAGCTCTGGCGTGCATAGCTAATCTTGTTCTCGGTATCCTCGAGCGATGCCTGCAGCTGCGTAAAGTTGGTGTTTGCCTTAAGATCGGGATAGGCCTCGGCCACGGCAAAGAGCTGGCGCAGCGCGCCGGTCAGCACGTTGTCGGCTTCCATCTTGGCCTCGGGCGTGGTGGCCTTGACGGCGGTGTTACGCGCGCTGATCACGGCGGAGAGCGTCTCTTGCTCGTGCTTGGCGTAGCCCTTGACGGTCTCGACCAGGTTGGGGATCAGGTCGTTGCGGCGCTGCAGCTGCGTATCGATGTTCTGCCAGGCGTTATCGATGCGGTTGCGCTTGGTGACCATGTTGTTGTAGATGCCGGCGATGGCGCAGACAATCACAATGACAACAACGATGCCGATGATGACGGTAATCATGATGTCTCCGTTTCGAAAGGCCGCGGCGGCATGCGCCAGCTGCCGTTGGTATAACGCTACTAGTATACCCGCAACGTTTTGCCGTGCCGAACTTTCCGGTAAGCGTTATGTTTTCGGTGGGGTTGGCACCGGGGCAAAGCGCGCGAGGTACAGGTGTAAGATATGCGACAGATTGATGAGTGTTGTCTTTGCCCTGAGGATGGCGATACCAGTGGACCTTCGCATCAAGAAAACCTACCGCGCCCTGTTCGATGCCTTTACCGAGCTTCTCGAGGAGCATCGTTTTGAGGACCTGACGGTTGCCATGCTGTGCGACCGCGCCATGATTCGCCGCACGACGTTCTACAAGCACTTTCGTGACAAGAACGATTACTTTGCCTTTTATATCGATGAGCTCATGTCGGGCTTGCCGCAAAAACAGCCCGATGAGGCCGGCGCGGTGTCTGCCGAGGACGTGCGCGCGCTTCGGCACGCGATTTTGGACGATGCCATGGATTTGATTCTGGCGCACGAGCGGCTCATGGATAACATTTTGGCAAGCAGCATGTCGGGCATGTTGACCAACGTTATTTGCGATCGTATTGCCCGCTCCATCCGCGAGCGTGTGATGAACGTGCTTGCCGAGGATGCCCTGGCCCCTGTGTCACTCGAGACAACGTCTGAGTTTGTCGCCGGCGGTATTATTCGACTTTTCACGATATGGTGGGAATCGGGCCACGATCTTGAGCGTCGACCCGAGATAGCCGACGTGGTCGATGCACTGTTTGAGCGGACCATGACACCGGTGAATCACTAAAGTGGCGGAGAGAGGGGGATTCGAACCCCCGGAACGCTCTCGCGCTCAACGGTTTTCAAGACCGCCGCATTCAACCGCTCTGCCATCTCTCCGTGAGTCGTAATGATAGCATCGTTTTGAATTTGCAACAGGGAAGGCGAACGATGACGATCACCGAAATCGACGAGAAGTTCATGCGCGAGGCGTTGGCGGAGGCTCGCAACGCTGCTGCGGTGGGCGAGGTGCCCATCGGAGCCGTAGTGGTGCGTGCAGGTGAGATCGTTGCGCGAGCGCATAATCGCCGCGAGCTCGACCAGGACCCTTCGGCGCATGCAGAGTTCGCGGCCCTGTGCGCTGCTGCTCGGTCGCTCGGTCGCTGGCGCCTTTCCGATTGCACGGTCTACGTGACGCTCGAGCCTTGCTGCATGTGTGCGGGGCTTATGGTCAACGCGCGCGTGGGGCGCTGCGTGTATGGCGCGAGCGACGCCAAGGCGGGCGCTTTGGGATCCCTATACGATTTGAATGCCGACTCGCGCCTGAATCACCGGTTTAATGTGACCGCCGGCGTGCTGGCAGACGAGTGTCGTGAGGTGTTGAGCAGCTATTTTAGTGGGCTGCGTGGCAACGATGGTGCTGGCTGCGGTTGTGGGGCCGATCTTGAGGCGCATGCCGTCCATGCCGAGGCGCTCGCGTGTGCCGAAGATATTGCCGTTGAGGCGGTCGATTTTGGTGCCGCGTGCCGCCGGCCCCGCCGTGTGCTGTTGGCGATCGACTCCTTTAAGGGCAGCGTTTCGAGTGCGCAGGCGGAGGCGGCGGTTGCCGAAGGCATGCGCCGTGTGTGGCCCGATGCCCAGGTGGCCGCGTTGCCGCTGGCGGATGGCGGTGAGGGAACGCTCGATGCCATCGCCGCCTGCGGTGGCGAGCTTGTGACCTGCGAGGTGGCAGGTCCCTTGGGCGAGCGTGTGCCTGCCCGGATGCTGGTTGATGTCGAGCGCGAGTCCGCGGTCATCGAGATGGCCGAGGCGGCCGGCATTGGGTATTCGCCTTGCACGGAGTCGTCGGCGCTGGCTGCTACAACCTATGGCGTGGGCGGGCTGATGCTCCGTGCGGTTCGTGCCGGGGCAAAGACTATCTATATTGGCTTGGGCGGCAGCGCCACCAACGATGGTGGCGCCGGTATGCTGCAGGCGCTGGGCGCGCGCCTTGTCGATGAGCACGGCCGCGATATTGCTCCCGGTCTCGCGGGTCTCGAACACGTGGTGAGTATCGATTTGGCGCCAGCGCTTCGGGCGCTGAACGGCGCGCGTGTCGTGGTGCTTTCCGATGTCGAGAATCCGCTCGTGGGGCGTCGCGGTGCACTGGCGGTGTTTGGCGGGCAGAAGGGTTTGCCGACGGGTGACGCCGAGGCGCTGCGCAGGTACGACGGTTGGATGGTCGGCTACGGCCGCCTGCTTGATGCGGCAATTGCCGAGGCGCGAGCCCAGGAGCTGTTGCGTGTGCCCGAGGGTGCACGGACATTTGGCTCGGTGCTCGGTGTGCCCGGTGCCGGTGCCGCCGGCGGTCTGGGAGCAGCGCTGTTGGCACTCGGCGCCGAGTTGCGCTCGGGCGTGGAGACGGTGCTCGACCTCGTGGGATTTGACGAGCGCGTGCGCGATGTCGACCTCGTCATAACGGGCGAGGGCAATATGGATGAGCAGTCCGCCGCCGGTAAGGCACCGGTGGGCGTGGCCCGCCGCGCGAAGCGATATGGCAAGCCGGTGGTCGCCGTCGTGGGCGGTCGTGCCGTCAGCCTGGATGCGGTGTATGGGCAGGGCATCGACCTTGTACTGCCGATCTGTCGCAAGCCCATGCCCCTCGACCAGGCGCTCGGTGTGCAGGAGACCACAACCAACCTCATCTGCGCCGGCGAGGCAGCTGCCCAAGCCTATGACCTCGCTCGCCTCTAAAACCCATCCCCCCAATAACTTGCGGTGAAATACGGAGTGTTTTTTGCCTTTAAGGTGCCAATTCAGTCCGTATTCCACCGCAACTTCGTGAATTGCCATCCGAGGCTGGTCGACATGGGTCTCGAGTCGGACCGTTTGCCACGAAATGCGGCCATCTACTACGTTAAACCGGTCACCCTCGACCATCCCGGAATTTGCAAAAACAAAACCGCAGGTAGAGAGCTGGCCGATTTTCGAAAAAGTCGGCTATGGTTGACCCCTGCGGCCTAAACGTAGTAGATAGGTCCTTTTCGTGGCGCAGCGTCAGGCTGGTCTTTTTGGGGCTAGAAAAACACCCGTA
>CABQHT010000100.1 GCA_902464035.1 uncultured Collinsella sp. | reverse complement strand
GCCGCAAGCTGTCGGTGCCCTACAAGGCGGGCGCCGGTGCGGGCAGCGGCCTGGGTCGCGGTCTCGACGCCAACGACGGCACCGGCCCCGTGGCCGCGGCGCTCATGCTGCTGCAGCAGCTGGGCGTCAGCGATGACGACTAATGGGTCGACGCTGCAAACACCCCATTTGGGCAATCTGGCCCTCACTCGTCGGTCGCGTACGCAAGTACGCTTCCCTCCTCCTTCGGGTCACCTTGCCACAAATGGGATGTTTTCGCTCACTTATGCTCAACCAGTAAGGGAATATATGGGACAAAGACATCAGTGGCTCTTTGTCCCGCCACGTTGCAGGTTGATTCCAGCCCCATCGAAAGGAAAGCATGTTCGGATATATCTATAAGAAAGATGTCGCCATCATCGCGGTTGTCCTGTGCCTTTGTCTGGGCGTGGGCAGTTTCTTCGATTATCAGATCTCGAGCGCGCTGTTCAACATCGGCAGCATGTACGGCCGCTTTATCGAGGCCGCCGGCGAGCTGCCGTTTGAGCTGACGGCGAGCGTCGCGGGCGTTATGCTCGTGCGCGCGGTGCGTCCCGACTCCAGGGGGAGCAAATGGCTCGCCGTGCTCGGCATCCTCGTCAACGTTGGCCTGGCCGGCTACGAGATCGTCTCGTCCCTGAAGGTTGGCGGCAAACTCATCGCTGTCCAGTTGGTGCTGACGTTTGTGCTGGTCATCGCTGCCAACCTTGTCGTCTATCGCCTCACGCGCGACACCGACTCCGACGAGCTCGCGCGCTGGGCGCTGATGGTGCTTGCCGTGTGGGTCGCTCAGGCCATCATCCTCAACGTGGTTGTCAAGCCGCTGTGGTCGCGCCCTCGCATGCGCGTGATCGAGGTCACGCCGGGGCTCAATTTTCAGCCGTGGTGGGTGATTGGCAACCCCGACAAGTGGAGCTATATTGCGGCCGGCGTGATCAAGGACGGCTTCAAGTCGTTTGCGAGCGGACATACGGCGCACGCGGCGATCGGCCTTATGCTCGCCGGGCTTCCCGCGGCGGCCTTTAAGGAAAAGCCGTCGCGCCGTCGCGTGGTCTTTTGGACGGCGGCTGCGGTTGCGGCGCTCGTCGCCTTTGGCCGCATTGTGATCGGTGCGCACTTTTTGACTGACGTGAGCTGCGGCTTTGCCCTGGTGCTGGCACTTGAGTGCCTTGCCGCGCGCATTGCCTATCCGGGCGGCGTACAATAGCCCCGTTTGAATCATCTGGACGATACCTGGTAAGAGAGGATTGCCATGCTCGCGTTCAACAACGACTATTCCCACGGCGCACATCCGGCGGTGCTGCAGGCGCTCGTCGACACCAACATGGAGCCGCAGCCCGGCTACGGCACCGATGCGCATACCGAGCGCGCCAAGCAGCTGATCCGCGAGGCCTGTCAGGCTCCCGATGCCGACGTATTTTTGCTGGTGGGCGGCACGCAGACCAACGCGACGGTGATTGACATGCTGCTCGCGCCGTACGAGGGCGTGGTTGCCGCCGAGACCGGCCACGTTGCCTGCCACGAGGCGGGCGCCATCGAGTTTGGCGGCCACAAGGTGCTCACCATTCCCGGCTACGAGGGCAAGATGCACGCCGAGGATCTCGAAAACTATATCCAGGTGTTCTACGAAAACGAGAGCTGCGAGCACATGGTGTTTCCGGGCGCCGTGTACGTGAGCCTGTCGACCGAGTACGGCACGCTGTACTCCAAGGCCGAGCTGGCCGAGATTTATGCGGTGTGCCAGAAGCGCGAGATTCCGCTGTTTGTGGATGGCGCCCGCCTGGCCTATGCGCTGGCAGCCGATGAGTGCGACATTACCCTGCCCGAGCTGGCGCAGCTGTGCGACGTGTTCTACATCGGCGGCACCAAGTGCGGCGCTCTGTGCGGCGAGGCCGTGGTGTTTTGCGGCATGCACGCTCCGGCGCATCCCATTCCGCGCATTAAGCAGCACGGTGCGCTGTTGGCCAAGGGTCGCCTGACGGGCGTGCAGTTTGAGGCGCTCTTTACCGACGGCCTGTATTTTGAGATTGGTCGCCAGGCGATCGAGACGGCTCAGGCGCTTCGTCGAGTGCTGCACGAGCGCGACTACCAGTTCTTTTTGGAGACGCCCACAAACCAGCAGTTTGTGATTCTGCCCAACGAGGATATGGCCCGCATTCGTGAGCATGCTTCGATCGAGTACTGGGAAAAGTACGACGAGACCCATACCGTGGTGCGCTTTTGCACCAGCTGGGCCACGACGCAGGAGGACATCGACGCGCTGGCGGCTGTCCTGTAGCTTGATGCAATGACGAGGGCCGCCTTGCGCTTGGGTTTGGCGCAAGGCGGTCTTTGCTTTTGAGGGGGAGGGGCTGTATGCCCGAGATGTCCGAGCCGGCGATTCGTCTGGCGACGCCCGATGATGCGCCGGCGTTGCTTGCCATCTATGAGCCGTATGTGCGCCAGACGGCGATTACCTGCGAATACGAGGTGCCGAGCGTTGAGGAGTTCGCCGGGCGCATCGAGCGTACGCTCGAGCGCTATCCGTATCTGGTGATGGAGCTGGACGGGCGTCCGGTGGGCTATGCCTATGTGAGCCCGCTCAACAGCCGCGAGGCATACGACTGGTCGGTCGAGACGTCAATCTACCTGGCGCGCGACGTACGTCACGGCGGCCTGGGCCGCAAACTGCACGATGCACTCAAGCAATGCCTGATCGCGATGGGCATCACCAACATGTGCGCGCTCATCGCCGTGCCGCACGACAAGGACGACGAGTACCTGACGCACAACAGCCAGGACTTCCATGCTCATATGGGGTATCGCCTGGTGGGCGCCTTCGACCGCTGCGCCCAAAAGTTCGGCCGCTGGTACGACATGTGCTGGATGGAGCTGATCCTAGCCGAGCGCGTCCCTAACCAACCCAAACCAACCTGGTTCCCCGACCTCCTCAAACCTACCATTTAGGGACAGGTTTATTTTGGCAGGTTAGCCGATGGGCTCGGTGTATTTGGCGCGGTCGGTGCGTTGGATGCGCTTGGAGACATGGAGCGGGCGGCCGTCGGTGTCGTAGACGTAGTCGGTGATAAGGATCAGTGCCTGCCCGCGCTCAACGTTGAGCAAAAACGCCTCGTTTTGCGAGGCATAGCATACCTCAAAGGTCTTGTGCCCCTGTGCCGGCGCACGATGGAACTCCTGGCGCAGCGTGGCGTAGAGCGATCCGTTGATGTCGCGATCGATGAGCGTCCCAAAGCTTGGCGGCAAATAGGTGGTCTCCAGGCACAGTGGCGCATCGTCCAGGTAACGCAGGCGGACAAGTTTGACAAGCTTGCTGCCCACGGCGGTGTCAAAGAACTTAGCTATGCTGCCGCCCGCCTTGGCAAAACCCGAGTCCACCGTGCGCGTGGTGGGCTTCATGCCCTGACCCTGGACCTGTGCCGTGTAGCTCGAAAACACCAGGTTGTTCTCGTGGAGCGCTGGCGTTTCGGCCACAAAGGCGCCGCGCCCGCGCTCGGTACGAATCAGGCCCTCGTCAACTAACACCTTAAGCGCGTGGCGCACGGTGCTGCGCGAAAGCCCCGATTCGCCCATGAGCTCCATCTCGGACGGCAGCTTGTCTCCGCGCACGTAGATGCCGGCGGCGATGCGGTCACGCAACGTACCCGCCAGACGCTCGTATTGGGCCAAGTTCTTTTTCGACGAAGTGCTCATGCGAACAACCTGTATCTAACTTGTATGCTTACTGAACCAAGCATGTATCCAACATGACAACAAAACCGCTGGTAATGGCTTGCCGAAAACTTTACCAGCAAAATTTCTAAGACAAATATAGCATACAACTAGTCGACATCGTTAAAACATGTATGTAACTTGTATGCCATCGACAGCATCAAACGAGAAGAAAGGCTGATGCACGATGACTACTCAGGAACAGGTTAAGGACGTCGTCTCCCAGGTTTTGGCTGACAAGGCAGACAAGGGCGGCATCAAGCGCGTCGTGTGGATCGGCGCCGGCGGAT
>CABQHT010000099.1 GCA_902464035.1 uncultured Collinsella sp. | reverse complement strand
AGGAGCGCGCACTGGCGTTCCTCAACACGCACACCGACACGATCATGGTGCTCGATGCGCTCGAGTACGGCGTGGGCGAGGTGCCTGCCAGCGTGCGTTCGTTCCTGGAGCCGATCTTCTTCTACGCGATGAGCTGCGAGCTGCGCGCGGCCCGCGGTAAGGTTTTCGACCACAGCCCCGAGGTTCGTCGCTACATGGGCATCGAGCAGTACTGAGTAACGGGAAAAGCGTTACCTTCGATTCGCAAGTGAACAGCGTGCGTAAAAAGCGGGCCGCGCCGGTGGGTTTCCGGCGCGGCCCGCTTTGCATGGCGTCCGTATGAGCGAGGTATCGCGTCAGCCAGCGGCCTACTTTGCGTCGTAAGCCTCGGCGTCCCACCAGTCGAGTTGGGCGATGTTGTCGCGGATGTGCTGGCAACTCTTGTGGAAGCCCTCGAGCTCGTGCTCGGACAGGTCCAGCGTGTAGACCTCCTCGACGCCCTCGGCGCCGATCACGCACGGCAGGGAGGTAAAGATGCCCTCCTGGCCATACTGGCCGGTCATGAGCGTAGAGGCCGAAAGCACGGCGTGCTCGTTGTGCAGCACGGCGGCGCAGACGCGCGCGGCGGAGTTGGCGACGGCGTACTCGGTGCACTGCTTGCCAGCGTAGGTCACATAGCCGCCCTTGCGCGCGAGTTCCTCGACCTCCATGTGGTCGAACGCGTACTTGTCGGGGTTCTCGGCCTGAAGCTCGGTGAGGCTCTTGCCGGCGATGGTTGCGGCCTTAAAGGCGGCCAGCTGGCTAAAGCCATGCTCGCCAATCATGTAGGCGTCGATGGACTTGGGGCTCACGCCGACCTTCTTGGAGATCTCGGTGCGCAGGCGGGCGGAGTCCAGGCCGCAGCCCGAGCCGATGATCTTCTTGGGATCGTAGCCGGTCAGGTGCCACAGCTCGGTGCACACGACGTCGCAGGGGTTGGAGATGCTCACAAAGATGCCGTCGAAGCCGGCGTCGACGATGCGCTTGGCAAAGGTGCGGGCGGCGTCGGTGGTAAAGAACAGCTCGCCGTCGCGGTTGCCGGCTGCCAGCGCGACCTTACCGGCAGCGTTGACGATGACGTCGCAGCAGGCCAGCTCCTCGTAGTGGTCGTAGCAGTTGACGATCTTGGTGTTATACGGGACAAACGAAAGGGAGTCGCGCAGGTCCTGGACCTCGGACGTCACCTTGGCCTCGTTGATATCGCACAGGTACAGCTCGTCGGCAATGCCCTGCATGAGCAGGCTGTTGGCGACATGTGCTCCTACGTGGCCCTGGCCGACCACACCGATCTTACGCGTCTGGTACATATATGTATCCTTTCGGCCGAGTTTTTCGCGTCGAACCATTGTAGCGTCCTGCCGTCACTTTGCTAGGCTAAAGCGCCGTAGATTTTTGGGACATGCCTTAATCTCTACTTTTGGAGTGATTTGGGCCGCTGACGGCATCGCTGGGCGATGTGCTCGCACGGATGGGGCCGCTCGTTGTACCATAGCTGCAACTGACTCGTAAGGAGCATCCATGCCCATTCGCATCCCCGACGCCCTCCCTGCCGCCGCGCAGCTCGAGAGCGAGAACATCTTTGTCATGACCGAGTACCGCGCGCTGCACCAGGACATCCGTCCGCTGCGCGTGCTCATCCTCAACCTCATGCCCACCAAAATCGCCACCGAGACACAGATCATGCGCAAGCTCTCCAACACGCCGCTGCAGGTGGAGGTGGACCTGCTGCGCACCAAGACGCACGAGGCCACGCACGTGAGCGCCGGCCACCTGGAGACGTTTTACCGCACATTCGACGACATCCGCGACATCCACTACGACGGCCTGATCATCACGGGCGCGCCGGTGGAGCAGATGCCGTTCGAGGAGGTCGACTACTGGCCCGAGCTCTGCCAGATCATGGATTGGTCCACTACGCACGTGCACTCTACGCTGCACATTTGCTGGGGCGCGCAGGCTGGCCTGTATCACCATTACGGCATTCAGAAGTACGATCTACCGGCCAAGGCAAGTGGCGTGTTCGAGCATTATCTGGTGAAGCCGCAAAGCCCGCTGGTCCGCGGCTTCGACGACCGCTTCTATGCCGTGCATTCGCGCAACACCGATGTGCGCCGCGAGGACGTGGAGGCTGAGCCGCAGCTTGAGGTCGTGGCCGTGTCCGACGAGGTAGGCCTATACATCGTCAAGTCGACCGACAGCCGCCGTTTCTTTGTCTTTGGCCATCCCGAGTACGATACCGATACGCTTCGCCTGGAGTACGAGCGCGACGTGAAACGCGGGCTCAACCCGGAGGTGCCGGCGCATTACTTCCCGGGCGACGACCCCACCGCCGAGCCGCGCAACGTCTGGCGCAGCCAGGCTCAGCTGTTCTACACCAACTGGCTCAACTACTACGTCTACCAGACCACGCCCTACGACCTGGCTCGCGCCGGCGAAGAGCACTAGGCCGCTGTCGTGGCTGTGGCTGCGGCGGTTATCGTGGCCGCTACGCGACGAGCGTGGATAATCGGACGCATGTTGAATGAGCGTGGATAATCTCCCACTTTTGGTCGAGGAACAGGCCCAAAGTGGGAGATTTTCCACGCTCGATTTTTCTGCGCCTGTCGTAGGCGGCAGCACCATGCGTCGAGTGTTTACGGACAGCATCGCAAACTAGGTAGTTTCGAGCCACAGCATATTTTCTTTTAAGGAAATCGACGGCTTTTGAGGCATAAAGATGTGGAGACAGGGACCTCTGGACAACCGCTCTACCTGCAGATATAGAGCATTGGCCTAAAACGTCCAAAACCGTCAAGCATTTGGTCAGCTGCTGGACAGCATTTGGTCAGACTTCGCATGAAACCGTCTGGTACGTTGGCACCGTTCCAAGAGTTTGGAGGCGACATGGCAAACATGACGGCGAATCAAAGACTTGCAGGTCACATTAAGGCATGCGAACAGCAGATGAGCTGCGTGTACGCGCGAACTGCGGCGGAGGCAAAGCAGATTGAGCGACGGGTGGCGGCGGGAAGTCTAGAGGCGGTCATGCCAGGGCTGTATGCGCGTCCGGAATATTGGTCCGAACTCAAGTTTCGACAGCGTTATCTGCATCGGGTGCGGGCCCTTGCGCAAAAGCATCCCGACTGGACGTTTTGCTCCTATACGGCGGCTGTTATCTATGGCCTTTCGGTTTCGCATGCCAATTTGACGCACATCCATATCGCCGTGGCACCGGCACAATCAACGACGCCGGGCTCTCAGGTCGTTCGCCATCGTTATGTTCGTCAAACACGGGCCACCCAGATGGACATTGCCGTGACCGATATCGATCAAACGATTACGGATTGCCTGGTCGATGCATCGTTTGTCGAGGGACTGATCATTGCGGACTCGGCGCTTCATGAGCAGCTGTTGTCGAAGGAGCATCTCGTTGAGGCAGTCAACAAGCTTGGCTTAAATCGTCGCGGTGTTGTGACGGCGCGCAGGGTTGCGCGGTATGCCGATGGCCTGTCGGAAAGCGGTGGCGAGTCCAAGGCGCGCGCCCTGATGATCGAGCGCGGCTGGCAGACGCCGGAGCTGCAAATTGAGCTGTTTGACCCGGTTGAGCCGGGACGGCCGTATCGCGTCGACTACTTGTGGCGCGTGGAAGATCGGCTGATCATCGGGGAATTTGACGGATTCGTTAAAAGCGAGAAGGCAGCGGAGGAGGGCAAGCTCGCAAAGGCGCAGTTTGATGAGCGCCAGCGCGAGTCGAGGCTTTCGCTGCTTGATAACTGCAGGATCGTGCGCTTGTGCTGGGATGATCTGAGGGATCCGGCAAAGCTCGATCGCAAGCTCAAAGTTGCCGGCGTGCCGCGTGCATGTTGAGGCGGTTGCGGGGCGTTAAGCTGCACGAGCGTGGATAATCGGACACACGAGCGCGGAAATCTGGACGCGCGTTGATTGAGCGTGGATTTTCAGACATACGAGCGTGGATTATCGGACGTTTGAATAATGAGCGTGGTCGCGCGCGCAGACGTGGTGTAAGAGCGTCCTGAGGTCCGTCGCTGCAAATCCCGATGTTACTCCTTCTTGAGACCGTGCTTCTCGACTATCTCGTCCACTATCT
>CABQHT010000098.1 GCA_902464035.1 uncultured Collinsella sp. | reverse complement strand
CGCCGCCAAAGACAAAGTCCTCGGGAAACTGCGCGGGCGGGTTGGTGACGCTGGCGGGGTTAACGGACATGATGAAGTATCCAATCATTAAGACAACGGAAACGGTGCAGAACTGGTCAAAGTCAGCGAGCGGCGCCCAGGCGAGTCAGATTGCCCCGAAACAAGGCGGCGCTGACCTTGTGGTCGCGCCGCCGAAGTTGAGCGGCAATCTGGCCGGCTGGGCGCCGCGCAGCGTCGAGCCGGCCGCTGTTCGTTAGAACAGCGGACTAAAGGGAAAGCTGCTCGGAGACGAAGGCGAGAGACTTGTCGCCGTTCTGGGAGAGCTCGATGTACTGCTTGCCGCGGCAGGCGACGCACTTGTTGCCCACGCGCTCGCAGTCCTTCTGCAGGTCGGCGAGGTAGCTCGCGGCCTGCGGGGCCAGGACGACCAGGTCAAAGTCGGGGAGCATGTCCACGTGGTTGCCATAGGCGTCGGCAGCGGTCTCCAGGTCGATACCGCGCTCCTTGGCGGCCTTGGCCAGCGCGTTGGCGAGCAGGCCCGAGGTGCCGCCACCCTGGCAGAGCACGAGCACGCGCTTGCCGTTGAGGTCGCTGGCGGCCGTGGCCTCGGCGGCGGGGGCTGCAGCGGGAGCGGCATCGGTCTTTACGGCCTCGGCGGCAGCGCCGTCTGCAACGCTCTTGGCATCGGTCTTGCCCTGGAAGGCATCGTTGAGCTTGGCAGCCTTCTCGGCGTTCTTGGCGGCGAGCTCCTCCTGGGAAATCTCGGCCTCCTCGGCGCACTTCTGGGCGTCATAGGCACGGAAGAACGGGTAGTACAGAAGGAAGTCGACGACCAGGATGACGGCGAGCATCACAAAAGCGAGCGGCTGGAAGCCCAGGCCCATGATGGTGCCGATGGGGCCGGGGACGGTCCAAGGCAGGGTGTACATAAAGCCGTTCATGCCCAGGAAGTCGATAAAGACCTTGAGGATCCAGACGTTGGCGATCGGGGCAAAGACAAACGGGACAAAGAAGACGGGGTTGAGCACGATGGGCGCGGCGAACAGCAGTGGCTCGTTGACGGCGAAGCAGACCGGGACGATGGAGGCCTTGCCGACCGCACGCATCTCCTGGGACTTAGCCAGGAAGCAGAACATAAAGACGAGGACGAGCGTGGCGCCGGTGCCGCCCATGCAGACGACGAAGTACTGGGCGCCCTGCGTCAGGACGGCAGAAGCGTGCTGACCGGCCTGGTAAGCAGCCAGGTTGTCGGTCATGTTGGCAACGAGGGCGGCGGCGATAGCGGGCTCGACGATCGAGGGGCCGTGGACACCGACGAACCAGAAGAGGCTCATGGCGCCGTAGATCACAGCGAGGCCGATGTAGCCGTCGGCAGCGGTGAACAAGGGCTGGAACACCTGGATGACGCCCTGGGCAAAGCAGAAGCCAAAGGCAGAGCGGAAGACGATGTCAAAGACCCAAAAGACGGTGATGCAGACGGAGAAGGGGATGATGTCCTTAAAGGTCTGCGAGATGTTGGGCGGAACCTGCTCGGGCATCTTGACGGTGATGTTGCGCTTAATGAAGAACTTGTAGATGATGCCGGTCACAAACGCAGCGATGAAGGCGGTCAGCAGGCCCTTGGAACCAAGGTAGGTGGTGTTGAAGCCGCTGGCGGCGTCCGTGGAAATGGTGTCGCTCGAAAGCAGCAGGAAGCCGATGATGGCCGCGCACATGCAGGAGATGAAGTTGATCTGGTTGTTCTTGGGCAGATCACGGTTCTGAGCGTCGGCAAAGTGCTTGGCGGTGGTGGCAGCGCAGGCGATGGCCAGGATGCCCATGGAGTAGTTGTAGCACTTCCACAGGGCGTTGTTGATGTCATCGGGCCAGTAGAAACCCCAGATGTTGGGGACCGAGGCCACCAGGCAGAAGATGGACGAGAAGATGATGATGGGGATGACGGAGATAAAGCCGTCGCGGATCGCCTTGAGGTACTTGTTGCGGGCGATCGCGTTGAAAAGGGGCTGGCCCTTTTCGATGGTGGCGATGAGTTGCTCCATGCATAGCTCCTAAGAGTCGGTGGGTTAGCAACGATGGTAACGTTTGGACCTCGTTTGCCAAAATGTTGACGTTGCCATTTTGCGACACAAAAAAAGACGCGAACCGGTGGCCCCTGTGCCTGTGGACCGTCGATTCCTTGCGCGTAAACGTTTGAGCCGCCCGGTGGCTCTGTGTTTGCACAATGGCAACGTTAACATTTGGGCGACATAAGTCGTTCGGGGACGCAGGATTGTCGGTGAACGGTAGGTTTTGGGTGGTGAGCGTATGGCGGGGGAGGCGTTGGATATACTTGGAGGCGTTCATTTTGTCTGTTGGGATGCCCGCGATGGCATCGTTGACATAGAAAGATCGACCTATGGCCGCTGTTAAAAAATCGGTATCCGTTAAGGACGTGGCACGTCTTGCGGGCGTCTCGGAGCAGACGGTCTCGCGCACTGTGCACGATTCGCCCAGCGTACGTCCCGAGACCAAGGAGCGCGTGCGCGCCGCCATGCGCGAGCTGGGGTATCGCCCCAATTTTGCCGGCCGATCGCTGCGCCGCGGCAAGTTCAAGACCGTCGGCGTTGCCATGTTCAACATTACCGGTACCGGCAACCTCGACCGTATGGAGGGCTTTGCCGCCGCGGCCGACAAACACGGCTATGCCATCACTCTTACTAAAGTAGATGGGCATCCCTATACCCTCGAGAGTGCGTCGTCGCGCATGAGTGCACTTCCGGTGGACGGTATGGTCGTGATTATGAACCGTATGCCGGCAGACTTTGGCACCTTTGAGCCGCTGCCCGGTATGCAGACGGTGCTCGTTACCATGCTGGAGCATCCGCTGTGCTCGACGGTCGACAACGACCAGTTCGATTGCTCGCGCCAAGTGGTCGAGTATCTGCTGGGGCAGGGGCACAAGAACGTGCACTTTATCTCGTGCCCCGAGCGCTCGCTTTCGGGCATGCAACGCGAGGAGGGCTGGCGTGAGACATTGCGCGCGCATGGTATTGAGCCGCCGCGACTCGTCCGTGGCGATTGGACGGCACAGAGTGGATATGCCGCCGGGCAGGCTCTGGCAGACGATCCGACTTGCACTGCTATCTATGCTTCGAACGATGCTATGGCCTATGGCTGCATTCGCGGGCTCGAGTCGCGCGGAAAGCGCGTGCCCGAGGACGTGAGCGTGGTGGGCGTTGACGATAGCCTGGGCGATATCGTGCCCGATCGTCGCCTGACAACGGTACGTTTTGATAACAAGCGCGTTGGCATGTGGGCGGTCGACAAGATTGCCGGCGCCGAGGGCGTCGTGGCCGGCGTGGAGCACATGCTGATCCCCGGTGTGCTCGTCGAGGGCGATACGGTACGCAGTCTGCGCTAGGGTGCGGACCTGTTTGGGTCGTCGATTTATGTGTTCGATATTGTTCAGAATAGTTTAAAAACCGTTCACGGGTGAAAATCGACCGTTCATAGCCTGAAACTACGTTTTGGATTGTTCTTTTTTGTTTGAATGTTAATGTTTCTGACATACACAACGCAGCGCGTATGCCCGGACGCGATGCTCTCCATTGGTTCATATGTGAAAGGAACGCAATATGGCAACCAAAGAAGAAATCTCGATGGTTGGATTCGAGATCGTCGCATACGCGGGTGACGCCCAGACCGACCTGCTTGCTGCACTCGATGCTGCCCGTGAGGGTGACTTTGAGAAGGCCGAGCAGCTGCACAAGGATGCCAGCGACGCGCTCATCGGTGCTCACGACACGCAGACCAAGCTGCTTTCGCAGGAGGCCGGCGGCGGCGAGATGGAGATGACCTTCATCATGGCTCACGCTCAGGACACCCTGATGACCACCATGATCCTGGAGAAGCAGACCCGCTTTACCATCGATGCCTACAAGCGCATCGCCGCACTCGAGGCTAAGCTCGCCTAACGAACCCTCACAACCTCGTCCCCTTCCAAAAACCCTGCCGCTATCCGCGGCAGGGTTTTTCTGTATCCCACCTATCTAGGTTGCGGCGAAATGGGGGTCGACAGCCCGTCGCGCGTTCTCCCGTTCGATTTTTGCTCGGTGGGTATACTTCCTTTCGCATTAAACGCCGGACTGAGGAGGTATCCAAAT
>CABQHT010000097.1 GCA_902464035.1 uncultured Collinsella sp. | reverse complement strand
AGCAGCATTTGGGTAATCTATAGGATTCAAGCGCCTGCAAGTAGTTAAGCATGCGGGCGCTTGAATCTGAGTAGCAGGCAACCACTTGAATCTGAGTACGATCCTTGACATAAAGCCCGACCATCGCACAATGACAGTTTTTCATGCCAAAAAGACACTGAAGTGTGAGATAGCTCAAAACTCAACAAATCAAATAATCAGCAGTTCAGGTCTTATGGGAATAATTCAATTCGCATCACGCTGCATCTAATCTGTTCTTTATACGCGGATGTAGACACTAAGGAGGCAGCAATGCTTTGGAGCTATGTTCAGCTAGACGACGGCACTCAGTTTGCCTACTCAGAAACACGAGACGACGGGACCGTTCGCGTTGCCGTCGAGCGCCCGGTTGACCTTGGCTCTGACCATGCGGAATGCTTCTTGCCTGTGACCAAATGGTTCAACGTCGAAGGATTTACTGCTGATGACCTCAATTTCTGACAGTATTTGTTAGATCAAACGCCCCGTTTATCTTCGAGCTTGCAGAACGGCAAAAAGCCAGACCGGCGGTTTCGGCGCTGGCCCCCTGACGTTCTACGGTTAATCGCCCAATTGAGACATGATTTCACTTGATTACATATCATCCGCGGTATGCCGCGTGCTGGCTCAATACGACGTCAGCGAAGCATATTTATTTGGCTCGTTTGCCCGAGGCGAGCAAACGCCTGATAGCGATATTGACTTGCGCCTAGCCTGCGGCAACACCATGACGTTCGGCACGCTTTATGAACTCTCCCATGAGCTCGAGAAGGAACTTGGTCGAAAGGTTGATATCGTCACCAACCCACCAGAGCACATGCGCCCGGCCTTCCGCAAAAGCATCGAGCAAGATGAGGTGCTTGTCTATGAAGCTCTGTAAGCAGGACGAAGCGTTAGTGTGCTCCGGCGTGATCAGCAAGTCTGAATTTTGTCGCATACTTCCGGACTCGGCGAGCCTTAGAAGCCAGTATTGAACTCAAACTCGGTCCCAGACACCCTCTTGCTATTTGAATACAGGTATCGCTCTAGCGATAGTATGTTATACTATCGCTAGAGAGATACCTGTTAGGAGACTCGCGTGGAACTGTGGCATGGTTCTCAGAAGATCATTGAGACTCCCCAGATTGGCCTGGGGAAAGTCCATAACGACTATGGACAGGGATTCTATTGCACAGAGAGCCTCGACCTTGCAAGGGAATGGGCATGCTCACGCGATGCCGATGGCTTTGCGAATCGCTATGAACTCGATATGACCGATCTTAATATCCTCGACCTGCTATCGCCGCAATATAGCGTCATGCATTGGATAGCGTTGCTCATAGAGCATCGTTCTTTTCGTAAAGATACTGCCGTTGCCGTAGGGGCGTGCGAATATCTCCACGATCACTTTTTACCGGATACTGAAGCCTATGATGTGATTAGAGGATGGCGTGCGGACGACTCGTACTTTAGCTATGCCAGGGCATTTGTGAACAATACGATCACCGTTGAGCAACTTGGTCGATCTATGAGGCTTGGCAACCTGGGGGAGCAGATCATGCTCAAAAGCGAGCGTGCGTTTAAGAGCATTCGTTTTGCTGGATTTGATCGTGCGCCGCAAGCTCTGTATGGTCCATTGGCCAAGGAGCGAGATGAAGCGGCAAGGGCGCAGTATCGGGAGCTTCTTGCCGAAAACCCGTTTGAGGGAATCCGTATCGTCGATATCATTCGAGAGGGGATGACGGGCGATGACCCACGCCTACAGTGAGATGTATCTCGAGGATGCAATGAGAACGCTGGGCGAGGCGGTCGATTTTGCTCTCTGTGACCAAGGGCTGACTCCAGCCGAGTTGACGGCGATCCTGTCGAACGCTCTTGAGATGAAACAGTTTGAGCGCGGTATGCCTCGCGTCGTCTGCGGCATGGCGGGCGACGAGCTCGCGCGCGAGATCATTGTTCACGCGGGCCTGAAGCCCGTCGAATTCAGGGAGGCCTATCCGTTCGACCGTTCCCCGCAATACTGGGCAGGTTGGGTTTTGGCATACACGCAGTGGACGTGCGGCCAAGGTTTTAGCGACCTTTTTGAAGTGGCACCACTCGATTGGATTATCGGCTCGTACCATCCGCTTCACGAGGCCTCCGAAGACACATTCGCCCAGATAGTCATTGATAAATGGAACAAAGCCCAGGCAGGTAAAAAGGGCCTTAAGGCAGCCCGAAAGGCAGCCGGCCTGACCCAAAAGCAGCTGGCTGCCCAATCGGGAGTCAAAATCCGTGCCATACAGCTCTACGAGCAAAACCAACTGGACCTGCGCCGTGCCTCGGTATCCTCGGCATTGGCGCTCGCAAAAACCTTACACTGCAGCATCGAAGACCTCGTCTGGCAACCGGTCGTTTTAGAGTACGATTCACAGGCCTTTCCATCCCTATCTATTTAAAGGAGGCGGACATGCCTTGGAACTACGTTCAAGTTGATGACGGTGCTGATTGCGTTGCTCAAGAAGATCATTCAACTGCGCACGTGGCAAATTCAGCATCACCGATTTTGCTCGGCGGCACCACGTCAATCGACGAAGCTATTCGGCTGACCATTTCGAACATGCCCAACGCGCTCAGGCTCTTGGAGAACTCATGATGGCGGACACGAAGCGGGGAGCGCATCCGTTCGCGCCGCTCATGCTCGATGATGCCGGTTCGCTCGAAGATATGGCCGCGGCCGTGATGCGCTTGCACAGCACACTGATGACGGTCGGGCGCTGCTATACAACCGACGCCACAGGCGACCGGGCCGCGCTTGAGCTTGGATGCGTCGAGTCAGTGCTTGCGGGTGCATTCTGTACGATATTCGGTCAATCGCCGGCCGATCGCTTTGCAGACATCTTTGACCAGGTCACCTACGTGGCCGAGCACATGGTCAAGGACCACATCTTTGAAGACGGTAACAAACGAACCAGCCTTATCTTTGCGTTGTCCGTCTTAAGGTTCGCCGGCACTCCGGTCGAGCTAATCGACAGCCCCGAGCCCAAAGACAACCAGCACTACGCCTGGATCCAGGACCTCGTTTCTAGTCGCCGCACGAACAGTGAGCTAGCCGAAGAGCTGCGCTGCGGATTCGTTGCGGGCACGGGCGATCTGTCGCTCGTATAGAATCTAAGCATCCGCATGCCGGTTATTGAATGGATTGGACGCCACATGGAACTCCCTAGCACCCTGTGCAGCAATGTCTACGACTTTGCGTTTTGCCCCGAGCCCTGCTACGACCGTCTGGTCGATCTCGCCGACCCCGAGGACTGGGGTCCCAGTAACCGCATCCTCAAAAACTACCTGTCGTTCTCGTTTAGCCGCGCGGTGTTCCTGACCGAGCGCGACGTGGACCAGACCACGCCGTCCAATCTGCCGCTGGTGTTCGACGAGGACCGCTGCCTGTTCAACACCGGCCTGTACACGCGCCGCTACGAGACCATCTACGGCCTGTTTGAGCCCAACACCAAGCCCGACGCGCGCCAGCGCTGGTTTTTGAAGGGCTTCTTTAAGGAGAGCGACCCCATGCTGGTCTCGTTTGAGTACTTGCCGTGCCGCGTGCGCTTTGCCGAGGACCCCTCCGAGCTGGTCTTTGACTACCGCCTGCCCATCCGCTCCAACATCGACCACATTCTGGGCGACGAGGAAAACCTCACGCGTATTCCCGCTAGCCTGATGGGGGAGGGCAGCTCGCTGCTGCTGCGCCGCGCCTTTGAGGGAGCCGTCGTCGAGGCCGCCCGACGCGCCGCCGCCAATTACACGCTCGCCGTGCCGCAGTTCTACGGCGGCCGGATCCAGCTGCTCTTGCCGCTGTGCCTGACCGGCGACAAGCCCGAGCTGGCGCTGACCATCCAGCGCGAGGACGGTTTCTACGCAGCGCGCACCTGCCTCACGCTCGACATGGCTTACAACAACGCGCGACTTATCTGCCGCCCCGAGACCTCGTGGATTAAGCGATAAAGGGTGGTTAAGCTGCGGTTTTGTTGGTTGACTGGGTTGTAACAGTGCGGTTTGCTCTCACGAATTTACAATCGAGGGCAAAAAGTTCTTGGTAAACCACGCGCGGCTATGTTAGTATCTCTTTTGCCGAAAGGCGACGGGCGATTGGCTCAGGGGTAGAGCATATCCTTCACACGGATGGGGTCACAAGT
>CABQHT010000096.1 GCA_902464035.1 uncultured Collinsella sp. | reverse complement strand
GCTATTGGGTTGCGCGCTACGCAAGCGAGTGGGCCGACGAGGACAAGGACGACGTCCTGACTTTTGTGCTGCCGTTTGAGAAGAAGTTTGCTCCGGCTGGTTTTAGCGCCGACGCAGCGCCCGTATCCGATTCCGCTGCGGCGCCGGCGCCTGAGCCTGAGCCCGAGCCCGCGCCCATGCCGGAACCGGAGCCCGAGCCTGCACCTGAGCCCGAGCCTGCGCCAAGCTCCGACGAGGACCCGCAGGACGAGTAACCCTGCCACCTGCCATTTGGGGACGGGGTAGAAACGGTAGAAATAGCGCTTGACAAATAAGCGGGGGCGGACGTGCCGAAGCGTCCGCCCCCGCTTTGATATCGCGATGCGGCTATGACTGCGAGATGGTCGTGGATCGACTACTCGTTGTGCTTCTCCTCGCGGCGGGCGGCGGCGCGAGCGTCGTGGATGCCCTTGATTGCGGCGTGTCGGGCGGTGCGGGCATCGTGCATGGCGTCGCGGGCCTCGGCGGCCGTGGCCTTGGCAGAGCGCAGTTTGGCTGCCAGGTCGGGATTGGTCTCGGCGACCGCGGCAATCGTGGGGCCGTCGAGCTCTTCTTGTGTGGGCTCGGCCAAAAAGTCGATGGCATATTGGGCGGCCACCATGGAGCCCTTGGCCAGTACCGACTCGTCAATCTTGTAGAAGCAAGAATGTTGGGCGTACGTGGCGCCAATCTGGGGGTTGCGCGTGCCAACAAAGGCGAGCACGCCCGGTACGCGGCGCAGGTACTCTGAAAAATCCTCACCCGAGAGTGTGCCGCGATAATGGCCTTGGCCGGTGGGGCCCAGGCATTTGATTACTGCCTGGCGGCAGCGCTCGCTCGAGGCGGCATCGTTTTCGACCTTGTAATTGGCGATGGTGTAGTCGGTGAGCTCTGCCTCGGCGCCCAAGGCGGCCGCGGTATGCTCCACGATGCGGCGCATGAGCTCCGGCATTTCCTCGTGGGTCGAATCTCCGTAGGTGCGCACCGTGCCGGCGAGGTAGGCCGTGCCGGCGATAACGTTGCGCGCGGTGCCGCCGTGCAGCTCGCCGACGGTAATGACGGCCGGCTCGTAGGGACTGATCTCGCGCGAAACGATGGTCTGCAGAGCGTTGACGATCTCGGCGGCAACCATAACGGCGTCGTGACCGCGCTGGGGCATGGCGCCGTGGCACGAGGTGCCGCGGACGTCGATGCGGAACCAGTCGGTATTGGCCATGCGCGGTCCGGGCTCGCAGCTCACGGTGCCGGCGTCGACCTCACTCCAGATGTGCGCGGCGTAGGCGCCATCGACGCCGTCGAGCACGCCCGTGCCGATCATGAGCTTGGCGCCCTGGCCGTTTTCCTCGCTGGGCTGGAAGACGATACGGACTTCGCCGTGGATGTCGTCGGTCATATGGCGCAGGATTTGCAGCGTGCCGAGCATCATGGCGATGTGGCAGTCGTGGCCGCAGGCGTGCATGCAGCCCTCGTTGACGCTGGCAAACTCCTCGCCGGTCTGCTCGGTGACGGGCAGGGCGTCGATGTCGGCGCGCAGCAGGATGCGGCGGCGTGGCGTGCCGTCCTCGCGATAGGCGTCGGGCGCGGTGCCGCGAAGGGTCGCCACCAGGCCCGTCTTGAGGGGACGCTCGTAGGGGATATTCATGGCGTCGAGCTGGTTGGCGATGTCGGAGGTCGTGCGCTCCTCGGCAAGGCTCAGCTCCGGGTGCTTATGGAAGTGCCGGCGCTGCTTGATGATATAGGGTTCAAACTCGGTAGCGATATCTTGGATGGCTGCGGTGACGTCGTCAGCCGCTCGCACTTCGGTCGCCGCCATAATCTGCTGTGCCTTGGTCTTCGTCATGGTCGATTTGCTCCTTGCTGGGTTGATCGCAAAATCGTACAGGCTCTCTCCAGTATGCCACCTGCCGCTAGGGCTGGTAAAGTTGCCGTTTGCCGCTTGGGGTTTTGTTACAAGGGCGGGGGAGTACACTCGGGGGTGTTGAATTTCCTGCCAGAGATGGGGATGCCCATGCAACATATCGATCGGATTATCCGCTCCAAGAACGTCTTTACCGCGCAAGACGGCATCGATACCGCCCGCGAGCTGGCGATTGCCATCGCAGGCGACCGTATCGTCGCAGTCGGTGCGCCCGATGACGTGATTGCCGCCGCGCCTGCCGCCACGCCGGTTATCGACTACGGCGAGCAGTTTGTCTGCCCAGGTTTCCATGACGCTCATCTGCACTTCTTCCATACCTCGGTCGGCTCCTCGCCGTACATGCTCATGGATATGGGCACGTCCGAGGCGGCGCTGGTGCAACACGCGCTCGAGTTTTCCCAGGACCTGCCCGACGACGCTTGGGTTGTGACTCAGGGCTGGCGCGACTACCGTTGGGACCCGCCCGAGCATCCTACCAAGGCGTCGCTCGATGCGGCATTCCCCGATCGCCCCTGCGTTATGTATTCGGGCGACGGCCATACGCTGTGGCTCAACAGCCGCGCACTCGAGGCGCTCGGCGTCACGCGCGACAGCGAGCCGCCAGCGGGCGGTGGCTACGACAAGGACGCAAGCGGCGAGCTCACGGGCATTGCTCACGAGGCGGCTGCCATGCAGCTGCTACCGCGCTGCCTTGAGTGGCTGGGGGAGGATCGCATTGCAAGCGCTTACGCCGATCAAATGAGGCGTATGGCCGAGCAAGGCATTACCTCGATTTGCGACATGTCGCTCATGCCCATGCCGGGCTGCGATTTTATCCGCGACGACGTCTACGACAAACTGCAGGCCTCCGGCAAGCTGGGCATCCGCGCCCATCTGTTTCCCACGCTGCTGGATGACCAGTCGCGCTTGGAAGAACTCCAGACCCGCTACGCGAACAACGCGCTGCTCTCGGCGCCAGGCTTTAAACAGTTCTTCGACGGCGTGTCGAGCGAGCATACCGCATACCTCACTGAGCCCTATACCAACCCGCGCTTCCCGGGCGACCAGGGCCGCCTGACGGTCCCTGTCGAGCGTATGCGCAAGTTGGTTTTGGCGGCAGCCGAGCGTGACCATACCGTGCGCATCCACGTTATCGGCGACGGTGCCATCCATGCCGCACTCGATATCTTTGAGGAGGCGGCAGAGCTCTACGGCTTGCCCCAGCACGGTCATAACACGCTCGAGCATCTGGAGAACCTCTTGCCCGAGGACATCGATCGCCTGCGCAAGCTCAACGTGGTTGCCTCGAGCCAGCCCTGCCACATTACACTCGACCCGGGCGGCCCCGAGCGCGACCTGGGCCTGGAGCGCAGCCGCATCATGTGGCCGTTCGCAACCTATAAGCAGCGCGGCATTCGCCAAGCCTTCGGCACCGATAGCCCCATCACAGCTGTTACCAGCATGAACGTGCTCTACACGGCTATCACGCGCCAGGATCCCAAAAGCCACTGGCCCGAGGGCGGCTGGTTGCCGAGCGAGCGTATCGACGCGGCAACGGCCCTGCGCAACTACACCCTGGGCAGCGCCTATGCAGTGGGCGACGAGCAAAACCTCGGCAGCCTGGAACCCGGCAAATACGCCGACCTGGTAGTCCTGGACCAAAACCCGCTCACCATCGACCCCCATGAGCTCCAGGCCACCAAGGTTCAGGCCACCTACCTGGCAGGTAACTTGATTTACGAGCGCTGACGTTCATACCGCACCGTTAAACGCGGCTCGGGCAGTCTATTTTGGGATGGCGCTCGAGCCGGATTTGTTTGCCGATGGGGGTTCGTTAGGAGCGTCCCCGCTCTGCTGGATTTGGGCGCGGGGCGGAGGCGCCGCCGCCCCGCGCCCAATTTGGACAGCAGCAATGCTATCTCTAGGTGTTTTGCATACTTTCCATTACGAATTGCATAAAAAGGCTGGGATGTTCTTCCGGATCCTGATGTACCCCCGTCCGCGCCGTGCAAAAAACGGAGTATTCAGCACCGCGAGCTCTGCCTGTGCCGCTGCGGCTGAGTAACGTTGCAGAGATTGACGTCATTTTGTGCTCCGGTGCGGCGTGAGGCATGCCTTTCTGTCCTGACGGGGTTTGCCTGCCGACCAAAATCGCCGGCCGAAGGCGTCCTTGGGACCAATATGGTGTGTCCGGCACGTATGCAGCGTCCTGGTCTGCTGAATACTCCCAAAAATGCACGGTGCTCCCCAGGGGACCCGTGCGCGCAGCGAAAACCATGCACATGTCGCTATCCGCATCGCCATTTTTCTGCACTGACTTTTCTGAATGCCGGGCCCGAATTAGTTAACCTGCCTCCCGTGTGGCTCCGGCGGGGCGGGGCATAAGGTTTATCGCGAGTTCCGCACGAGCCGAAGGCCACTTAATG
>CABQHT010000095.1 GCA_902464035.1 uncultured Collinsella sp. | reverse complement strand
GTGCGGAGCATAAGGTCTGTGTCGTCCAGACCCAGATGCTGCTCGTTGGCGTCGGCGGCGAGGGTTCCGCGGCGGCGCGCCCAGTTCTCGAGTGCGGCGGGGGCGGACTCGCGGGGGAGCGAGCGGACGTCGGCATCCAGGCTGCGGCAGATCTGGCGCGAGTCGATGACGATGATCTTGCCGGCGCGGCGTGCCTCGGCGTAACCGTCCAGGTGAATCTTGAACCAGCTGTCCTCAAAGGCGGCGTTGTGCGCCATGTACGGGTACTTCTTCATAAGCTTGAGCAGCTGCTTTTGCAGCTCCTTGTTCTCGCGGAAGGGCGTTTTGCCGTCGATGTCGTCCCAGGTAATGTGGTGGATATTCGACAGTGGCACATCCTCGCCGCGGTAGATGTCGGGCAGGCCGCAGTAGTGCGCCTCGGCGTCGTGCGGGATGGCGTCGCTGGTGAGTTCCATGATCTCCCAGCCCACGTTGATGATATAGCCGCGCTCGGGTGCACGGCCGGTGGTCTCGATGTCGATACCGAGCACGGTGCCCTGGATGGGCTTGCGGGCGTAGGCCACGCCGAGCGCGTCGCGGTCGCCGCGGATCTCGCGCATGACCGATGCGGCGGTGCGCTTTTGCATCTTGCCGATGGCGGCGCAGGTGTCGGAATCGGACAGGCCGCGCGAAAGCGTCGCGGGCGTCACGTTGCGCAGGCGTGACTCGCCAATCTGGTCGCAAAGGTCGCGGTTGCGGTCGGCCAGGTCGCGCACGGTGGCAAAGTCGAAGCCGGGGTCGTCCTCGGCAGTAAAATACTCGGTCTCGAGCACCTTGAGGGCCTCTTCGCCCTTTTGGCGCTCGGACTCCATGGCACCGTGATCGCCATAGATAAACATGGGAATAAACGGCTGGCGTTCGTATTCGAGTGCTTGCGAAACGTTCATAGGCTGCTCCTTGGACGGGCCGCGTCGCGCGGCTCGGGGTTACTGAGTTATGGCGAGATGATAGTTTACCATGGGCAACTATTGGCACCACGCCTAGGTCAACTACAATACCCTAGTTGACCGCTAGGACTTTTACAATGCTGCCGAAAGACACGAAAGGTTCCATCCTTCATGGATTTGCTGATTGATATTTTGTTTGACGCCGGCAAGGACACGCTGTCGCTGGTGCCGTTTTTGTTGGTGACGTATCTGGCCCTCGAGACCCTGGAGCACGTCGCGGGTGACAGCGTTAACGGCGCCATCAAGCGCGCTGGTGCCGCGGGCCCCGTGGTTGGCTCGTTACTGGGCATGGTGCCGCAGTGCGGCTTTTCGGCAATGGCGGCCACGTTGTACGCCGGTCGTGTCGTGACCTTGGGCACGTTGGTGGCGGTGTTCCTCTCGACCTCCGATGAGATGCTGCCGCTGTTGCTCGCCGAGCAGGTGCCCGTGCAGACCATGGCGATGCTTTTGGCTTCGAAGGCACTGATCGCGCTGGTCACGGGCTTTATCGTGGACGCCGCCATTCGCGGCCTGCGTCGTAACGCTCGCGCGCATGCGGCGATTCGCCGCACCGTGCTGGGAACCGCGGCCAACCCGGCCCACGTGAATTGCGCGCACGACGACCACACTGGCGGTGACATCATCGACGAGGTGGCCGAGGCGGGCGTGAGCGCCGACCACATCCACGAGCTGTGCGAGCGCGACCATTGCGGTTGTGATGAAGACGAGGACGAGCACGAACACGGACATGGCCACGATCACGGTCATGAGGGCGAATATGAACACCATGATGGTCACGGTCACTCCCATTCCCACGAAGGGACGCCTGTCCTGTCGATCATCCGCAGCGCGATCTCGCACACCGTGCAGGTCTCGGTATTCATTTTTCTGGTGACGCTGATTCTGGTCGCCGTGCTCGAGACGTTCGGCGAGTCCGCGATCGAGCAGTTCCTGCGCGGCAACGAGATACTCGCTGTCCTGGGTTCGGCGCTTGTCGGGCTGATTCCCAATTGCTCGGCGAGCGTGGTCATTACACAGCTGTATCTGGAAGGCGCGCTGCAACTGGCGCCGATGCTCGCCGGCACGCTCATTTCCGCCGGCGTGGGTTATCTGGTGCTGTTCCGCACCAACCGCAGCGCCCGCGAAAATGCCGTGTTCCTGATCATGATGTACGTCATCGGCGCTGGCTGGGGCCTCATCCTCTCCGCCGTTGGCCTTTAAGTAGATTATTGGGACATGTCTTACGATCTACCTCTGTGACCAGGGCATTCCCCGCCGCCAAAACAAATAGGTAGATTTCCGGACATGTCCCAAAAACCTACCTTGGTTAGTGCAGCAACTCGGTGAGGTTGCGTTTAAAGCGGGCGCGGTCTTCGCTGGTAAATGCTGCCGGACCGCGAGTGCGTCCGCCGGCGCGGCGTACCTTCTTTTCCTCGTGGCGAATAAACAGCTGCATGTCGATAGTCGCCTTGTCGTACACGCGCCCGCGCACACCGATGGCGGCGGCATCGCGCCCGAGCACCATGCTCGCCAAGCCAATGTCCTGCGTCACGACCACGTCGCCCGCCTGCAGGCGTTCGACAATGGCAAAGTCGGCGCTGTCGGCGCCCACGCTCACGTCGAGCGTCGTGACCCAAAAGCCGCGACGCGCGTGCTCGGCATCGCGCGGGTCGTCGCGGCGAATGTGCCGTTCCAGGTTTTGCGTGCTGTTGCCGGCGATAACAACGGCGACGCCCGCCCGCCGCGCGCAGTCAATCGACTCGCGCGTGACCGGGCAGGCGTCGGCATCAATAAAGAGCGTTCGCGGCATCTAGTGCACCAGTTTGCCAAATTGAATAGCGCGAACAATCAGCGTTACGCCAAACACCAGCAGCGCGGCGCCGCTAAAGATGACGAGCATCTTGGCCGACCACAGCGGATAGATAAACACGAACATGCCGGCGATGATGGAAAGTGCGCCGCTCAGGATAGCGAGGGCGCGGTTGGACGAAAGCTCGGACTCCAGAATGGACATGACACCTTCGACAATCCAGCCAAAGCCGGCCACGATAACCACCATCGTGGTGAGCGTCGCGGTCGAGAAGGCCTGGTTGCGCAGGATTATGACGCCGCCCAGGATAATGAGTAGGTTGGAGATGATGCTCGTGACGCGCCAGCCGGTGGGCAGCAGCGGCTCAAAAATGGCAGTGAACAGTCTGATGGCAGCAGTGATTACAAAGTAAAAACCCAGGACGGTCGTCAAAAAGACGAGGGACTTGGCGGGTGCAAAAAGCAGCGCGATACCAGCAATGAGTGCTAAGACGCCCGTGATGGCGTAGATCCAGCGTACGGCCTTGACGGCTTTGCCCGCCATGCTTTTCTCGTCAAATCCAAACTGGCTCGATTTTTGGTCATCGTTCTTAAAGATACCCATAATGTCTCCTTTCCGTGCGGCGTAAGCCTTGATCGTTACAACCAGTATCGCTTAAAGGCGCTGGCGTATGGGTCGGGGAGGGCGAAACGTAACCCAAAGGCCCCGAATTGTTTCCGTTGTTCCCCACGTCGCGATTATCTATTCAACAGGTGTAGAACATTGCAGCCCTGTTCGTTATTGCCTACGTTTTAGGTTAGATTTTCCTAAGGACAATTGGCTTGTATTGGGGGTCCCTATGAACGAAGCAGTTCCCGAGGCACCGTCGAGTGTCGAATCGATGGCAAAGCAAGGTTGCGAAAAGCTCGGTCTGGAAGCGTTTGATGCGCTGGTCCGTCGTGCCCGTACGTGCCGCCGTTTTGACGAGTCCATGCGCGTGCCGCGCGAGTTTTTGCTCGAGCTGGCGGAACTGGCGCACCTGGCTCCCTGCGGCGCCAATGCTCAGCGTCTGCGTTTTCACGTGGTGAGCGGTGCCGAGGATTGCGCGCGTGTATTTGACGAGCTCGCATGGGCCGGCGCACTTAAGGATTGGCCGGGTCCTGCCGAGGGCGAGCGCCCGACCGGCTACATCGCGATTCTGGCTGAGCGCGCCGTTCCGGGCAAGCCTGCCGCTCCCATTACCGAGGTCGACACGGGCATTGCCGCGCAGACGATGATGCTCGCCGCCCGCAGCGCCACGCCCGAGGTGGCAGCCTGCATGTTCAAGGCCTTTACGCCCCATGCGATCGATGCCATGGGGCTCGATAACGACAAGTATGAGCTCAAGCTGATCATGGCCTTTGGCGTGCCGGCCGAGACGCAGATGATCGATGCGATCGATTCCAACCCCGACGGCTCAATTAATTACTGGCGTGACGATGCGCAGGTGCACCACGTACCCAAGCGCCCGCTCGCCGACGTGCTGGTGTAGCTGAGCGTCACCGCGGCGTGATCAGACGGTAAACCACCACAAAGGTGCCTGTCCCCTTTGTGGTGGTACGAGGGGAGGGTGTGTGGCAGATCTGTATTTGGT
>CABQHT010000094.1 GCA_902464035.1 uncultured Collinsella sp. | reverse complement strand
AAACGTCCACCACATTTCGTTCAAATTACTATATCGTTGCCAAACGGTTATTTTTTGCCCGTAAACGGTAGTTCTCGCAGGTAGACGTGCTGAGCTTCTTTCATTACCAAACTAATTCTTAGCAATTTCCATTCGATTTCGATTCAAAATTGGTTACTACCAGATGAACAGTGGTACCACATTGTTACTACCAGTTCGCCCGAAATCGGTTGCACTTTGCATGAATAAAGTCCTCAAAATTTTGCATATAACCCCCTCTCCCCTTTTTCGCCGCCCTCGCTTTTAACGCAAAAAGCCCGCCAGAACGATGCGTTCTAGCGGGCTCAATCAGATATTTCGACTTCGCGCTCGAAAGCTCAGGCAAACTTTACGCAAACAGACCGTAGATGCTGATGTTGGCCTTGGCGTAGAGGCCGTTAGCATACTCGGTCCACTTGGAGCTGGCGCTCGAGGCCTGCGAAGAGTACTGCTGGTAGGCGGTGTAATAGGCGGTCATGGCCTGCTTATAGGTTGCGCTATCGGCAGTAAAGGCATCGTCGGCGAACGCCTTAGCGTAGGTGCTGTCGGCGTCCTTCCAAGTGCCCTTCTCGCTATCCCACTCGTCGCCGGCAAGGTTGATGATGTAGTCGGCGTAGTCCTTGCTCGCGGTCTCCTCGTTGCCGTCAGCAGGCTCGGTCGGGGCGGTCGGCATGCTTGCGGAGCTATCGCCCACCTTCTTCTTATAGAGCTTCTGTAGCGTCGCGGACTGGCGGACGATCTGCTTGGCCTGGTCCTTGGACACGCCGTACTGCGTGGCCATGGTCTTGTAGTCGGAGGTGCCGATGGAATCCTCGGCGTACTGCTTCATTTCCTTGGAAGAGACGGTAATGCCCTCGTCCTCGGCAGCGTCCAGCAGAATCTGGTTGCGCACGTAGGACAGGATGACGTCAGCAGAAGGAGCGGTGTAGTTGCCATCGCTATCCTTGACGGTGTCGAGGCTGTACTGGCTCTCGATGGCCTCGCGCGCGGTGATATCGCTCTTCTTGCCGTTGTAGCTATAGCTTGCCACGGTCGAATCGAGCTGGTCCTCGGTGAGGGTAGCCGAGCCGACACCCTTGCCGCCAAAGCCGCCATTGCCAATAAAGAAGCCGACCACCGCAGCGATCACGATGGCGACCACAAAGGCGGCAATCATCGTCTTCTTGTGCTTGGATGCGCGGTCGTCCGCGTCGGAGTCGTCGTCCTCGTCCTGCTCCTCAGGCATAAGGTTCTCGTCGGCGGCGTCCGCGGCTATCTTTGCCTCCAGGCGGGCGTCCTCCTCCTCGGCGGTCGTGCCAGCGGCGATATGTTCGGCAGACGTGCCGGCGACCAGGTCGATCTTCTCGTCCTCGTCACCGTCGGGGCCTTCGCCGCGCTCGATGATCTGGATGCCGTCGATCTCGTCCTTCTCGTCCTTCTTTTGAATCAGACCCATATCAATTACTCCTTGTTAGGAAACATAGTCCCCAATAGGATACGCCCGACGAGGCGCCGGGCGTATTGATTCTTAGGTTATACGCAAACACTTAAGTACTATTTAGGCGTTTGCAGCGTGCATACCTTAGGCCAAGTGCGCGATAACGGCATCGGCAAAGGCCTGCGTGCCCACGGCGCCCTCAACGGAGCCGGTCTGAGCACGACGCACGTCACCGGTAACCTGCTCGCCCTCGTCGAGCGTGGCGGAGACGGCGGCACGAATGCGATTGGCAGCATCGTTCTCGCCCAGGTGATCGAGCATCATCGCGGCAGAGAGGATCTCGGCCGTGGGGTTGGCGATATCCTGGCCAGCGATATCGGGTGCGGAGCCGTGCGTAGCCTCAAAGATGGCGCAGTCGGCACCGATGTTGGAGCCGGGGGCCATACCCAAGCCGCCCACCAGGCCGGCGCACAGGTCGCTCACGATGTCGCCGTACAGGTTGGGCAGCACCAGGACATCGAAGTCGTTGGGGTTCTGGACTAGGCCCATGCAGGTGGCGTCGACGATCTTGTCGTTGAACTCGATATCGGGATAGTTGGAGGCCACCTCGCGCGCCACGCGCAGGAACAGGCCGTCGGTCGCCTTCATGATGTTGGCCTTATGCACGGCCGTCACCTTTTTGCGGCCGCAGCGGCGGGCATACTCAAAGGCATACTCCACAATGCGGCGGCTCTTGGCGATGGAGATCGGCTTGATCGAGATCGCGGAATCGGCGGCGAAGGTCTTTTGGCCCGAACGCTCGACAAGCTGCGAGAGCTCCTCGACCTCGGCAGCGCCCTCATCGAACTCGATGCCGGCGTAGAGGTCCTCGGTGTTCTCGCGCACGATGACCAGGTCGACGTCGCGGAAGCGCGAGCCGTCGCCCGGCTGCGACAGGCAGGGGCGCACGCAGGCGTACAGGTCGAAGTGCTTGCGCAGGGCGACGTTAACGCTGCGGAAGCCCGTGCCGACCGGCGTGGTGATGGGGCCCTTGATGGCAACCTTGGTCTCGGCGACCGCATCGAGCACATGTTGGGGCAGCGGCGTGCCAAACTCGTCCATGACGCCGGCACCGGCCTCCTGGACGTTCCAGTTGATCTGGACACCGGTGGCCTCGACCACGCGGCGCATGGCCTGCGTAATCTCGGGACCGATACCGTCACCGGGAATCAGGACTACATCGTGCGCCATAATCTGTTACTCCTCGTCTTCGGCGTCGTCAGATTTTTTTACGCTAGCACGCTTCTTCTTTTTGGAGAGATCCAGGCCAAAACGTTTAACAAGCATTTCGCAAATCTCGCTCGAACGGGCCTTGAGATAGCTGCCCTTGCCGTTCTCGGCATCGAACTTAAGGCGCAGCGCAAGCTTCTCGGCAACCTCGGCGTCGATCTCGCCCTGGCAAAACTCGTACAGGCAACCGAGCATGTCGCGATACTCGAGGTCGCCGTGGTAGCACTGGATGGCCTCGTCCAGGATGGGCCAAGCCTCGCGCGAACGCTCGACGCTCGTGGCACCCCACACGCACAGCAGGCGGAAGGCGGCATAGCGCAGCGTGGAGGAGATCTCGTCGAACAGTGCGGTCTCGGCGCCCTCAAAGGCATCGCCCAGCTGCTCGGGGCAGGTGGTGGCGAGCGCCGTCAGGGCATCGAGGGCCTCCCAGCGGGTCTGCGCCTCGGGGCGGTCGAGCGCCTCGATCAACGCGGGCACGCAGGGCACGACGCGCTGCGGATCGCGCTCGGCAAGCAGGTGCAGCACGCGGGCGGCAAACTGGCGGATGCGGCGCGTGGGGCAGCCGAGCTCCTGGACCAGTCGATCGACGGCGTTCTCGTTCTCCTCTGCCAGCTGGAGCTGTGCCAGCTCCTCGTCGGTGAGCTGTTCGTCTTTGTTTTCTGCCATAGTTACCTCTTCTTTTTATTTCTTGGCGTGCTTGCCAGCACCCTTGCTGTCATCGGTGACCGAGATGAGCTGTCGGTCGGCCGCGCCATTGCGACGTGCACGGCGGCGTTCCTCGGCATCGCCCGCGTCGGCGGCGGCTCGATGAGCCTTGTTGACGTTAAAGACCTCGTCGTGCTTGCGCCACGGACCGACGGACTCGCCAAAGCTCATCTTAAGGCCGGCGATAAAGCCACCGAGCCAGCCGATCGGCGCAAACTGCACCAGCGGGAACAGCGAGAACACCCAGGTCAGCAGGACGACTGCCGCCGCTCCTGCAAAGTTGGCAATCCAGTAGTCGCGCTTGGTGATCACGCGCTTTTCGCACGCCCACTGGCCGCACAGAAAGCCGATGTAAATCGCAAAGAGAAAGAGCACAAGCGCAAGCACCACGAACGTCCAGCTCATAGGCGCTACTCCCCGTGATGGTGGCCGCAGCAGCACTCGTGGCCGTCGTCATGGCCGTGGCCACCGCAGCACTCGTGGTCCTCGCCGTGGTGATGGCCACAACCGCACTCATGGTCCTCGCCGTGCTCGCCGCAACCGCAACCTTCCTCGTGAGCGCCATGCTCCTCGGGACGATACTGCGACCAGTCCAGACCGGCGGCGATGGCATCGGCCTCCTCCTTATAGAGGACCGTGATGGCCTGGGTGCCCAGCTTGGCGCCACCGATAGCGTCGAGCATGTCGTAGAGCGTAAAGGCCACGTCGGCGCCGGGAAGCGCGAGCTCGCGGTCATCGGCGTAGGCGAGCGCCAGACGCAGGTCCTTAATGAAGTGCTCGACCATAAAGCCGGGCTTGTAGTCGCCATCGAGCGCCTTGGGCGCCAGGCTCTCCATGGCGCCGGACTTGCCGGTGCCGCCCAGGATCATCTGACGGGTCTTCTCCAGATCAAGGCCGCTCAGCTCGGCAAACGCCAGCGCATCGGCCATGCCGACCATGCAGGCGCCCAGCGACACCTGGTTGGCGAGCTTGGCAGCCT
>CABQHT010000093.1 GCA_902464035.1 uncultured Collinsella sp. | reverse complement strand
CTTATGCAAAGCGGGCGACGAGCTCCTGGAGCACGTCGGTCATCTTGACGAGCGAACTGACCGGGACGAACTCGTTGACGCCGTGGTAGCAATAGCCGCCGGTGGAAAGGTTGGGGCAGGGCAGACCGCGGAACGACAGCTGCGCGCCGTCGGTGCCGCCGCGAATCGGCAGCACTTGGGGCTCAACGCCGCAGGCAAGGTAGGCTTCCTTGGCAACATCAATGAGCTCGGGATAGTCACGAACGATCTCGGCCATATTTCGATACTGCTGCTTAATCTCGACCGTCACGCGCTCCTCACCCAGACGCTGGTTGAGCATCGAGGCGGCGGCATCAATAAGGTCGAGTTTCTGCTGGAACTTGGCGGCATCGTGATCACGGACGATATAGCGCGCCGTGGCGTGATCGACGGTTGCAGATACACCCTCAAGGTGATAAAAGCCCTCGTAGCCTTCCGTATACTCCGGGCGCTGCACGTAGGGGAGCAACGCGTTGAAGTCGCAGAACAGATTGCCTGCGTTGACCATACGGCCCTTGGCGTCGCCCGGGTGGATGGACTGGCCCTCAAAGCGGACGGTCGCCTCGGCGGCGTTAAAGCACTCCCACTCCAGCTCGCCGATGGGGCCGCCGTCGACCGTGTAGGCGTACTTGCAGCCAAAGGTATCGATATCCAACAGCTCGGCTCCGTGACCGATCTCCTCGTCAGGGCAGAAGCAAATGCCGAGTGCGGGATGGGGCAGAGAAGGGTCCTGAGCGATACGCGCGACAAGCGACATGATCTCGGCGACGCCTGCCTTGTCGTCCGCGCCCAGCAGCGTGGTGCCATCGCTGCAGACCAAGTCCTCACCCGCGAGGTCGTTCAGGGCGGGAAGCTTGGCGGTACTCATGGCAACGGGCTTACCGTCAACCGTGCCGCAGACCAGGTCGCCGCCTTCGTAGTGTACGATGTGCGGCTTCACGCCGGCGCCCGGTGCAACTTCGGTGGTGTCGAGATGGGCGATCAGGCCCAGGGCGGGCTTGTCCTCAGCGCCCGCACTTGCGGGGATATGCGCGCAGACATAGGCATGCTCGGTCACGTGGGCATCTTCCGCCCCAAGCTCGCGCAGCTCTTCAGCCAGTACGTTGGCAAGGTCAAACTGAACGGCGCTCGAAGGTACCTGGTCGCAGTTTGCATCCTCGGACTGCGTGTTGATCTGGACGTAGCGCAAAAAGCGCTCGAGGACATCGGGGTTCGTGGTGGTGTTTTCCATAAAGACCGCTCCAATCTTGGTCGTCGTGTGCAACAAGAACTCTAGCACGGTATGCCACGGCATACCGCGACGCTTGGATGGGGTAGAATAAGCCATTGAATGCAGAAGGGACGGAAGATCATGTATACGACAAATAGCTCGCGCGAACTACATCTGACGGTGGCGAACGAAGACTACTTGGAGTGCATGGTTCGCATTGAAAGCGAAGAGGGGGAAACCAACGGCGTGCGATCGGTCGACATCGCGCAGCGCCTTGGCGTCTCCAAGGCATCGGTCAATAAAGCGGTTTCGGCGCTCAAGGCATCCGAGCTTGTCGAGCAATCGCACTATGGCAAGGTAATCCTGACCGATCGCGGCCGCGAGGTTGGCACGGCTATCTGGTACCGTCATCGCCTCATCCGCACGTTTTTGGTTCAGGAGCTCGGTGTCGAATTTGAGCGAGCCGATTCCGAGGCCTGCATAATGGAGCATGCGCTATCCGAGGACACGATGAGCCGCTGGCTCGCCTATCTCGAAAAGCAGGGAATCAGCGTCGAGGAATAGCGGGATATATATGGATACGAGTTATTACAACCGCTTTGGTGCCGAGGAACTTACGCGCCGCTTGTCGAGCGAGACCTTGTTGGCGCAGGGCCCCATGGGCAGTGTTCTGTTGAGTGAGTACGACGCCGCCGATATTCCACCGGCGTTTTGGAATCTGGCGGAGCCGCAGACCGTTTCTCGTATCCATCGCTTGTATGTCGCCGCCGGTGCGCAGGTGCTCATTACCAATACCTTTCAGGCATCAAGCTATGCCCTCAAGCACGACCAGATTGCGCCGTCCGTGGCGGAGGTCAATCGCGGGGCCGTCGACGATGCCCGCCAGGCGCACCCTCAGCTGCTGCTGGGCTCGATGGGTCCGATCGGTATTGAGTGGTTTGCCGAGGACTCTGCCGAGTTTCGTGAGATCCGAGGCATTGCGCGCGAACAGGCGCACGCCTTGCTCAATGCTGGTGTTGATGGTCTGCTGATCGAGACGGTGACGTCTATCCGTAATTTGCAGCCCATGCTTGCCGGCGCTCGAGATGCCGCTGACGGCATGCCTGTCCTGGTGAGTTTTGTCGTTGATGACAAAGGCGACCTGTTGGGCGATGGCCTCAACATCGAGGCAGCCGTTTTGTACGCCGAAAAACACGGCGCAAACTCGGTTGGTGTTAATTGCTGTTCGCTTGCGGCCGCGAACGCGGCGGTGCCCAGGATGGTTGCATCGGCGACTACTCCCGTCACGGTGCGTCCCAACGTGGGCGATCCGGTCCAGACTCAGGATGGCCCCGTATGGCACGAGAACCCCGAAGCTTTCGCGCGCGCATGCATCGAATGGAGACATGCCGGTGCCGCAATGGTGGGCAGTTGCTGTGGAACCACGGCAATCACTACGGCAGCGATGGCCGAGGCGCTCGATATATAAAGGGCAAAACCGCTCCATACGGGGCGGTTTTTTTATTGCCTGCATGTCCTCGGCAGCATTTGCCCAAATGGTGAATGCTGGTGCCGGCAGGTTGCCGAGTGTGTATCGCGGGTATACCTCATGCGTACCATGATCCAAACACTGTGAGGTGTCTGCGCGTGTGCGCGATAATTCATTTTGGAACTGACGGTTGGCGCGCTCGCGTCGATGAGGACTTCAATGCCGATAACGTTGCCCGTATCGCCGATGCCGTCGGCGAGTTGTGGCAAAAGACCAATCCGGGCAAAACGGTATATATAGGGTTCGACACTCGGCCCCTGGCGCGCGAGTTCGCTGAGCTTGCGGCGGGTGTGCTAGCAGCGCACGGGCTAGACGCCGTGCTCGCTTCGCGACCTGTTCCGACCCCTGCCCTTACGTGGGCGGCGGCTTATGACGGTGAGGCGTGCGGCGCGCTCATGGTGACGGGGTCCCATCATCCGCAGGGTTATCTATGTCTCAAGATTCGCATGGGTGACGGCTCGACCGCCAACCAGGATGTCATCGAAGAGCTCGAAGAGACCATGGCTCCCGAGCCAATGGGGATCGAGGGGCAATATCGCACCGTGGATATCATTCCTGACTATATGCAAGCGGTGGCATCGTTTGTCGATGCCGAAGCCATCCGCGCCGCGCACCTGCGCGTGGTTGTTGACCCCATGGGCGGCGCAGCCCAGGGCTATCTAGCCGACTTGCTGCGCGAGCTTGGCGTTGAGGTGCACGAGATTCACGCCGGGCAGGCGCCTGACCAAGAAGATATCTGCCCCGACCCCGTTGAGCCGTGGGTGGACGCTTGCGAGCATACGGTTATCGAGGACGGAGCTTGCGCTGGCCTGGTGACCGACGGCGACGCCGACCGTATCGGCGCGGTTGACGAGCGCGGCAGATATATACATCCGCATCAGATCATGGCGCTCGTTTTGGGCGACTTGGTTCAATTTCGTAATTTGGAGGGGCGCGTCGTCGTCAATCTTTCGTGCTCGACGCTCGTGCGTCGCATTGCCGAGGCGCTTGGCTGCCGCGTGACCGTCAAACCAGTCGGTTTCAAATATATAGCGGCAGAGATGAAGAAGGGTGGCGTCCTCATAGGCGGCGAAGAAGCCGGTGGTATCGGCATCGCCGCGCATATGCCCGAGCGCGATGGAATCCTCGCCTGTCTGATTCTGTGTGAGCTTATGGCAAAGACGGACGCGCCTTTGGGCGTTCTGGTCGACCAACTCGAGGACAGATTTGGTAAGACGAGTTACGGTCGACGCGATTTGCGCCTTGAGGCCGAAGATGCCGAAACGTTACGAACCCTGCTGCCGGGCGTAAACCCCAAGTCGATTTGTGGCAAGGTACCGCAAAACGTTAGTCATATGGATGGCTTGCGTTTAGCATTCGAGGATGATACGTGGCTGCTGGTCCGTCCTAGCGGGACCGAACCAGTGGTGCGCGTCTACGCCGAGGGGTTCTCAGTGGAAGAGCGTGATGAGTTGCTCGATGCTGGCTGTGCTTTAGCTAGGGGAACGTATCCGCTTTAACCATGAGACTGCCTTATATAAAGAGATGCTCGGCGAGCGGTAGTTAACGGCTGGCAAACGTTAGTCGGATCCCAAATTGTGTAGGAAATGTGTACGCCCAGATTCCCGCCCCCGGCGCCCCTCCGGTCTGGCAATATATCTCCTTGCCGCGCGGCCCGGTCGGACCGGACCAGCCGCC
>CABQHT010000092.1 GCA_902464035.1 uncultured Collinsella sp. | reverse complement strand
AAGTCTTCCTCGTCGACCGAGCAGATGAGCGAAAAGCCGCGGCGTGGCAGCGCGCCATCCGCCGCCACGCGCTCGAGCGTATGGACCAGTGCGGCAATGGCGCAGGCCAGGCCACCCTTCATATCGCAGGCACCGCGGCCATAGAGTTTATCGTCGCGCACAACCGCCCCAAGCGGTGCGATGTCTGCGTCCCAGCCATCGCCCAAGGTGACGGTATCCATGTGGCAGATATAGATCAGCCGCGGCTCGTCGCTTTGGCCCGGCACGGTGACTTTAAGGTTGCGGCGCCCGGGCAGCACCTCGAGTTCCTCAACCTGCACGGCATGGAGCACCGGATGACTCAACCGCTCCAGCTGAGCCTCAACCAGCGCTTTGATATACCGCTCAATTTCATCCTCATACGCGCCCGGGTCTGAGCTGTCGATCCGCACGAGCTCCTGCGCAAGCCGCCAGGCAAAATCCTCATCAACCATATGCAACCTCACAATCAGTTTGCTTTCCAAACCGATTGTAAGCCTCCTGAGAGATCCGCGACGTGGGCGTGGCAGTATTTACCGTTCGCAGGCCGAGCCAGCGCGTTTGCCGTCCGAGCGGGTTCACAAGCGACGCAGCGGGTACGTACCCTTCATGGACGACATGCTGTGCGACATATCTGCCTTTCGGTATCACCGGATACCTCCACAGGTCTTGGCAATAATGCCGGACCTGCCCGATTCTGCGGACGATCCGCGCAGGGAGCACCTATGTGAGCATCCGCTCGTCACGCATTTCCTGGGCACCCCGTTACACGTGTTGGCGCAGGGCAGCTGCGGACGTAAGGGCGATCGCATTGTCAGGCATGTTTGGAACGGGGAGAGGCCGTTTGATTCCATGCGACAGACAGAGTTTGGCCTCGATGTCGCGTCCCCGCTCTTTACCCTGCTGACCCTGGCTTCCTCGGTCTCAAACGAGCGTTTAATCATGTGCATGTATGAGATGTGCGGCACCTTTGCCGTGTGCAAGATTGCGCCTCAGGTAAAGTCGGCACTTGTGCAGGCATATGGGGACCGGTGGGGTGACGCACGGTTGGGTTGGGAAAATGTAAAGGATGCCTCGGGGAATCCAACGGACCTGTGGAAACGACCGCCCTTGATCGAGTTCTCTGAACTTACAGAGTACGTCGATAAGATCCCGGGGCTCCGCGGTGCTAAATCGTTCACACGTGCCGCGAAATGCATTACGGGGGTGGCGGCATCGCCGCTTGAGGTCCAGGCTTCGATGCTGTTTGGCCTTACGAGGTTGCGCGGCGGCGAAGGCCTGCGCCTTACCAATAACGTCGAGATTCGTATGACGCGCAGCGCCCGCCTGATTTCGGGGCTTGATAGGCGCTATGCCGATATCCTGCTGGCAAATAAGGACGGCAGTCGAGAGTGTCTGGTTGAATGCCAAGGTAAAGCCATTCACGGATCCATTGAATCCAAGATCTCGGACTCCGATCGAACGACGGCCTTGCAAGCCATGGGATATCCCGTCGTTCTGATGACCTATGGTCAGCTGGCCGACTTCGATGCCTTCCGCGTGGTGATGGAGCTCATCATGTCCTATCTCGATGTGCCGCTGAAAGACAAGACGCCGCGACAGCAGGAGCTCGAACGGCGGCTTCGTGAGGAGATTTTTATCGATTGGGCAGGAATGTAGCCGCGCGGGTGGAAAACGGTCGCGCGGACTAGAGTTTTGGTCACAAAAAGACTTATATTTCGCCTTGGAGGGGCCTTAAAAATGCTATCTAGAATAAGTTGTTTCGGAAAATGGACAGTCAACTTACATTCGGCACATAGAGATCGATTTTTACCTACTAAAGTCCCTGATAAAGCTGTTTATCAAAGCGGGTGTGCTTAGCGACTTGAGCCTCACTATCGATTATCTGAAAAAACTTGTTCTGGGTATCATTTTAAAGTCGTCCGGAGCAACAAAATCGGCCCCCGTTTCGTGAAAACGGGGGCCGAATGGGCTTCGTGGTCTGTCTGGCAGGATTGGCGCCGGCGCTATTTAATCACGCGCACACGATACATCGACGGAATTTGCTTAAGTGCCTCGATCGTGCTGCCGTCCAGGTGCTCATCGGTGTCGAACATGGTGTAGGCGTTCTCGCCAGCGGACTCGTTGGTCATGCGCTGCACGTTGGCGTTGTCCTTGGCGAGAATGGCCGTGATCTGGCCGATCATGTTGGGCACGTTGGCATGCAGGCAGGCAATGCGGCTTGCGGCGCGCGCCTTGCCCATGCTGCAGGCGGGGTAGTTGACGCTGTGCGCGATGTTGCCGTTTTCCAGGTAATCCTTGAGCTCGCTGATGGCCATGTCGGCGCAGTTGGCCTCGGCCTCGCCGGTGCCGGCGCCCGAATGCGTGGTGATAAACGTGTTGGGCATCTTGACGGTCTTGGGCGTGGCAAAGTCGCAGCTAAACCAGCTGAGCTTGCCCTCGCGCAGGGCAGCGTCGACGGCGTCCTCGTCAATGATGGTCTCGCGCGCGTAGTTGATGAGCACGGCGTCCGGGGCCAGCAGGTCAATCTGCTCGGTGCTGATCATGCCGATGGTATCGGCCTTGCTGGGCACGTGCACGGTGAGGTAGTCGCAGCCGCGGCAGAGGTCCTCGAGCGTGCCCACGCGCTGCACCTCGCGACTCAGCACCCATGCGTGCTCGACGGAAATGAACGGGTCGTAGCCGTAGACATCCATGCCCAGGTCGACGCAGGCGTTGGCGACCTTGGAGCCCACGTTGCCCAGGCCGATGACGCCGATGCGCTTGCCCTTGAGCTCGCGGCCCACAAAGGCCTTCTTGGCCTTCTCGGCATCGACCTGAATCTCGGGATCGTCGGCGTTGTCGCGCACCCAGTTCATCGACTGCACCACGCCGCGGCTCGAGAGCACCAGCATGCCCAGGACGAGTTCCTTGACGGCGTTGCTGTTGGCACCGGGGGAGTTAAAGACGACGACGCCTTTCTTGGCGTACTCCTCGACGGGGATGTTGTTGACGCCGGCGCCGCAGCGGGCGATGGCGCGGATGCCCTCGGGCAGCTCGTAGCCGTGCAGGTCGGTGGAGCGCATCAGGATGGCGTCGGCCTCCTCGGCGGTGCCCACAAACTCGTAGCCCTCGCCAAACTCGACTTTGCCGTCTTTAGTGATGTCGTCGATGGTCTTAATCTTACGCATGGAAAAACTCCTTAGCAGGTTTTGATCTAAGCAGGGTGGTTTGAAGTGGCTGGTCGGCCCGCGCGTTGCGGGCTAGTTAGATCGCGGACTCAAACTATGCTGCGCTTCGAAGTCCTTCATGTACGAGGCCAGTGCCTGCGCGTCTTCCATGGTGACGGCGTTGTAGACGCTGGCGCGCATGCCACCCACCAGGCGATGACCCTTGACGTTTTGAATCTGGTGCTCGGCCGCGCCTGCGACAAAGGCGGCGTCGAGGTCGGCATCGCCGGTACGGAACGTGACGTTGGCGATGGAGCGGCTGTCGGCCTGTGTGGTGCCATGGAACAGCACGCTGTGCTCGAGCAGGTTATAGAGCAGGTTGGCCTTGGCCCAGTTGCGCTCGGCCATGGCGGCAAGTCCGCCGGTCTGCTCAACCCAGCGGAATACCTTGCCGCACACGTAGATACCAAAGGTGTTGGGCGTGTTGAGCATGGAGCCCTTGGCGGCCTGGGTCTTAAGGTCCAGGTACTGCGGCGTCTGCGCAAAAGCGGGGCCATCTGCGATGAGGTCGTCGCGCACGATGACCACGGTCACGCCCGCGGCGCCGGCGTTTTTCTGCGCACCGGCGTAGATGAGCCCGTAGCGCTCAACGTCGAGCGGCTGCGACAGAAAGCAGCTCGAGACATCGGCGACCAGCGGCACGTCGTCGCAAGCGGGCAGCTCGTGGTACATGGTGCCAAAGATGGTGTTGTTCTGGCAGATGTAGACGTAGTCGAGCCCGCCGCCCGCGGCCTCGGCGGCAATGCGCGCGTTGATGTCGACTATGGTGGGTATGCGGTCGAAATTGGTGTCCTCGGAGCTCGCGAGCAGCACGGCCTCGCCGTACTTGGCGGCCTCCTTGTACGCCTTGTTGGCAAAGTTGCCGGTCACGACGTAGCCGGCGCGGCCGCGGCGCATGAGGTTCATGGGGATGCCCGCAAACTGCAGCGTGGCGCCGCCCTGCAAAAACAGGACACGGTAGTTGTCAGGGATGCTCAGCAGGCGGCGCAGGGTTGCCTCGGCGTCGTCGATGATCTGCTGGTACATACTAGATCGATGGCTCATCTCGAGCACGGACATGCCGCAACCGCGGTAGTCCATCATCTCGTCGGCGATCTCGGCGAGCACGCTGGTGGGCAGCGCGGCCGGGCCAGCTGAGAAGTTGTGCACACGTGCCATCTTCTAGTTCCCCTCGTAGTCGTTTGAACGTTCGGGATACTTTAGCACAGTG
>CABQHT010000091.1 GCA_902464035.1 uncultured Collinsella sp. | reverse complement strand
CCAGGCCCGATTTTGCCTCTTGACAATGTCCTGCTCATATTAAAAGGAACGTCCCCAAGTGCCGGCACGAGAAAGACAGCGCCACGGGAAACGATCCGCAGCGCTGTCTTTCTTTATGCAAATACGATCAAGTTATCCCTGTGTATCGCGGGCTTCTCGGCCAGGTCTGCGAGCAGGCGGTTGCTGGCGATCTGGTCCTGGCGGCGGCCGGCGGCAAGCTCCAGCACGTCCGAATCGGCTTCGGCGATACCGCGGGCGACGACCATACCGCTCGGATCGCACACATCGAGCACATCGCCCTCGGCAAACTGGCCATCGACCTCGCGAATACCCACCGCAAGCAGGGAAGAGCCACGGCTGACCAGCGCCTTCGCAGCACCATCATCGACCGTCACCGAGCCATGTGCCTTGTCGCCCAGCGCGATCCACAGCTTGCGGGGTGCGATGTCCAGACGCTCCGCCGGCGGATCGAACAGCGTGCCCACGCTCTCGCCGCGGGCGAGACGCACGAGCGCATCGGGCTCCTCGCCCGCGCAAATCACGCTCTGAATGCCCGCCGTCATCAGGATGCGGCTCGCGCGGATCTTGGTAATCATGCCGCCCGTGCCCACCGATGTGGAAGAATCGCCCGCCGAGGCAATAATCTTGGCATCGATCTTATGCACGACAGGAACAAACTCGGCCGTGGGGTCTTCATGCGGATTGGCAGTATAGAGACCATCGATGTCCGAGAGCGTCACGCACAGATCGGCAGAAACCAGGCAGCTCACAAGCGCCGCCAGCGTGTCGTTGTCGCCAAACTTGATCTCATCGACGGTGACGGTATCGTTCTCGTTGACGACCGGCACCACACCCAGCTCCACAAGGCGAAGCAGGGCGTCGCGCGCGTGCAGGTAGGACGTGCGGCGCGCCGTGTCGTGACGCGTGAGCAGCACGAGCGAGGTGAGCAGGTCGCGCGCATGGAACTCCTCGTCGTAGGCCGACGAGATGATGCACTGACCGGCCGAGGCGCAGGCCTGCAGGCTCGGCAGGTCACCGACCGGCTTGCGGTCGAAGCCCAACACGGGATAGCCACAGGCAATGGCGCCCGAGCTCACCACAACCAGACGCCAGCCGAGCTTGCGCAGCGCTGCGGCCTGATCGGCAAGTCCGCCGATAAAGGCGCGGTTGACCTTGCCATCGGCACCCACCACCGTGGACGAACCGATCTTTACCACCATCGTTTTATAAGAAGTCGTCATACGTCAAACCAATCAACTGTTCAGCGAACGGCCGAGCCGGCGGCCAGGGAAGCGTGACTCGCCCCTACCGCCCAAGGAATTAGTGAGCCCAGGGAAAGGCAGAGGCCGCGGCCATGTTCTTGCGCACGAGCTCGTCGCGCACCTGAGCCAGGCCCTGCTCCATACCCACCACATAGGTCTGCGGGTACAGGAAGCGCTTGAAAGCTGCGTCCAGATGGTCGAGCGCCCAAGCACAGCGCTCGCGCGCGTCCTGGATGCTCTCACGCGGAGCCACCGCACTGCCATCGCGCACGATCGGCACCAGCAGCTCGCGATACTCAAGTTCGGACACGTCGGTCACCAGGGCGGCATCGTTCACGGCCACAAGGGTATTGCCGCGCGCGGCGCCCTCCCCTGCCAGATGGTCCTCGTCATAAATCATGTCGCAAACCGGGCCGCCAAAGCCGTCGTAATAGCGTCGTACGCGCTGCACGCCGGGGATCGTGCGCTTGTAGGGCTGCTCGGAAAGCTTCACCACCGGCGTCCACGGCTCCGCGTCGCTCGCACGACGGGCCGAAAGCTTGTACACGCCGCCCAGCGCAGGCTGATCGTAGCAGGTCGCGAGTTTGGTGCCCACGCCAAAGCTGTCGATGGGCGCGCCCTGGTCGAGCAGCGACTGAATCGTGTACTCATCCAAATCGTTAGAAACCGAGATCCCCACATAGGGCAGGCCCTCGGCATCAAAACGGCCGCGCACATACTTGGAGAGCTTGGCGAGGTCGCCGGAGTCGATGCGAATGGCCGACAGGCGCTCGCCCACCGCTTCCATCTCCTTGGCAACCGTAATGGCATGTTCACAGCCCTCGCGCACGTCATAGGTGTCGATGAGCAGCGTACAGTTCTTGGGGCTCGACTTGGCAAAGGCGCGGAAGGCCTCGAGCTCGGAATCGAAGCTCATCACCCAGCTGTGCGCATGCGTGCCAAAGACGGGAATACCGTAGCGGCGGCCGGCGAGCACATTGGACGTAGAGGAGCAGCCGGCAACGTAGCTCGCGCGCGCGACGGCCAAGCCGCCATCGGGACCCTGAGCGCGGCGCAGGCCAAACTCGGCAACGGGACGGCCGTCCGCCGCCAGCACCACGCGCGCCGTCTTGGTGGCGACAAGCGTCTGGAACCCAACGATGTTGAGCAGCGCCGTCTCAAGCAGCTGGCACTCCAGCGCGGGGCCGGTGACGCGAACCATGGGCTCGCGCGGAAAGACGAGCTCGCCCTCGGGCACGGCGTCGATGTTTACATGCGCACGAAAATCGCGCAGGTAGTCGAGGAATCCAGGCTTGAACATCGCGCCGCCGGCCGGGGCCTGGAGCGAGGCGAGGTAGTCGATGTCCTCGGGCGTAAAGCGCAGATTCTCGACCAGCTCGGGCAGTTCGGCGGTGCCGCACATGACGGCATAGGCGCTGCCAAAAGGATGGTCGCGGTAAAACGCGGTAAAACAACCCTGCTCATTGGCCTTGCCGCTCTCCCACAGGCCCTGGGCCATAGTGAGCTCGTACAGATCGGTGAGCATTGCAATGTCGGTGGGATGCGAGATGTCGGTCAAAGCCATGGGGCGACCTTTCGGATGCGTTGTGCAGAGGTTGAGGGTTGGAAAAGGGCAGAGTGTTCGGGCATGGCACCCAGCGCGAATGGGCTAGAGCAGGCCCATGCTGGTCAGGATCGTGTAGCCCATAAAGATGACAAACGCGATGAGGGCAAGGACAATGATGATTTTTTGAGCCGGCGCCATGCCAGGGATCTCGTTCTCGCCCGTAGGCTCCTTGGAGGTAACCATGCGCTGGGCAAAGGTCATCTCGTCACGGCTCGGCTTGGGCTCGACGGACTTGGAACGAGCGACCTTTTTAGGCTGAGGTTTAGGTGCGGTGGGCGCGGGCTTCGCGGCGGCGGGCTTGGGCGCGGGGGCGACGTTCGCGGCGGCCTCCTCGGCCTTCGCACGCTCGGCACGCAGGGCGGCCAGCTCCTCACGCTCGCGGCGTGCCTCTTCCTGGGCCTCGCGACGAGCTTTCTCGGCGCGGAGCTCTTCCAACTCGGCGCGTTCCTCGGCAGACAGTGGTTGGGACTCAAGCTTGGCCATGGTACAGCCCTTTCTTTTAAAAAAAGCCGCCGACACAATGTCAGCGGCTTATCAAATCCAAGGGTGGAGACGAAGGGAGTCGAACCCTCGGCCTCTGCCATGCGACGGCAGCGCTCTCCCAACTGAGCTACGTCCCCAAGACAAGTTGATATTTTACCTACGGCTCGCCAACTGTCAACGCCCAATACCCAGTCTTTTTGGGACGCGGCTATTTTGACAACTTTTCGAGCAGGCGATCCTCTCGATGATTTTTTTAATCCCCGTCCCAGAAAAATCATCGGCGAGCGCACTACTTTGCGCTGGTGAGGACGCCGGTGGTGTCGAACGCCGGGGTGAAGCTCTCGTCTACCGCTCCGCCTTCTTGCCAAAACATCGTCGTAAAGCCCAGGTCGTCGGCATGGTCGAGCACCTGCTCGTACTCCTCGCGCGTCACGGCGCGCGCCAGGTCGCCGCCTTGTTCGCGCATGAGGGCATTGGGCGTGTACTGGTTCATGACCGAGATCGGCACGTCGCCCACCGTCTGCCACACCAGGTCCAACACGCGGCACGAATCGTCCGCATGCCCCGGCAGCACCAGATGACGCACGATTATGCCGCGCTTCATGAGCCCGTCCCCGTCTACCAGCTCTCCCCCGCGGCGCTCAATCTCGCGCGCCATCTGGGCCAGACCCGACACAGCCACGCGCGGGTAGTCCTTAATATGAGAGAGTGACTGCGCAAGCGCCGCATTGGCATACTTAAAGTCGGTAAGCCACACGTCGACCAAATCGCCGAGCGCCGCCACGGCACTCGCACGCTCATAACCGCTCGTGTTGTAGACGATCGGGATGTCCAGCCCGCGCTCCCGAGCTGCGGCAATCGCGGCAGGCAACAGGTGCGCATAGTGCGTCGCCGTCACTAGGTTGATGTTATTGGCGCCCTGGTCCTGCAGCTCCAGCATAATCTCGACCAAACGCTCGGGCAAAATCTCAAGACCGAAATTGCCCGTCGAGATCTCGTGGTTTTGGCAGTAGATACATTTGAGCGAACAGCCGCTAAAGAAAATCGTACCCGAGCCGGCCTCGCCCGAAATGGGCGGCTCCTCCCACATATGGAGCGCCGCGCGGGCGACCTTAAGCGTGTTGTCGGCGCCGCACACGCCACGCGCGCCCTCGTCGCGCGCCG
>CABQHT010000090.1 GCA_902464035.1 uncultured Collinsella sp. | reverse complement strand
GATGTTGTTGTCGATGCCATTTTTGGTACCGGTTTCCACGGGAATCTGCGTGCGCCGTTCTCCATTTGGATTCCTACGGTCAATGAATGCGCCGATTGTGTCGTATCCATTGATGTCCCCTCGGGCCTGAATGCCGAGACGGGCGTTGTTGATGACGACTGCATTCGTGCCGAGCGCACGGTGACGATGATTGCGCCCAAGATTGGTCTGTATAGCGCTGATGGTCCTGAGTATGCTGGCGATTTGATCTGCGGCAATCTTTACGACCGTCTTGACGAGGTCATCGATGATGTCGACCACGCCGCCGAGATTGTCGAGCCCGGTGACTTAGTTGATTACTTTGCTCCGCTACCATCGAATATCGATAAGTATTCCCGTGGCTCCGTGCTTATTGTCGCCGGATCTGCGCAATATCCTGGTGCTGCCATTATGGCGGCCAAGTCTGCAGCTCGCGCGGGTGCTGGTTACGTGGCAGTCGCGGCTCCTGACGCCTGCGCCAATCTCATTCGCATGGCACTTCCTTCGATTCCGGTCTTTGCTATTCCGTCTGATTCCCGCGGCTCCTTTGGCGCCGCCGCGCGCATGACGGTGTGCGAGATCGCAAAGAAGTACAGCTGCGTGCTGTGCGGTCCCGGTATGACGACGTCTGCCGGCGCTATGCAGGTGGTTTCGGGCTTGCTCGAGCTTGATGTACCGCTAATTTTGGACGCCGATGCACTCAACTGCCTTGCTAAGATTGCCATTGACGGTATTGATAGTAACCCCGAGATGTATCGCCGCGAGCAGCCGTTGGTTATGACGCCGCACTATCGTGAGCTTTCGCGCCTGGTTGCCGGTGACGAGGTGAACGACCTTGGTACCGCGATTGCGGCCGCGCAGAAGGTTGTCTGGGCTGCAGGCTCCGACAATCTGGTGGTCATTGCCAAGGGTCCGACGACGGCTATCTGTGGCGTTGAGCGTGTGCTGCTGCCGCTCTCGGGTCCGGCTTCTCTGGCAACTGCCGGTTCTGGTGATGTTCTCGCGGGTATTTTGGCCGGCACGCTTGCCACCATGCGCGACGAGATGGATCGTTGGGAGCTGCTGTATTCGTACGCCGTCGCACTTCACAGCTACGCCGGTTTTGCTGCGGCGACGGAGTATGGTGAGAAGAGCGTTATCGCGACCGATCTTATCGACTTGATCGGTCCTGCCATGGAGCTGGCGGCAAAGGATGCGCTCGAAGATCTGGGAATCATGGACGAAGGGTCGGATGACTAATCATGAATAAAGCCGATTTGACGCGCTGGTCCTGGGTCGAGATCGACCGCGGGGCGCTCCGTCGCAACACGAGGGCCTATAAGAACTTGCTGAATCCACGTCAGCGCCTGTGCTGCGTGGTCAAGGCCGATGCTTATGGTCATGGAGCTGTTGAGTGCGCCAAGATCATGTATTCGGCCGGTGCCGACATGTTTGCCGTGGCGACGGTTAACGAGGGCGTTGAGCTCCGACAGGGCGGGATTACGAAACCCATCCTCATCCTAAGCGAGCCGCCTATCGAGGCCATTCCGACGTTGCTCGAGTTTGATATCATGCCCTCGGTCTATACGTCTGACTTTGCTCTTGCGTATGGCGAATGTGCCGTCGCGGCGGGCAAAGTGGGCAAGTACCATCTTGCCATCGAGACGGGCATGAATCGTATCGGCGTTCACTACACGCAGGTGCTCGACTTTGTCCGCGGTATAAATTTCCATCGCGGTATTCAGTGCGACGGCGTATTTACGCACTTCGCCACGGCCGATGAACCTTCGGGCTGGGACTACAAGCTGCAGTGTCAGCGCTTTACCGAGGCCGTTCAGGCCATTAAGGATGCGGGTTTTGAGTGCGGTATCGTGCACTGCGCCAACACGCCGTCCTCGATGCTCGACCCCTCGATGCATTTTGATATGATCCGCGCCGGCATCGGTTTGTATGGTCTGCAGCCATGTGAGCTGAGTGGTCGCGTGATGCAGCTTGATCCCGTCATGAGCGTCCACGCGCGTGTGACGCGCGTGGCACACCCTGCGATGGGCGAGGGCGTGGGCTACGGCTTTACCTACCGCGTACCGCGCACGCGCGTTCAGATCTGCACCCTTCCGATCGGTTATGCCGATGGCCTTTCGCGTACGCTTTCCAATCGTATGGACGTGCTGTATCGCGGCGAGCGTGTGCGTCAGGTGGGCAATATCTGCATGGACCAGTTTATGGTCGCCATTCAGTCCAACCCGGCGCATGAGATTCCCGAGGCCGAGTATGGTGACGAGATGATCATTGTCGGCCGCGATGGAGATTCCGAGATTACCATGGACGAGATGGCGCGCCTACGCGGCACGATTAACTACGAGGTCGCTTGCGGCTTTGGTATGCGTCTCGACAAGGTCTACGTGTAGGAGTCGCTATGGGCGTCATGCACATCCCCGGCCATAGCCATCAGGCGCCGCGTGAGGTCGCACTCGAGGAGATCGAGGCCGTTCTGGGCGATTGTCACCTTTGCCAGCTTTACCAGTCGCGCCACAACATCGTGTTTGGCGTGGGAAACCCCCGCGCTCGCGTGATGTTTATTGGCGAGGCGCCGGGCCGTAATGAGGATTTGCAGGGCGAGCCCTTTGTGGGGGCGGCAGGCGAGGACCTTAACGGCATTTTGTCGCTGGCGGGGCTCAAACGCGAAGACGTCTACATTGCCAACGTGCTTAAGTGCCGCCCGCCGGGAAACCGCAATCCGCGTCCCGAGGAAGTGCTGGCTTGCTCGCCGTTTTTGCGTGAGCAGATTCGAAGCATCTGGCCCGATATCATCGTGACGCTCGGCAACCCCGCGACGCACTTTGTGCTAAAGACCGAGATTGGCATTACTAAGCTGCGCGGCAGGTTCCACCAGATGGGGCATTTTGTGGTAATGCCCACGTTCCATCCGGCAGCAGCGCTGCGCAATCCGGCGTGGCAGGAGCTGCTGGAGGAAGACTTTAAGATGCTGGGCGACTATCTGGAGCGACATCCCGCGCCAGAGGACGCCTCGGAATAATAAGGAGCATATATGTCCCTGGAGCGCCTGGGGGTAGGTACTTACAAAACGACTTGCGCTGCCGATACGGAGTACTTTGGCGAGCTAATTGCACCGTGCCTTGAGGACGGAGATGTGCTCATCCTGACCGGTGGCCTGGGAGTGGGCAAAACTCACTTTACCAAGGGCGTCTCGCGCGGGCTGGGCGATGGGCATATGGTTACGAGCCCTACGTTCGCGCTCATGGCCGTTCACGATCAAGGTCGTATTCCGCTGTTTCACTTTGATCTATACCGCCTGGAGCATGCCTACGAGCTCGAGGATACGGGCATTTTCGATGTGCTGGGCTATGAGGGTGCTTGCCTGCTGGAATGGGGCGAACAATTCCAGGACGAGCTGACGGATGAGTATCTTTCGGTGACGCTCAAGCGTGATGAGGGCGACAGCGATGTGCGAACGATAACGCTCGAGGCGCACGGTGACCGCGCAATGGAGCTTTCCCATTTGATTGATAAGGCTGTACAAGATGAGCTTGCATAACGACAACGCGCTGGTGGTGGCGCTCGATACCTCGACCGACATGCTTGCCTGCGCGGCAAGCTGGATTGATGGGCAGACGGGCGAGACGAAGCTCGTGAGTGGCGACCACATGTGTCGCCGTCACGCCAACGTTGAGCTCGTGAATACCGTTGATGGCGCGCTGGCTCAAGCCGGTCTGGATCGCAGCGATGTTGGTTGCTACGTGGTCGGCCGCGGCCCGGGGTCGTTTACGGGTGTGCGCATCGGCATCTCCACTGCCAAGGGCCTCGCGCGCGGTGCCAATGTTCCGCTGCTGGGCGTGTCGACGCTCGACGCTTGCGCTTGGACGGCGTGGAAGGCTGGCGTGCGCGGCAAGCTTGGTATCTTGGCCGATGCTATGCGCGGTGAGGTATATCCGGCGCTGTATATGCTGGTCGATGAGGGCCCCGAGCGTCAATTTGAGCGCGAACACGTGGTCAAGGCCGCCGTGGCGCTCGATGAGTGGCGCCGAGCAGCGGACTGGGACCAGGTTCAGCTGACCGGTGACGGTCTCGTGCGCTATGGCAAGCTGCTGGGTGAGGACGAGACCGCCCGCTGCGTGGAGCGCGACCTGTGGTGGCCTTCGGGCGAGGGCTTGCTGCTCGCGCACGCTGCGGGTGACGGCGATCCGGCCCGCGTCCTGCCGATTTACACGCGCCTTTCGGATGCCGAGGAAAACGAGCGCAAGCGTCTTGGTCTTGCCGAGAGTGCGCACAGCGAAATTACGGGCGTTGCCGATGAGCTCGCCGGTCGTCATCTGCAGTTCCGTCCCATGGGCGCGGCGGATGCCGAGGGCGCGAGCGCGCTAGAGGCTGCCTGCTTTGAAGGTGCCGGACACAAGGCGTGGACGCCGGGCATGTTCCTGTCCGAACTGGGCGAGGACGTCGCTGCGCCGCGTAGTTGGTGGGTGGCACACGACGACGGCAAGCTGCTGGGCCTTGCCGGCGG
>CABQHT010000089.1 GCA_902464035.1 uncultured Collinsella sp. | reverse complement strand
CGAGCGAGAAGCTCGAGGGCGAGGAGTAGGCGAGGATGATCAAGGCCGCGTTTTTCGATATCGACGGCACGCTGCTGAGCTTTAAGACGCACCGGATTCCGGCGTCGGCGCAGCGGGTGCTCGATAGCTTTCACGAGCAGGGGATCGCATGCGTGATTGCTACGGGTCGCCCGACCTACCAGATGCCGGACTGGCTGTTCGACCTGGGCTGGGATGCGTACATAACGCTCTCGGGCCAGCACTGTTTTGACGCCGAGGGCGTCTATCGCAGCTGCGCCATTCATCCCGATGATGTGGCTGCGATCGTGCGCCAGGTGGCCGAGGGGCGCTATGACTCGCTGTGCATGCAGGGCGAGAATTCGTTTGTGAACCGCCTGTCCAAACGCGTGGTGACGGCCGGCAGCAACGCGGGAATTGTCTACCACGAGGAGCCGTTTGAGCACGCCTTTGACGCGCCGGTCTACCAGTTTTGCGCCTTTGTGGATCCGGCCGACGAGCATATCGTGACCGACGCCGTGTCGCATTCGCTCACCACGCGCTGGTGCGACCTGTTCTGCGACATTATTCCCGCTAACGGCGGCAAGGACCTGGGTGTGGCGGCGACGCTCGAGCGGCTTGGTATCGACGCGAGCGAGGCGATTGCCTTTGGCGACGGCGAGAACGACCTGTCGATGTTTGCCGCCGTGGGCACGAGCGTGGCCATGGGCAACGCGCAGGATACCGTGAAGGCCGCGGCGACCTACGTGACGACCGCCGTGGACGACGACGGCATCTACAACGCCGCCAAACACTTTGGCTTGCTGTAGCTGCGGATTCGGCATCTGGGGACGTTCCTTTTCTGCCGGCAGTTGGGGACACTCCTTGCGGGGCGTGTCCCCGTTTTGTTTTCGTCCCGTGCGTTTTGTGAAACACGGTTAACTTTCTAAACAACGTAGTAAGACATGGGCAACTTTTGCGGTAAAGTAAATCAAGTAAAAGTATCCAAAGGCTAACTAGAAGCCATCGCGAAAGGCGGCCCATGGCCCTACGTGAATCCGGAGAAGACTATCTCGAATCGATCTACGTCCTATCGGAACGTCAGGGCACCGTGCGCTCGATCGACGTTGCCGAATACTTGGGCGTAACCAAAGCAAGCGTCTCTAAAGCCATGGCGGCCTTGGAGAGCACCGGCTACGTGGAGATGGGCAAACGCGACGTGCATCTGACGGAACGCGGTCTTGAGGTTGCCCGTCAAATGTGGGAGCGCCACTGCTTTTTCGTGCGGTTGCTCGAGGACGCAGGCGTTTCGGCAGAGGTTGCCTCGCAAGAGGGCTGCCACATGGAGCACTGCCTAAGCGAGGAGAGCTTCGAGAAGCTGAGGTCGATGCTCGCCAGGGAAGAGACGTCGAACTCAACAACGGAATCCTAACAGGTCCCCAGTAGCGCGGAGTTCGCGCAAAGCGCGAACCAGCGAAAAGGGGAGAGGGGGCTCGGACAATAACGAGCCCGACGCAGTCCAAAGTGCAGCAATCGGTGCGTGACGTCACCACAGCTGGGCTATCTCTGCGTCCCCAAAGAGGCGCGCCTCCCGCGCCGGAACGGCGCGGGACAGCGACCGGGATCAGTGGCCCCACCAACTAAGTCCAACTCAGACAAGGAACCCCGCCAGCAAGCGATGCCCAAGAACCACCAGCAACGTCACCGCAGGCCGGGACCGGGCTTGGGTTTGAAAACAATCCGCAGCGCGAGGCCCGCCTTTCCGTTGCTCCGCAGGAGCAGGAAAGGCGGGCCTCATGCGCGAGGACGTTTTCAAACCCAAGCCCGGTCCCGGCCGGAAGGACCACAGACGCTACAGGTTCTTGACACCCATCGCGCGCATGGCGTTCAGGATGGCGATGATTGCCACGCCCACGTCGCCAAAGACGGCAAGCCACATATTGGCGATGCCGAGCGCCGCGAGCACCAGGATCAGCAACTTAATACTCAGCGCAAAGATAATGTTCTGCCAAACAATTGACATGGTCTTGCGCGCCACGCGGATCGCGCGGGAAATGTTGGACGGCTTGTCGTCCATCAGCACCACGTCGGCGGCCTCGATCGCGGCGTCCGAGCCCATGGCGCCCATGGCAATGCCCACATCGGCGCGCGTAAGCACAGGCGCGTCGTTGATGCCGTCACCGACAAAGGCGAGCTTGCCCTTGCCACTTTCGGCCGCGAGCAACGCCTCAACGCGCTCGACCTTGTCGCCCGGCAGGAGCTGCGCGTGGAACTCGTCGAGACCGAGTTGCTTGGCCACAGACGCTGCAACCTCCTCGCGGTCGCCCGTGAGCATGACGGTTCGGTTGATACCGGCGGCATGCAGGTCGCGAATCGTTTGCTCCGTATCGGCCTTAACGGTGTCTGCAATCACGATGTGGCCGGCGTACACGCCGTCAACGAGCACGTGGAGGATCGTGCCGACAACCTCGCAGTCCGGTGCTTCAACGCCGGCCGTGGCGAGCATCTTGGCGTTGCCAACGACGACGTGCTTGCCGTCGATGGTTGCCGTCACGCCGTGGCCCGCGTCGTTGGCGGAGTCTCTCACGCGCTTGGGGTCGACCTCGCCCTGGTAGGCGTCGCGCACGGACTGCGCGATGGGGTGATCGGAGAACGATTCAGCAAGGGCTGCGACTTCAAGCAACGATTGTTCGGTATGGCCAGCCTCGGGGTGCACCGCGACGACTGAGAACGTGCCGTTGGTGAGGGTGCCCGTTTTGTCGAAGACGACGGTGTCCACGTCGGCGAGCGTCTCGAGGTAGTTGGAGCCCTTGATGAGAACGCCCAGCTTGGACGCGCCGCCGATGCCGCCAAAGAAACTCAACGGTACGCTGATCACGAGGGCGCACGGGCAGCTGACGACCAGGAAGGTCAGGCCGCGCAGGATCCAATCGGACCAAGCGCCAGTCACTAGGCCGCCGCCAAGCGCGAGCACCGCGGCAGCGCCAGTGACGGCGGGCGTGTAGACGCGGGCGAAGCGCGTGATGAAGTTCTCGGTGCGCGCCTTCTTTTCGCTGGCATTCTCTACGAGTTCCAGGACGCGCGCGACGGTGGATTCGCCAAACGGCTTGGTGGTGCGCACGTGGATGAGGCCCGTCATGTTGATGCAGCCGCTGATGATATCGTCGCCGGACTTGGCGGGGCGGGGGACTGACTCGCCCGTGAGCGCGGCGGTGTCGAGCTGGGTTTCGCCCTCGACGATGACGCCGTCGATAGGCACGCGCTCGCCAGGCTTGACGACGATGACGGTGCCGACGGCGATGTCATCGGGAAAGACCTGTTCGAGTGTGCCGTCGGCTTGCTCGACGTTAGCGTAGTCGGGCGCGATGTCCATCATGGCACTGATCGACTTGCGGCTCTTGCCCACGGCGTATGCCTGGAACAACTCGCCGACCTGGTAGAACAGCATGACGGCGGCGCCTTCGGCCATGTGCGGGTCGGTATCGGGGAAGAGCACCATGGCAAACGCGCCGATGGTCGCGACTGCCATAAGGAAACTCTCGTCGAAGGCCTTGCCGCGGCGGATGTTATTGAATGCCTTTTGCAGTACGTCGTAGCCGGCAATCAAAAACGGCACGAGGAACAGCGCGAAGCTGGCGTAGATGTTGCCGGGCTCCCCAAATGCGATAGTGAGGGCGCCGAGCTCGTCGAGGGCATAAACAACGGCAAAAATGCCCAGTGCTACCAGGATGCGGTTGCGCTTGTGCTCAAGGGACTCTTTCTTCTTGCGCTTCTTCTTTTTCTTTTTGGGATCGGCGGCTGCCATGATTCAAACCTCCCATTTGAGTGTATGAACACTCGCTCATATAATTTCGCGAGCAAAGGCCGCGGCAAGCGCGGCCTTGCAGGTCAATGTATGCGCGGGTTAGAGAATGATCTCGCAGTCCGGCTCGGCGTCGGCGGTGAACTCAACGACGCGGTCCAGGACCTCGTCGAACTCGGCGTCGACGGCCTCGAGCGTCAGCTTCTGGGTCATAAAGTTGACCGAAACGGACTTGACGCCCTCGAGCTTGGCAAGTTCGTCCTGAAGCTCGCGCGCGCAGTTGGCGCAATCGATCTCGTCGAGCTTAAACTGCTTTTTCATGGTGGGTTCCTTTCCCTGTGTTAGCGGTCTGGGTGCCGGCCGCGCTGATACCGTGGTTGATTGCTATTCGCAGATATGGCTCATGCCCTGGTTGAGCATGGTGTAGACGTGATCGTCGGCGAGCGAGTAGAGAATGTTGCGGCCGTCGCGGCGGAACTTGACCAGGTGCGACTGCTTGAGCGTGCGCAGCTGGTGCGACACCGCAGACTGCGAGGTTGCGGTCGCCTCGGCGATGTCGGCCACGCAGAGCTCGCGGCCCATGAGGGCATAGAGAATCTTGATGCGCGTGGTGTCGCTGAAGACCTTGAACAGGTCGGCAAGGTCGTAGAGAAGCTCCTCGTCGGGAAGGTCCTCGGGCGAGCAGGTGGTGGGGATCACGGGCTCGGTGGCCTCGATGTCGGGTTTCGTTTCATCAACGCGGATGCTCATTGCAATATCCTTTCATATGAACATGCGCTCATATAA
>CABQHT010000088.1 GCA_902464035.1 uncultured Collinsella sp. | reverse complement strand
TACCACTTTGACATGCCCACCTACCTCTTTAACCGTGGCGGCTGGGAGAGCCGCGAGGTCGTCGAGGCTTACGCTCATTACGCCGACGTTGCTTTCCACGAGTTTGGCCAGGAGATCAAGTACTGGTTCACCTTTAACGAGCCTATCGTCGAGCCCGAGCAGCGCTATCAGGAGGGCGTGTGGTTCCCGCAGCTTCACGACTATAGCCGCGCTCGCACCGTGCAGTATCACATCTCGCTGGCGCACGCGCTGGCCGTGGCCAACTACCGTCGCGCCTATGACGAGGGCACCGTTCGCGCCGATGCCAAAATCGGCATGATCAACTGCTTTACCCCGGTCTACACCAAGGAGAACCCCAGCGAGGCAGACCTCGAGGCCGTGCGTATGACCAGCGGTATCAACAATCGCTGGTGGCTCGACCTTATTACCAAGGGCGAGCTTCCCGCCGACGTGCTCGACAGTCTGGCCGAGGGCGGCGTTAAGCTCCCATTCCGTGCCGGCGACCAGGAGATTCTCAAGCAGGGTGTTGTCGACTGGCTCGGCTGCAACTACTACCACCCCACGCGCGTCCAGGCTCCGGCGAGCAAGGTCGACCAGTACGGCCTGCCGCACTTTGCCGACGAGTACGTATGGCCCGATGCCGTTATGAACGAGAGCCGCGGCTGGGAAATCTACCCGCAAGGCCTCTACGACTTTGGCATGGACTGCGCTAAGAACTACCCCGATCTTGAGTGGTTCGTTTCCGAGAACGGTATCGGCATCATGGACGAATACAAGAACCGTGACGCCGAGGGGACCATTCAGGACGACTACCGCGTTGACTTTGTGCGTCAACACCTGGAGTGGGTCGCCAAGGCAATCGCCGAGGGCGCCAAATGCCGCGGATACCATTATTGGGCCGTCATTGATAACTGGTCTTGGGCGAATGCCTTTAAGAACCGTTACGGCTTTGTCGAGGTCGACCTCATGGACGGCTACAAGCGCCGCCTTAAGAAGTCGGCAGCTTGGCTCAAGCAGGTCGCAACGACCCACGTGGTTGACTAGCGACCGGGCAAACGCCCAGACCGCGCGCCGCCGCGCGCAAAGCATGGCACATCTGGTGGCAGAGGGCGACAGACCACCATGCGCATAGGAAAAGGCCGGATTTGAAAGTTAGGAGCAATCATGGCCAGTGACAACGGAAAGAGTTTCCTCGACAAGTTTGCCGAGGTCTCTGCGAAGGTGGGAAACCAGGTTCACCTGCGTTCCCTGCGTGACGCCTTCGCGACCATCACGCCGCTCTATATCCTTGCGGGTATCGCGGTTCTTATTAACAACGTCGTGTTCCCTCTGTTCCCGCTCGATGCGGCGGGCCTTGCCAACCTTCAGACGTGGGGTTCGGCAATTACGCTGGGCACCCTCAACGTCTCTGCCATTATCTTGGCCGGATTGATTGGCTACAGCCTCGCTAAGAACGAGCGCTTCGATAACCCGCTTGCCTGCGTGGTCGTCGCCATCTCTGCTTTCGTCATCATGATGCCGCAGCAGATCACCGCCACGCTTGCCGCCACGAGTCCGCTGCTCACCGACAAGATTACCTCTGCCGAGGTCACGGGCGCCCTTTCGACTGCCAACACCGGTACCAACGGTCTGTTCGCGGCCATTATCATCGCCCTGCTCTCCGTTACGCTCTTCATTAAGATTTCCGGCGTCGAGAAGCTCAAGGTCAAGCTGGGCGAGGGTGTGCCTCCCGCGGTCTCCAACTCCTTTAACGTCATGATCCCGATGCTGCTCAACCTCTCGATCTTCGCCATTGCCGCGGCTCTGCTCGCCGTGTTTGCCGGCACCGATCTGTGCACCATCATCTCCACGTGCATTTCCAACCCGCTCAAGAGCATCATGAACGCCGGTCCGTGGGCTGTTATTCTCATCTACACGCTTGCGAACCTGCTGTTCTGCGTCGGTATTCACCAGTCCACCATCTCTGGCGCTACTGTCGAGCCGATCCTGACCATGCTCATCGTCGACAACATGGCTACCTTTGCCGCCGGCGGCACCATCCAGCCCGATCACTACATGAACATGCAGATCGTCAACAGCTTCGCCCTCATCGGCGGCTCGGGCTGCACCCTCATGCTTCTGCTCGATACCTTCCTGTTCTCCAAGAACAAGGCTTCCAAGACCGTTGCCAAGATGGCTATCGTTCCTGGCCTGTTTAACATTAACGAGCCGGTCATCTACGGTTACCCCGTCGTGTACAACCTGCCGCTCATGATTCCGTTCGTGCTTCTTCCCGACCTGTTCATCGGCATCACCTATGGCCTGACCTGCGCGGGCATCATCAGCCCCTGCATCGCCCAGGTGCCTTGGACCATGCCTCCCGTCATCAACGCCCTGCTTGCCACGGGCTTTGACTGGCGCGCCGGCGTGTGGCAGGCTCTCGAGCTCGTCATCGGCATGGCTGTCTACCTGCCCTTTATGAGGATCTCCGAGAAAGCCATCGCCAAGCAGGAGGCCCTTGCCGAGCAGAACGCCTAAACGTTCGTTTTCCCTTCCATTGTTGCAGACACCGGTACGCGGTGCCGGTGCTCGCGGCTCTCCTCCTGCGTAAAGATGCAGGGGGTGGGTACAGTAGCCGCAAGGAATAAAACCAGTTGTCGTCTGCGCGCCGCGCAGTAATAAGGAGGAAACCATGAAGAAGATCATGCTTTGCTGCAATGCCGGCATGTCCACGAGCCTGCTGGTCCAGAAGATGCAGTCCGAGGTCGCGAGTCGCGGTCTGGACATCGAGGTCGAGGCTCGCCCCATGAACGAGGCTCACGATCACCTGGACGAGTGCGACATCCTGCTGCTCGGCCCGCAGATTGGCTACACCAAGGGCGATTTTGAGAAGGAGGCCGCCGGCCGTTTCCCGGTCGAGGTCATCAACATGGTCGATTACGGCCGTATGAACGCCGCCGGCATCATCGACCACTGCGTCAGCGTGATGGGCTAGGTGCGGCGCATGGAGGATATGAACGAGCTGCAGATGACCTGCTTCGAGATCATCAGCTATGTCGGCACTGCCAAGAGCATGTACATCAATGCCGTGCAAAAGGCCAAGGCGGGCGATTTTGACGCCGCCGAGGAGCTTATTAAGCAGGGTGACGAGGCTTACAACGGTGGCCACGATGTTCACATGGGGCTCCTTAAAAAGGAGGCCAACGGCGAGCGTAACGGCGAGGCCCCGCTGATTCTGCTGCATGCCGAGGACCAGATGGCCGGCACCGAGACCATGCGCGTCATGGCCACGGAGCTCATCGAGGTCCACAAGCAGCTGCAGGCGCTTAAGGCCTAGTCGGCGTTATTGCCGCCACGGACCGTGCGGTCCAACAGACAACACAGTCCCTTTGACGGGCGCCGGGAGTCTTCGCCTTCCGGCGCCATTTTTCTATCAAGATTCAGATATTGGGGAGGTCGATAGTGAGACGGGGAATGGAGTACAACCTGCGTTATTACCAGATGCGCGAGTTTCAGCTCGAGCGCATGCTTGCAATCGTGCGCGCGAACCAGGACGCTAAGCCGGGTGGCGTGGTGTTCTTTGGCGATTCGCTGACAGAGTTTTGCGACGTAGAGCGCTGGTATCCCGGTATTGGCGCCTATAACTGCGGCATCGGCGGCGGCACCTCTCAGGAGCTTTTGTGGATGGTCGACGAGGGCGTGGTCAAGTATCGCCCGCGCGCCGTGGTGATTATGGTGGGCACCAACGACATGGGCAATACCCTCATGGGCTCGCCCAAAGACATAGCCTTCAACATTCGCGAGATCGTGGAAATGATTTTGGGCTGTCTGCCGGCATGCCGCATACTTGTGTGCTCGCCCACGCCCTGTATTGAACGCCTGGAAGGCAGGGCGAGCGGCAAGGATGTGCTGCGCTCTAACGACCTGCTGGGTCGGGTTTTGCCGCAGTGCCGCGATATGATCCGCGATGAGCGGGTGGTTTTTGTTGACGTGACGCCTGCGTTTTTTGACGAGGATGGGCGTCAGCGCGAGGAATTGTACCGAGAGGACGACGGCCTTCATATCAACGATGAGGGCTATCGCGCGCTGACGGGGATTGTGCGTCCCACACTCACCGAACTGCTGGCAAAGACGGATATGGACTAGGAGATAGCTATGAAGAACATTTTGCTTTGTTGCGGCGGCGGCATGTCGACGAGCCTGCTGGTGCAAAAGATGCAGCACGAGGCGGAGGGCCGCGGTTTGAAGATCGATATCGAGGCGCTGCCGGTGAGCGAGGCGTCGGATCATCTGGACGGCGTGGGCGTTCTGCTGCTTGCCCCGCAGGTAGCGTATGCGCGCGTGAATATCGAGGCCGACCTGGAGCGCGCGGGCGTGAAACTCGTGATGCTCGACATGCTCGATTTTGGTCGCATGAATGCGCCTAAGATCCTTGATCAAGCCATTGCTACGATGGAGGGATAACGCCCCGGAACGGCCCGTGCGCGGATGATGAACGCGTGCGGGCCGTTTTTATATAAAAGTTGTTTAAACACTTACTAAAAATGTGCAAGCTTGGCGGCGCGTTTTGTATGCGCGAGCGGTACCATACAGGCAATGTGCGTGTCCGCTGTTCTATGCTGCGGACCCAATCCTCGAAAGGCGGGCTCCCATGGAACCTAAGCAGTATTACATCGGCATTGACGTCGGCGGCACTTCGGTTAAGGAGGGCCTGTTCGACGAGGACGGCAACCTGCT
>CABQHT010000087.1 GCA_902464035.1 uncultured Collinsella sp. | reverse complement strand
TCGAATTGGACCTCGATCATGTCTCCGGCGACCGAGATCACGGTACCCGTGCCAAAGGTCTTGTGACTCACGGTATCGCCCGCGGCAAAGTCCTGCGATGCGCTGGCGCGATCGACCTTGCGCTCCACCGTCGGCGACACCTTGGACGACGGCTTTTTAGCTCGCGGCGCGCCCGAGCCAAAGGTCGAAGCAACACGGCCGGCGTCGGGCGAGACCCCACGATGGCGCTCGGTCCCGTAACTGCTGCCGCCAAAGAAATCGTCAAAGCTCGATCCGCCGCGCGAACCGGAACCGCCGGTCGAGCGCGTACGCGAGCCAAACACCTTGCCGCCGTACATGTCCGAGCCCATGCCCGAGCCAAAGGTACCGTGACGGTCGCCGCGCTTCTCCCAGCCTGTACCCTCAAAACCCGCAGAGCCGATACCGCTAAACTCGATATCCTCAAACGGAATCTCGTTGAGGAAGCGCGAGCGCGGGTTGGCCGAGGTCGAGCCGTAGGTACGGCGAGTCGCCGCATAGGTCAGGAACAGGCGCTTGCGGGCGCGCGTGATGGCGACGTAGGCCAGGCGACGCTCCTCCTCGAGCTTGCCCGGATCGTCGCTGCCGCCAAAGTCGTGCACGTGCGGGAAGATGCCCTCCTCCATGCCGGCAACGAAGACCGCCGGGAACTCCAGGCCCTTGGCGGAGTGGATGGTCATCATGGTGATGGCATGCGTCTCGCCGGCAAGAGAATCCAGGTCGGAGCGCAAGGCCAACCATTCCATGAGAGCGGGCAGCGCCTTGCAGGTGAGCGGACCGTAAGTGCGCTCGACCTCGTCGGCATGCACGGCGCCGGCCGGCAGCTCCGTCGGAACAGCGTAGGCATTGCCCGCGATGGCGGCGGCCAGGGCATCCTGCGGCGAGAGCGCCGGAGCGGCTAGGCTATCGAGCGGATTGGAGCCAGCGGCATCGCGAGCGCCGACCAGCGCCTCAAACGAGGACGCGGGCGCGGACGGGCCGGGCTCGGGCGCCGGGGCGCTCACCACGACGGGCCCGGGCTCGGCGCCGGCCGGCACATCGGCAACGCCAGCCGCACGCAGCTCTTCCAGGCTCTCGAGCGTGCCCTCGATATCCTCGTGCGTCTCCTCAAATTCGGCTGCAACGCCCAAGAATTCCTGAATGTTCTCGGCGCGGCTCTCGGACTCCATGGTGCCCTCGGCGCGGAACGCCTGCAGCAGGCCCGTCTTGTCGACAATCATCTCGACAACGTCCTTGAGCTCGCCGTCCATGCGACGACCCTCGCGCACCAGCGCCACAAAGCTCGACAGACCGTTGCGCACCTTCGCGCTAAACATGCCCGTCTCGGCGCACGCGATCTCGCAGGCTTGGAAGAACGAGCAACGGTTGTCGCGCGCCAGCTGCTCAATCTTTTGAATCGAGGTGGAGCCGATACCGCGGCGCGGCGTGTTGATGACGCGCTTGACGCTCATCTCGTCGGCCGGGTTCACGATCATCTTGAGGTAGGCCATGACGTCGCGGATCTCGGCGCGGTCGAAGAATCGCGTGCCGCCGACGATCTTGTAGGGCACGCCCGCGCGCAGGAACATATCTTCGAGGATACGCGACTGGGCGTTGGTGCGGTAGAACACGGCGATATCGTCGTAGCTCGTACCCTTGGCATGCAGCTTCTCGATCTCGCCGGCAATCCAGCGACCCTCGTCGCGCTCGTCGCTTGCCTGGAAGGCCTGAATCTTCTCGCCATCGCCCTCGGCCGTAAACAGGCGCTTGTCCTTGCGCTGCGAGTTGTGGCGAACAACGGCATTGGCGGCGCTCAGGATGTGACCCGTGGAGCGATAGTTCTGCTCCAGCTTTACGGTCTTGCAGTTTTTAAAGTCCTTCTCAAAGTCCAGGATATTGGTGATGTCGGCGCCACGCCAGCTATAAATGGACTGGTCGTCGTCGCCCACGACCATGAGGTTTTGGTACTTGGCGGCCAGCAGGTTGGCGATCTCGTACTGGACGTGGTTGGTGTCCTGATACTCGTCGACGCTAATGTAGCGGAAGCGCTCTTGGTACTTGTCGAGCACCTCGGGGCGGGTGCGAAGCAACTCGAGCGTGCGCACGAGCAGGTCATCGAAGTCCATCGCGTTGGCGGCGCGCAGGCGGCGCTCCAGCTCCAGGTAGACCTGCGCGGCCTTTTTGTCGTTGGGGCTATCGGCGCTCTTGAGCATGTCCTCGGGCCCAATCATGGCGTTTTTGGCCGAGCTGATCTTGCTGCGGATCATGTTGATGGGGAATTGCTTTTGCTCAATGCCGAGCGCCTGCATAATGTCACGCACCATGCGCTTTGAGTCATCGTCGTCATAGATGGTGAACTGACCGGTGTAGCCCAGCAGGTCGGCGTCCTCGCGCAGCATGCGCACGCACATGGCGTGGAAGGTGCACACCCACATGCCGCGGGTGCCGCTGGGGATGAGTGCCGCCAGACGCTCGCGCATCTCGGCAGCCGCCTTGTTGGTAAACGTGATGGCCAGGACCTGCCAGGGCTTAACGCCCAGGTCGCCAAGCATATGTGCGATGCGGAAGGTCAGGACGCGGGTCTTGCCCGAGCCGGCGCCGGCAAGGACCAGCAGCGGGCCCTCGGTGGTCAGGACCGCCTCGCGCTGGGCGGGGTTCAGGCTATCGATATCGACGAGCGGCTTGGCGGGTTTGAGCGCCGGAGCCGGGGCATCGTAGATGTCAAGCGGAACGAGCTCGGGTTCCGGCGCGGCGGGGGCGGTGTACGCATCGAGCGGCACGGGTTCCGGCGCGGGCGGCACGGGTACCGCAGTGTTCTTTTCCCAGGGCAGGGGCTGGGTCATGGGCGACTCCTCATCTGACGGACGGCGCGCCTGCGGGCAGCGCCATAGTTTGAGCCGTACCAGTATACCGAGCCGCGCGGACACCGACGCAAATCACACCACGACTCCGTTCGCCACCATCGGGCCCACCCCTTTGCACCAAAAAGAGGGCGGCATAGACCTTTTGGTCATGCCGCCCTCTTTGAATGACAAGTTGTCGCCCTGGCCGCCGCGCAGCGTCAACCAAATTACAGGCCGAGCATAGGCTCCAGGACAAAGAAGTATGCGAGCACTACGATGCCCAGGATGATGCGGTAAACACCGAAGCACTTAAAGTCGTGACGGCGGACGAAGCCCATGAGCCACTTGATGGCGATGAGCGAAACCACAAAGGCGACAACGCAGCCCACGCCCAAGATAGCGACCTCGTTGGCGCCGAACGTGCCGCCCTTGATGAAGTACTTGACCAGCTTGAGCGCACTCGCGCCAAACATAACGGGAATAGCCAGGAAGAACGTGAACTTGGACGCCACCGAACGCGTGCAGCCCAAAAGCAGGCCACCGATGATGGTAGAACCGGAGCGAGACGTACCAGGCACCAGAGAAAGCACCTGGAAGCAGCCGATGCCCAGCGCAGTCTTCCAGCTCAGATCCTCGAGCGTGGCAATGGAGCCAAAGTCCAGATTCTCGTCATCGCCCTCGTCCTCAGTGGCAGCCGCGGCAGGCGCCGCAAAATGTGCACCGGCAGGACGTCCACCCGACACCACAGCACGCGAACCAAACGAACCGGCAACGGCCATCTCCTCGCGCTTGCGGGCACGCCAATTTTCAATCACGATGAACAGCACGCCGTAGACGATAAGCGCCAGCGCCACGACGGGAGCGTTATAGAAATGCTCCTCCATCCAGTCGTTGAGCGGCAGGCCGATCGCCGCGGCGGGAATGCAGCCGAGCACAATCTTGCCCCACAGCACCCAGGTGTCGCGACGGCCTTCCTTGCCCTTGCTGGGCGAGAACGGATTGAGCTCGTGGAAGAACAGCACGCAGACGGCCAGAATGGCGCCGAGCTGAATCACGACCAGGAACATATTCCAGAACGTCTCGCTCACGTTCATCTTGACGAACTCGTCCACCAAGATCATGTGACCCGTCGACGAAACGGGCAGCCATTCGGTGATGCCCTCGACCAGGCCCATGAAGGCAGATTTTAGAAGCTCGATAATATCCAAAGGGACCCCCTCGTTAGACACCCGCCGGTAGATGTTCTGCGGACGATGCGGGCGATGTCCCATTATCAACCGTTGGCGGTGCGACCGCGCCTACCCTTACCAAAAAACTCGCCCGTTCACAGAATTGCGAGCGGTCAAACCGAAATCCTTGGGTATAACTGCAACAAGATAAAGTGTCCGGCGGCCAACGCGCCCGCGCCCGCCCGACGCACGAGCCCCGCGCCCGTGCGATAGACCAAGGAGGAAACCATGAACGAGGGCTACACCAAGGTATTTGTTTCACTCGACGGTACTGAGCAGCAGGATTTTGTGCTCGCACGCGCCATCAAGGTCGCCGCGAACAACGGCGCCAAGCTGATCATCGGCCACGTCATCGACTCCACCGCGCTCGAGAGCGCCGGTTCCTATCCGGTCGACCTGGTCAACGGCCTGGAGGAGGCCTTTAACAACTCCATCGCCAAGCAGCTCGAGGAGGCCAAGGCCAATCCCGACATTCCCGAGGTCGAGGTCATGATTCGCACCGGTCGCATTCGCGAGACGCTCAAGGACGAGATGCTCGACGTGGTCAAGCCCGATCTGGTGCTCTGCGGCGCCCGCGGCCTGTCCTCAATTAAGTACGCGCTACTGGGCTCGATTTCGACGTTCCTGCTGCGCAATACGGACTGCGACAT
>CABQHT010000086.1 GCA_902464035.1 uncultured Collinsella sp. | reverse complement strand
CAACGCAAAAAGAAAACCGCAGGTAGAAAGCCTGCGGTTTTTCATAAAACGCGGTCATGGTCGGGAGTATCAAGCTAAACGTAGTAGATGGGCCAGTTTCGTGGCAAGCGCCGTCAACTGATTCCCTGGGGACATCTGGGGACGGAAGAAAATGGATCAATTTGGCTCTCTGAGGGCCACGATGCCCGTCATATCAGCCGGCCATTCCAAAACTATGCCGGTTTACGGGGCTGAATCGCGAACCCCCAACCATACGCAATTCCGAGATAATAAAACCGCAGGTGAACGGCTTACTCTATTTCGAAAAAAGCCGGCATGGTCTGTCTGCGCCAATCTAGCCCCGTAAACCGGCATAGTTTTGAAATGGCACTTCGACAGTATTGATTCCGCCCCGGCGCAACCAGCCCTACAGCCCGTATTTCACGACGACACGGTTAATGCGACGGCACCAAGGCTTGTACAAGGCGGCCAAAAACACGCAGGTCGCAAGGCCGTGCGTAATATCGAACGGCACTGCCGTGGCAAGACGCGCCACGGCACCCGCCCAAGTAAGCGGCTGTACAAAACCAATGATGTCATATGCGTTGATCACGACGCCATAGAGCAGGCCCGACGCAAAGCCGTACGCCAGCAGTGCTGGCATGCGCACGGTGCCGTCGACGCGGTCGAACGCACCCGCATACGCTAGCGCGCCGCCAACATAGCCAACCAGCCCCCAGGCATACATCTGCCACGGCGTCCACATGCCCTGTCCAAAAAAGAAATTGCTAGTCAACGCCGCCAGCACACCGACCATAAAGCCGTTACGGCGACCAAGCGTCGCCCCCGCAATAATGGCAATGGCGCTCACCGGCTTAAAGTCGGGAATGGGCCCAAACAGGATGCGCCCCGCCGCCGCCAACACCGCCAACACCAGCGTGGGCATAATCTGGCGCAGGCCCGGGCGCGACGCCTCGTAACCCGCAAAGAACAGCGCAAGCACCAGTGCCACCACGACAAGCATGGCAAGCGCCGCCTGCTCGATGCCCGCCACCAGCGCAGCAGCCATCACCATCGGCACCGCCAACAGCAGCGGGATCTCCATATGTTGCAATGCACGTGACAACGGCAGCCTCCATCAGATAAATGCCCGTACATGGTAGCACGCGCAAAAAAGAAGCCGACCAGTCCCCCCGGTCGGCCCCAACAGCTATTCGTCTGTTACACCCGCTACACAAGCGGCACCAAGCTCTATTCGCCCGTCACCTTAGCGGCAATTGCCGCAGCAAAGGGGTCGAACAGCAATCCGCCCACAACGACAAACGCCCAGCCACCCGTCACAAGGCGTGCCCAGCGCGAAAAATAAGGCATGCCATTGACCACGCCAAAGCCCGTCTGAAAAGCAATCTCAAACAGTCCGATAAGGCAAAAGAGCAGCGTAGCGCCCACAACGGTTCCGCAGATACGCGCGCCGGGAGTACCTGGCTCAAAGCCAAAAAACTCGACGCACATGCCGACGGTTTTACCAAAGAGCGGCATAAAGCTCACAATTTGCGCAATGGCAATGGCTAGGACAAGCTGTCCCAAAAGCTGGTGACGCCTTGAAAATCGAGTGCGGCTTTTCCCTCGATAATCGGCAAAAACGAACACATGAGCAGAGGGTTGACGATGCCATTGAGGATCGTCACGACGGTGCTCTTTTTCAACGTCAAGTAAATCAACTCCTAGTTATTGTGCCAACCGGCATCGAACAAACGGGGGCGTGGCGCTACGTAAGCGAATCGGGCGAGGGCAGAAGCGGGGACACCAGCGCCGTGGCGCCAAACAGGACGGCGCATCCCAAAAGAAGCGTTTCGTAGCTCTCGCCAATGCAGCAAGAAAGCACCACGGGAATCAAAAACGTCAATCCCAGCGAGACGGTACTCACCACACCTCCGGCGCTTCCCGCAAGGCCATCGCGCACACCGGGAAGCATGTACGGCAGCGACTGGACGACGGGCCCGGCAACGGCGCTCGCGATGCCGATCGCAAACATCAGCCCCGCCGATGACTGGGAAATAAAAGCTTCCCCAGCCCACATGAGCACGCCCCCGGTGACCGCCGACAAAGCCATAAATGCACGATAATCCTTAAACTGTGCGCGCATATAGGGGCCGACCACGCTCCCGACAATCGATCCGAGGGTTACAAACGAAGCCAGGACTCCAGCGGTTTGCGGCTCGATCGAAACCTCGAGCGCCGACACCAAATAGCCGGAGTACGCCGTAGCCGACGCGAGGGCGACTCCAAGCAGCACCGCCACAAGCCAAATCATCGGCATCTTGGCCACTGCTCCAAAAGCGCCCGCCGACGGCACGGAGTCACCGGCGCCGCCATCGCTTGCTGTACGCACGGCGTCCGCCGACGGCGCGACAAGCAGCCACAGCAGCCCAAACGCCGCAAACAAGACAGCGGCGAGCACGTATGCCTGCCCAGCCGCCGCAAAGAGAGGGGACATCGCGAGCGAGCAGGCGATGCCGGCGGAGCCCGCCGCATAAAACCACCCCATGGCGCGGTCGGTGTCATCGCCAAAAGCAGGCCCCAACACCTTCAGCGCAATGGCGTTGATGACGCAGGGCGCCGCACCCAGCAGCACGCTCGCCACAAACAGCGTTGCAAACGAGGAACACGCGACGCGCGCGACCGCCGCGACCGCAGAAACCGCCGATGCGAAAAGCACGAGCGCCTTCACGCCGCGGCGATCGGCACAGACGCCTGCCGGCATGCCAAACACCACGGCAGGAATAAACGGGGCAAACAGGACGGCCGAAAACTCGGCAGACGACAACCGCAGGCTCGACACAACCATGTGCGCCAACCCCGACACCTGATACTGCGCGTAGTTGGCGGCAAACACGATGCCGCACACCACAAACAGCAACGCGTACTTCTCGACCGTCCCTTTGCTCACGTCAATCACCCTATCTACGCCTCGTCCTTGCGATAGACAATGCGCCCATCGAATATGGTCGTCTCGATCTCCAGCTCGCGAAGCGCCATCGGGTCCATCTCAAACGGGTTACCCGACAGGATAACGATATCGGCCAGCTTGCCGGCGGCAAGACTGCCCAGACGGCGCTCGAAACCCTCGACATAGGCGGAGCCGAGCGTATGCGCCTGGAGCGTCTCGCCAAGCGTCAGCGCGTTCTCGCGGAAATAGCCTTCCGCCGGATGCCCATCGAACTCGCTGCGTGTCACCGCGGCATATACGGTGTCGATGGGATCGATCGACATGACCGCAGGCCAGTCGGTACCAAGGCCCAGATGGATTCCGCCGTCGGCCTCCTCCCGGTAGCGCCACATATGGCTCATGCGCTCCTCGCCGAGCGAGCCCTCGTACACGCCCTGCCCAAGGCCTCCAATGGGATGCTGCGGCTGAATCGCGGCGTTGATGCCCAGGCGCTTCATACGCGCAATGTCCTCGAACTGCAGGTTGTCGGTGTGCTCGATGGCAAAACGCGTCCCCTTGTTGCCGCACGCCTCCTCGGCGCGCTCGACGGCATCGATGATCATCGTGGCCGAGGCATCGCCAATGGCATGGATGCGGACGTCAAAGCCGTTCTTGTCGGCCTCGAGCACCATGCGGTCGAGCGTCTCTTGGTTGCACGCCGGCTCGCCGCGGAAGCCCTTGCCCATGGGGGCGTTGAGATACGGCTCGTGCATGTACGCCGTATAGGCCTCGGGGCAGCCGTCCAAGATGTACTTAAGGCCCGCCATGCGCACGCGCTCGCCATGATGGCGCGCCCTCAGAGCCTGCGACTCCGCCATGGGAGCATCGAGCGCGGGGTAATAGCTAATGCGCAGCGTGCTGAGGCCTTCGTTTGCCAGTCGATCGTAAATGTCGTACACGCCGGGCGTGGTCACGCCCAAGGGGTACATGTCGCCGATCGAGGTGATACCGAGCTTGTTGAACTTGCGCATCGACTTGAGCAGCGAAGCATCGAGGTCCGGCTTGTTGAGCACCACATCGAGCAGAATGTTCGTTGCCTGGGGCTCGGACAGAAAACCGTTGGGCTCGCCGTTGTCAAAGTGGCGGATGAGGCCGCCCTCGGGCGTCGGGGTGTTACGGTCGATGCCGACCGCCTTAAGCGCGGCGGTATTGCACCAAACCACGTGCATCGAAAAGTCCGAAAGCACAATCGGGCGATCGATGTCGAGCGCGTCGAGGCTACGGCAGTCGGGGTCGGTCGGGTCCTCCCATGCGGGCGAATACCAGCCCTGGCCGTAGATCCACGGGTTGTCGGGGTGCTCGGCGGCAAACTTCGCCACGGCATCGACGCAGGCCTGCTCGCTCGGCAGGAACATCAAATCGCAGCAGAAGTCCTCGTCTTTCTGGATGGAGCCGAGCGCAAAGTGCATGTGCGAATCGTTGAATCCGGGCATGACCAGTTTGTTGCCCGCATCGATTACCTCGGTATCGGGACCGACAAACGGCTGCACCTTGTCGGGTGCGCCCACGGCGACGATCTCGTTGCCGCGAACCGCGACGCATCCCGCATGGGGCTCAAGCTCCTCGGCCGTAAACAGCGCCGTCGTCTTAATGACGATGTCGGCAGGAACCACCGTCTCCATGACTACTCGCCATCCTTAGCAGCGGCAGCCTGCATAGCCTTGCGGCCGAGCTCGGGCAGGAAGAAGACCGGCACCACGGAAAGCAGGAAGCAGAGGCTCTCGAGGCCCATGTTCATGGTGTAGTCGGCGCCGGCGACAGCGGAGATGCCGATGGGCAGGAAGTAGCTCATGAGCAGGGAGATGGTGCCGACGATGCCGCCAGCGGAACCGGCGTACGTGTCACCGATCTCGGGGAGCAGAACCGGCATGGACTGCATGATCGGGCCGTTGATGGCGGTGAAGAAGCCGTTGATGACCAGGATCGCCCACAGCAGGAAGCCGACGGGGGTGTACCACGTCACGAACATCGAGACAGCGCCGATGAGCGTGGTGACGATGAGGAAGCCCTTGAACTTGCCGAGCTTGTCGCAAAAAGCAGGACCCACGATGCAGCCGAAGAAGCTGCCGACGGTGACGATGGCGGCCATGAAGCCGGCGG
>CABQHT010000085.1 GCA_902464035.1 uncultured Collinsella sp. | reverse complement strand
CATAACGAAAAGGAGGAGGCAAGATGAATCAGATCATTCTCGCATCTCATGGCGGCCTGGCCGCAGGCGCCAAAGACACGCTCGAGATGGTTCTCGGCGACGTGTCGAACGTCCACGTCGTGTCGCTTGCTCGTGACGACAAGGAGCCCATCACCAACAAGGTGGACGCCATGATCGCCACGTTCAACGCGGACGACACCGTGTATGTGCTAACCGATATGCTCGGTAGCTCGGTCAACAACAACATGGTCGAGCTTTCCAAGAACGGCACGAAGTTCACGGTTGTCAGCGGTTTCAACATCCCGCTGGCGCTCACGCTCGCTATGAGCCCCGCCCCCGTCAAGGGCGCCGAGCTCGCGGCCCTTATCAACGAGGCCCGCACCGGTCTGACCAACCCCAACGCCCCGGTCGAGGTTGCTCCCGCAGCCCCCGCCAAGAAGGCCAAGGCCGCCCGTCACAACGCCGGTCCCGCCAAGATCGTCCTCGCACGTCTTGACTACCGTCTGCTGCACGGCCAGGTCGTCTTTACCTGGACCACCAAGGTTCAGGCTGAGCGCATCATCGTCGTCGACAACGCTGCCGCCAACGATGACATCAAGAAGGGCGCTCTTAAGCTGGCCAAGCCCCAGGGCGTGCGCCTGAACGTCTTCACCGTCGAGCGTGCCCTCGCCAAGATGGACAAGCTCAACACCCTCGGCGAGCGCGTCATGTTCGTCTTTGGCAACACTGCCGAGATGCTGCAGTTCTGCCAGGGTTACAAGCTCGACGCCATCAACCTGGGCGCCACCGCCAACCACGACGGTGCCGATCAGGTCGGCGGCAAGGACAGCTCCGTCTTCCTCGACGCCAACCAGAAGGCCGACGTCAACCAGCTGCTCGACATGGGCATCAAGCTCTACGTCCAGCAGACCCCTACGTATCAGAGCGTCGACATCGACGCCAAGCTGTAATCAACCAGGCTTTTGCCTGACTGAAAGGAGAAGGGTATGAATACGTTCATCAGTGCGGTGCTCGTCGGCCTCGTCGGCGTGTTCTGCATGTGGGACTCCCGCCTGCTCGGTCGTCTTAACTTCGAGCAGCCCCTCGTTGGCGCTACGCTCGTCGGTCTGCTGCTGGGCGATGTGCCCACCGGCCTTGCCGTCGGTGCCGCCGTCGAGCTCGTGTCCATGGGCCTGGTGCAGGTCGGCGCTGCCGTTCCGCCCGATATGGTCCTGGGCGGCATCGTGGCCGCTGCCTTTGCGTGCCTGACCGATGCTTCCGCCGAGACCGCCATGACGATCGCCATCCCGGTCGCCGTCCTGGGTCAGCTCCTCGGCATCGTGTTCCGTTCCATCATCGCCGCCCTCACCCATGTGGCAGATAGCGCGATCGATAACGGAAAGTTCAAGACCGCTTACCGTATGCACATCTGCGCCGGCTCCGGTCTGTACGCCGTCATGTACTTCCTGCCGATCTTCCTCGCCGTCTTCGTCGGTACCGACTTGGTTCAGGCCATCGTCAACATGGTTCCCGAGTGGCTGTCCACTGGTCTTAACGTTTCGACCAAGATCATGACCGCCTACGGCTTGGCCCTGCTGCTCACCATGATGATCAAGAAGGGTATGACTCCGTTCCTGTTCATCGGTTTCCTGCTCGCCGCTTACCTCAACCTGTCCGTCATCGCGGTCGCTCTGATCGGTGTGTGCCTGGCTGTCGTCTTCATGGGCTTCAAGTTCAACGGTTCCCATGCAGCCGCCGGTGTCGATTCCGACTACGATCCGCTCGAAGACGACGAAGACTAAGGAGGAACACACTATGGCAACCGCAACCAAGGACGTGTCCCTGAACAAGAAGGTCAGCCAGTTCTTCTGGCGCTCCTGGGCCATCCAGGCCTCTTGGAACTACGAGCGTCAGATGAACATGGGCTTCCTCTACGGCATGGTTCCCACGCTCGATCGCCTCTATCCGGATGAGTCCGATCCCAAGCAGCTCGCTGCTAAGAAAGAGGCTTACCACCGTCACATGGCGTTCTACAACTGCACCCCGCAGACGAGCGCTTTTGTCCTAGGCCTCGCCGCCTCCATGGAGGAGGAGTACGCCAAGGATCCCGAGAACTTCGATCCCGATTCGATCAACGCGGTCAAGACCTCCCTCATGGGTCCGCTTTCCGGTATTGGTGACTCCTTCTTCCAGGGCACCATCCGCGTTATCGCCTTTGGCCTGGGCGTTCAGCTGGCTCAGCAGGGCTCCATCATGGGCCCGATCCTGGCCATGCTCATCTCCATCGTCCCCTCCGTGCTGATCACTTGGTTCGCAGCCAAGATGGGCTATCAGGGCGGCCACGAGTACCTGAGCAAGCTTCAGGGCGGCGACCTCATGGAAAAGCTCATGTATGTCTGCGGCATCGTGGGTCTTATGTCCGTGGGCGGCATGATCGCTACGCTGATCGGCGCCACCACCCCGCTGCAGTTCGCTGACGGCACCGTCGTGATCCAGGACATCCTGGACGGCATGATGCCCCAGATGATCTCCCTTGGCCTCACCGGCCTTATGTACTGGCTCATCAAGAAGAACGTCAACACCGGTTGGCTTCTCGTGATCGCCATCGTGGGCGGCATCGCCCTCTCCGCGGCCGGCATCCTGGCCTAGTCGCGACCAAGCGTCTAACCGCTTTCCCCGGGGAGCCTGCCTGGCATCCCATACCCCAGGCAGGCTTCCATCCCTAAATGTGTCAAAGGACAGTCCCTTTGGCACATCCTCAACGGGCCGGCGACTCGGTCCAAATCACGGTAACCCTGTGTGCGTCCGGCAAAGTGGCGCCGCAAAAATCGAAAGGAATGTGTCAGATGTACGAGATCGACCTTAACCTCCCTAAGCAGATCGTCGCTGACGTCCTGTCCAACCACGAGATCCACAGCGTCGCTTTCGTCGGCTGCGGCGCTTCCATGTCCGACCTTTACCCCGCCAAGTACTTCCTGGCCAACAACACGGACAAGCTGAACGTTCAGATCTTCACCGCTAACGAGTTCAACTACGACACGCCTTCCTGGGTCAACGAGCACACCTTCGTGATCACCTGCTCCCTCGGTGGCTCCACGCCCGAGACCGTCGAGGCCAACAAGACCGCCAAGAAGCACAACTGCCCGGTCGTCTCCCTCACCAACAAGGCTGGCTCCGCTCTGACCGTCGACGCCGACCACGTCATCGTTCACGGCTTCCACGCCAACTACGCTGCCAAGTGCGAGAAGCCTGGCTACGCCATCGCTCTTGCTCTCGAGATCCTTCAGCAGACCGAGGGCTATGACCACTACGAGGACATGATCACCGGCCTCACCAACGTCTTCGATCTCTGCGAGAACGCCGCTCAGCACTGCAAGAAGCTCGCCAAGAAGTTCGCCGAGGACTTCAAGGACGACAAGATGATCTACTTCATGGCTTCCGGTGCCTCCGAGAAGATGGCTTATTCTCACGCCGCCTTCCTGTTCACCGAGATGCAGTGGATCGACGCCGCCGCCTACAACACCGGCGAGTACTTCCACGGCCCGTTCGAGGTTTCCACCGAGGGTAAGCCCTACGTCTTCTTCATGTCCGATGGTGCTACCCGTCCGATGGACGCCCGCGCCCTCACCTTCCTTGAGCGCATGGGCGCCAAGGTCGCTCTGATCGACTCCAAGGACTACGGCCTGGCTGACGCCGTGCCCGCGAGCGTCATCACCTACTTCAACCCGCTGCTGCACCTCGCCGTTATGCGCGAGTACGGCAACCAGATCGCCGAGGCCCGTCAGCACCCGCTGACCATGCGTCGCTACATGTGGAAGCTTTCCTACTAATCACAAGTAAGTAGACCTTACGGGTTGATTGAGAGGGGATGGGGTTTGCGCCCCGTCCCCTTTTTTGCTTTGGGGGGCGTGTTCGTCGCGCCGCAAAACCCCAGATAATACCTACCAAAATGAACCTGTCCCTTTTTGGCAGGTGGGAGGAGATGCGTATGATCAAGGCAGTGCTGTTTGACATGGACGGCGTGCTGGTCGATACCGAGTGGTTCTACAACCGTCGCCGCGTGGCATTTATGGAAGAGAAGGGCTTCCACTTTGACGAGATCCCCGATCTTTCGGGGTCTAACGAGCCTGCCATTTGGGAGGCGCTGGTGCCTGACGATATTGAGCTGCGCGAGCGCCTGCGCGTGGAGTACAAGCAGGTCTACAGCCCGGACCACCCCGTTCCGTATGCCGAGCTGCTCAACGAGCAGACGGAGCCGGTGATGCGTGAGCTGCACGAGCGCGGCGTGAAGTGCGCCATCGCAAGCTCATCCTATCGCGAGCTCATTGACGAGCTGGTGGAGATTGCCGGTATCGCCGACGTGCTGGACTACACCATCAGCGGGCACGAGTGCAGTGCGTTTAAGCCCGACCCCGAGATCTACCTGCGTGCCATGGAGGCGCTGGGGGTGGAGCCTGCCGAGTGCCTGGTTATCGAGGATTCGCCTTTGGGCATCGAGGCCGGCAAGCGCTCCGGCGCCCGCGTCCTGGCGCTGCGTCCGCACGAGGGCGTCAACCTGGACCAGTCCGCCGCCGACGTTGTCATCGACAACCTGTCCGACATCCTACCTGCCATTTAGGGACAGGTTTATTTTGGCAGGTTTTATCTGGGCAAACGCCGAATTCGCCGTGAAGGGATCGCTCTCTTCACGGCGTTTTTCTTTTAAGCGGCCTCACGGTCCTTCTGATGGTTGTCGAGAGAGGGTGAATTGAAGCGCCCCCTCACGCTCCATGCTACAATCGCGGCCATGCCCCACAACTACATCTGCCTTCGAAAGGAGCCTACGTGGCGAACGCCATCGATCAGCTCACGGACCGCGTGCTCGTGCTCGGCCGCCTCACCATCGTCCGCCGCGCCATCACCGCCGTGGCGGTCACAATTTCCGCCGTTCTCCAGACATTCCTGATCCAGGCGTTCATTCAGCCCGCCGACCTGCTTCCGAGTGGTCTCACCGGCGTCGCGGTCCTACTCGATCGCGTTACCTCGCTGGGCGGCGTTCACATCGACATCTCGCTCGGTATGCTCGCGCTCAACATCCCCGTGGCGCTCCTATGCTGGAGCGGCATTAGCAAGCGCTTCGTCATCTTCTC
>CABQHT010000084.1 GCA_902464035.1 uncultured Collinsella sp. | reverse complement strand
TCAGTTTAAGTCTGTCCCCAATGAGTACCCGATGGCTAGGCTCGGGATTTGTTGTGGGTGAGGGCTAGGCCCACGGCGGCGATGGCGGCGGCGAAGAGTACGGTGACGCCCAGGTCGCAGGCGATGTCGCCCAGCGCGGCAGACGTCAGGTCCGCGGCGAGCGCCTTGCCGATCGCGTCGTTCACCCAATATGTCGGCACAAAGTGTGCCGCGGTCTGCACGGCCGAGCCCATCAGCGACAGCGGCATCCAGGCGCCGCCCAAAAACGTCATGAGCATGCCGAGTAAGTTGCCCACGCCGTTGAGCAGCTCCTCGCGCGCGCCCAAGCTCGCCAGGGTAAAGCCAACGGCCAGCGGCGTGCACGCCAGGGCAAACGTCGCCGCCAGCGCCAGACACACGCGACCCACGCCGACCTCGGCGACCGCGCCGGCAAAGCCCACGACGCCCATCATGCTCGACACGAGCCAGATGCAGACGGTGAGCACCGCGGCGGCCGCGAACACGGCGAGCGAGCGCTGGCGCTCGGAGACCGGGCCGGCATCCATGCGGCGCACGCGCTCGGGCTCGTTCATGCCCGAGAACACCAGGCCCACCGACACGATGACCGACGAGATAATCGCGTACGCGCCAAAGTTGAAGTACGACTCGAGCGTGGCGGCGGCCGTCGAGTCGACTTTGACCTGCTCAATCTGGACCTCGGCACGCTTGGCGGCAGCATGCTCGGCCGCCTTGGCAACGCCACCGTTGGAGGCAGCTGGCTCAAGCGCCGCCGCGGCGCCCGCGAGCGAGATCCAGCGCGAGGCCTCCGCAGACGAAAGCGCCGCCGCCATGGTGCCGGAGCCGTACGTCACGTCGAGCTTGGGCAAGGTCTCCCCCGCACGGGCGGCCGCGATCAGGTCGCCCTCAAATCCCTCCGGGATAAAGAACACGCAGTCGGCGCTGCCCTTGGCACTGTTGCTCTTGGAGAGCGCGTCCGCAAGATCGTACGTGTCGTCGCCGACGCCTGTGACCAGGTCAAAGCGCGACCCCAAGTGCTTTGTGAGCGCCCGCGAAAGGTCGCTGTTGTCCCGATCGACCACGATCACGTTGGTGTCGTAGGGCTTGTACTCGGTGAGCTGCGACGAATTCCAGCTCACCGACGCCGCGATGAACACGCCCATGAGCGAGATGAACACCGTATAGATGAGCAGGTAGAACGGGTGCGCCAGCGCCATGCGAAGCGCGGTCTTAAAGGTGCTCATAGCGACTCCTTCCAAACACCAGCGTGGCGGCAACGACAAACACCAGGGCCATCAGGACGAGCGCGCCCGCGCGCACGGCAAAGGGGCCCAGGTCCTCAAAGAAATACAGACGGTTGAACATATCGCAGATAAGTTTGACGGGATTGAGCCAGCATTCGGCCGGGCAGGCGCGGGCGACGTCGTCGGCAAGCGCCATCGCCGGCTCGCCGTAGAGACCGGCGAACAGGGCACACGTGGTGGCGAAGCCCGTGAGGATGCCCGACTTGGACGCCTTGCCGCCCTTAACGGGCAGCGTGCCCACAAAGAGCCCCAGGCCCGTCGCGGCAAGTGCGGAGGCGGCACCGCCCAGCAGGCACAGTCCCTCGCGCCCGCCAAAGTCGACGCCGACGACCAGGCGCACATAGCCAATCGCAACCGTCATCGAGGCAAAAGAAACCAGCCACGAGCCTACGAAAATTCCGGCCAGCGACGCCGTCTTGGAAAGGCCGCCCACGCAGCGGCGTGCGCCAAGACCCGACAGGTTGGGCTGCAGGTCGACGACGCTCAAGGCGGCAAACTCGGCAGACATCATCGCGACCAGGCCAAAAAGCGCGTAGTAGTAAATGGTCGTGCCGTCGGGCGTGGTGCGTGTCAGGCTCACGCGACGGGTTCCGCCCTCGAGCGACAGGGCGCGCGCAACCGCCTCCGGGTCGGCAAGCGCCGCCGGGTTGTCCTGGGCAATCTGGGCCATGAGCTCGGCATTTTGCGTATACGAGCTTGCCACCGTTTCAAGGATGCTGCGGTCGGTGAGCACCGACGAGGCGCGCGAGCTGTCGTAACTCGATAGCAGCGTGAGCCTGGGCGTGCCCGCGGCATCGACCGTATAGATGCCCGCGACTTCGCCCGCCTTGAGTGCGCGGTTCGCGGTAGCCGCATCCTCGCACTCGTGAATCTCGAGCAGCTGATCGTCGCCCTCCTTAGACAGCGAGGCCGCCACGTCCTTAAAGGTCGACGCGTCCCAGGCTTCGTCAGCCACGATGGCCACCGGCACCGGGTCGACCTTGCCGTCGGAGCTCAGGTTCGCAAACATAAACATGAACATCGTTGAAAGTGCAATGGGAAAGATCGCGCCCCAGACCCATGTACTCGGTCGACGCAATAGCGTCTTGAGCGTGGTGGTGATGGTGTTGAACATGGCCACCCCCTAGTCGCGCAGCTCGCGGCCGGTGATCTCGAGGAATACGTCATTGAGGGTGGGAGGTTCGGAATAGATACGACCGAGCGCCACGCCGTGCGAGCGAAGCACATCGAGGATATCCGTGAGGTTATGTGGGCTCGCCTCGCACGAAAACGTGAGCTGCCCCGCGGTTGCCGCAAGGTCCAGGACGTGCGGCAGGCTCGCAACGGCACCGAGCGCCGCACTCGAAACCTCACCGACCTCAATTACGATCTTCTCGCCCATCTGAATCATGCGCTTGAGCTCGTCGTTGGTGCCCTGCGCTAGCACGCGGCCGCCGTCCATGATCATGATGCGGCTGCAAATCTGCTCGACTTCCTCCATGTAATGGCTGGTATACACCACCGTGGCGCCCTCGTCGCGCAGGCGGCAGATGCCCTCCAGGATGGCGTTGCGGCTCTGTGGGTCGACCGCCACCGTGGGCTCGTCAAAAAAGATGAGCTCGGGCTTGTGCGCGATGCCGCAGGCAATGTTGAGACGGCGCGCCAGGCCACCCGAGAGCTTGCCGGGGCGGAACTTGGTAAAGTCGCCCAGTCCGACAAATTCGATCGCCTCGTCCACCAGCGCGCGGCGGCGCTTGCGGTCGTTGACGTAGAGGCTGCAGAAATAGTCTATGTTCTCGCGCACCGTGAGCTCGTCAAACACCGCCACTTGCTGCGGCACCACGCCAATGCGGCGCTTAAGGTCATAACGGGCAGGCGTCATGGGCTCGCCGAACAGCTCGATGGTGCCCTTGTCGTAGGCGAGCAGTTGCAGGATGCAGTTGATGGACGTGGTCTTGCCCGAGCCGTTGGGGCCGAGCAGGCCAAAGATCTCGCCAGGGGCGATGTTCAGGTTAAAGTGGTCGAGCGCGATAAGATCGTCATAGCGCTTGACGAGGTTTTCGACGTGGACGATGTCAGTCATGAAGCGGCCCTTCTGTTGGTCGTGGCCCGGTACGATTGCATCATCGCAGGAGCGGGCGGGCCGCACCAGTGAGCTTTGTCACGAGTACGGCGCCAACAGAACCGGCATCGCCACGGGACAAAGCAATCAGATGTGTTTGTCCCAAATCTTAAGTAAGTGGGGCTTGCATTTCTAATCACTTTGACCCGTCCGCGCCGTAGCAATCACCAGCTAAAACAGCTCCACCTCATCCCGCAAGAACTGCTCAACCGAAACGTTACGATCGCCCACAATCATCGGCTTCGCCTGAGGGTTCTGCGCCAAAAACTCAGTCATACCGCTCTTGGACACGCGGCCGCTTTTAACCTCGATCGCCGCAAGGGCGTCATCGCCGCGCTTCGCCACAAAGTCCACCTCGAGATTACCCTCACGCCACCAATACAGCTCAAAGCCTTCTGTTTGAGCACGCGCGATGAGCCGAGCGCCCACCGCAGTTTCGACCAAATGCCCTCGCAGGGCAGAATCAGCCAACAAGTCACCCGCCCCGCGCCACATCGAGAACATTAATGAGGGATCATGCACGAGCAGTCGCGGCGAGCTTGCCCTCGACCTCACCTGCTTGGCGTCGTATTTTTGCAACCCGCTCATCATGCCCGCCTTGGACAGCAGATCAAGATAATGGCGCACGGTATCAGTGTTTCCCTTATCGTCGAGCTGCCCCAGCAGTTTTCGATACGATATCTCCTGCGCCGAATACTGCGCGCCCAGCTCAAAGAGGGCTCGCATGAGCGCCGGCTTGCGCACGTCTTCCATCTGCAATACGTCACGCGAAATCGTCGATTCCACGATCGAATCGCGCATATACTCTCGCCAACGATTGACATCGCTCTTGAGAATCGCGGCACCCGGATACCCGCCAAACATCAGATAATCCTCGAAGCTATAGCCAAACGCCTCGGACATCTCGGATAGGCTCCAATGCGTCGAACGCAGTAGCTCAAATCGCCCCGCAAGCGATTCGGTCAGCCCACTGCCGAGAAGCAAGCTCGACGAACCGGACAGCACCACGAGAAGCTCGGTGTCGTTCCAAGAGTCTTCGTCCCACAGGGCCTTGACCGTCTCGGACCAACCCGTAACCTTTTGTATCTCGTCGAGCACAAGGATGGCACGCGAGCCATTACTTGTCAGCTGCCGAGCCTGGCGCCACTCAAGGTCGATCCAATCCCCCGCGAGTTCGCGCGACGAGTCGGCACTCGCCACGCGACACGGAAGCCCGCAAGCCTTGACCGCCTGCTTGATGGCCGTGGTCTTGCCAGTTTGTCTGGGACCCATAACCACCTGAATAAAGGAACGCGGCCCCATGAGTCTTTGCTGTAACACGGTCGATATCTTGCGCCTATACACCTAGAGCCTCCTTTTGATAAATCTATCTAGCAAAAATAATAGCTGTATCTAGCAAAAATGATAGATACAGCTATCAAAAATGCTCAGGTGAAATGATTGTCGGCGAGATATAGTCGCGGCCCCCCTTGCTGGGATAAATGTCACGGTTGCTCCCGGTGGGGCCTCCCCCGCGCGCGGCATCGCGTACAATACCCGTATGAACAGGCTATTCGACAAATCGATCGTGCTGGCGTGCTGTATCGCAGCCGCCCTGGGCCTTGCTGTGGACGCGCGCTTGGTCGCGGCGTTTTGCCTTGGCGTCGTAGTCGCCTCGCTGGCGGAAATCGCGCAAGGCGAACGCGCCCGCCGCGCCAGCGAGGCCGCGAGCTACGCTTACATTATGGTGGCCGTCTTTGCGCCGTCGTTTGCTCCGTTTGCACCCCTCGCCTTCTATGACATCGCGCGACGCGTGCGCCGTGAGCACGCCTGGGGCGCACTGGGCGCCGGCGCCATCTTTGTCTGCGCGCTCGTCGCATATGCCCACGCCGGCGCGCTTCCCACCCGTGCGCTGCTGTTGACCGCCATCCTTTCGGTCGCCGCCACCTTACTGTCGTTGCGCACCGCCCAGTTGGAACGTGA
>CABQHT010000083.1 GCA_902464035.1 uncultured Collinsella sp. | reverse complement strand
AGTCAAACAAGAACGTCCCCAACGACTAGTCGTTTAAGAACGTCCCCAATGACTAGCCAATAAAACGGCGCCCGTCGGCGATGTTGCCGGCGGGCGCCGTTGTCTTGAAGACGAAATGATCCGTTTTCCTCCGTCCCCAAGGGATCATTACAGTGAGTCGATAAAGCGCTGCTGGGCGGCGCGGCCGGCCTCGTCCCACTTAAAGACGCCGGCGTTGTCGAGCACGTGGCCAAACACCACGCCGACCTCCTCGTGCAGGATATCGATGGCGTTGTCCGCCGTAAGCTCGTCGGCGCGGCGGGCAAAAACATCTTCGGCCCATGCGGCGTGGCTGCGGCAAAGGTCGTCGCCCTCGAGCGCGCTGGCAAGGTCGTAGCCGGCATCGGCTTTGGCCGCTAGCAGGTGCTCGCGGACAGCGCCGAGCTCGGGAACCAAGCGCGGCGGCAAAATGGCCAGGCCCATGACTTCGATCAGGCCGATGTTCTCCTTTTTAATATGGTGATACTCGGCATGCGGGTGGAACACGCCCAGCGGATGCTCGTCGGTCGTGATATTGCAGCGAAGCGCCAAGTAGGCCTCGTAGATCTCGCCGCCGGCGTTGCCGCGGGAGTCGACGCGGCGGATGACGGGCGTCACGGTGTTGTGCGCCATGCCATCGGCTGTGTGCGCGATGACGCCCACCGACTCATCGGTCCACTCGCGCCATGCCAGGATAATCTTCTCAGCAGCATCGAGCAACTGGGCGCGGTCGTGCGAACGCAGTCGTAGCACCGAAAGCGGCCACTGCAGCACAGTACCGCTGACCTGGTCAAAACCGGGCACGCTAAACTGCGAGACCTCGGCGGCGTGCATCATGGGGAACTCGTGCGCGCCACCCTGGAAATGGTCGTGCGACAGAATCGAGCCGCCCACGATGGGCAGGTCGGCATTGGAGCCGATAAAGTAGTGCGGGAACAGGTCCACAAAGTCGAGCAAACAGGAGAGGCTCTTGCGGTCCACGTGCATCGGACGATGCTCGGAGCTCATGGCAATGCAGTGCTCGTTAAAGTACGCGTACGGGCTGTACTGGAAGCCCCAGCGCTCGCCGTCGAGCGAGATGGGAATAATGCGCAGGTTCTGGCGGGCGGGGTGAGCGCCACCGTCGGCCGCGGCGGAGCGTCCCGGGTAGCCTTCGTTTTCGATGCACAGCTGGCAGGCGGGGTACTTCTCGCCCGTGTTCTTTGCGGCGCCGGCGGCAGCGATGTCGCGCGGATCCTTCTCGGGCTTGGACAGGTTGATGGTGATCTCAAGATCGCCCCAGTTGGTGGGGGTGCTCCATTTGATGTTGCGCGCGATGGCGGCACGGCGCACGTAACCGGCGTCGCAGCACAGGCCGTAGAACCAGTCGGTCGCGGCGCGGGGCTCGTTGACGCCCATGCGTCCATTGAACTCCTCGTTTACAACCGAAGGCCTCGGCATAAGCACGCCCATGATGCGCATAGCGATGCGGTCGCGGCCCGATGCCGTGTCCTCGGCAGCGCCGTTGGCGACGGCGGCCTCGGAAAGTCCGGCGAGCGTGCCCTCCAGATCAAAGTCGGGGAGGGTATCGGGGTGCAAAAGCGAGAGCTTCTCGGTCTGCAGCGCCCAGGTCATGTCGAGCGCGGGGCCTGTGGCGCCAATGCACTCAAGAATGGTGTTGTAGGCCCAGATGCGGTCGTCCTGCCCGATCATGGATCGGTGGATGGCGTACTCGATCAGGTTCTGCGCAGCCTCGCGCACGTCGGTCATTACAGCCATGCCGCGTATGCCCCCTTGTCAGAGATAGCGTAGTGACGGGCGGAACCCTCGCCCAGCCAGCCGTTCATCTTGGCAATGAAAGTGTCGACCAAATCGAGCGGCACGAAGGCCTGAATGGTGCCGCCAAAGCCGCCACCGTGGATACGGACGGCGCCGCGGCCGTCGAGCACGTGCTCGGCCAGCGCCAGGGCATACATGGAAGGCTGCTCGGAACCCAGCTTGGCAACAACATTCTGCAGGTACATGGCAGAGCTGGCGCCGGACTCGCGCGTCAGGACCAGGAACTGGTCAATGTCGCCGGCGTTAAGAGCCGCCCAGCGCTTGTCGACCAGGCCGTTCTCGTACCAGTAGTGAACGGCGCGCAGGCAAGCGCGGTCGCCCAGCTTGGCGCGCAGCTCGGGGAGCTTGGCGTCAAAGTCGGCAACGTTGACCTCGCACAGGCGTGCCTTACCAAACTCGGCGGCGACGTCCTGCATCTCGCGCGGAACGGCGGCGTAGTCGTCGGTAGCCGCCACATGGTCGGCGCCAACCTTAACGAGCACGAGCGCATAGCCGTGATCCTCAAAGTTGAGCTCGAGCTTCTGGGTCTTAGGCTGAGCCTGATCCTCAAAGTCCATGTAGGCAAGGCCACCCAGGCACACGGCAGCCTGGTCCATCAGACCGCAGGGCTTGCCGTAGTAGTTGTTCTCGGTGCGCTGGCTCATCTGGGCGAGTGCGACGGGCTCAATGGCGGGTGCGCCCCAGAGCGTCTCCATGGCGCGGCCGTATGCTGCCTCGACGGCAGCGGAGCTGGAAAGGCCGCCGCCCGAGGGGACGGAGCAGGTGAAGGCGAAGTCGAAGCCGTGGGGCTCAACGCCCAGGGCTGCGACCTCGTGGGCCATGCCGCGGACGAGGCTTGCGGACGTGCCCTTCTCGGACTCCTGAACATCCAGCGTGTCGAGCGTGATCTCAAAGGTGGGGTAGCCCTCGTCGGCAACGCGGACCTTGTCGGTGTCGGTTGCCACGGCAATGCCGTCGACGGCGACATCGAGCGAGCCGGCGATAACGTGGCCGCCCTCGTGGTCGGTGTGGTTGCCGCTGATCTCGGAGCGACCGGGCGCGTGCACATAGAGCACCTGGCGGTCGCCGATGGGGCCAAACTCCTCCTCAAACAGCTTGGTGAGCGTAGCGAGCGTCTTTTCGTCCGGGGCGGTCATGAAGGTCCTTTCCTTGGCGCGAACAGGTCAGTTTTGCGTCGTTATGAGTACGTTAACAATTTGAAGCGGTGTGAACTCAGCATCCACGATGCCGCACGTTAAGGGCTATGTTAACGTACTCATAACACAACGCTTATTACTTTTTGAGAATCTGGTAATCGGTCGAAATTCGGCCGTGAACGGTAGTGCCGTATGGACTTATGGAGCAGAAGAGCTGCAGCTAGAAAAAGTAGAGTACGTTAACATGCGTCCGACGATAGCGGCCCTCCGCGCGGGCTCTATTTCTGCACGGGCCGGTATGTACGCTCTTTTGATCTCGCAAGGGTGAAGGTGATTTTGTGGCAAGGCGCCCCTCCAACGATACAGGCTCGCGTCCGGTTTCCATGGCCGACGTCGCCCGCGCTGCTGGCGTTTCGCAGCAGACGGTCTCGCGCGTCGCCAACGGCCTGCCCAATGTGAACGAGCAGACGCGCCAGCGCGTACGGGCTGCCATGCAAGAGCTCGGCTTTCGCCCGAGCTATGCCGGCCGCTCCCTGCGCGACGGTCGCTACCATTCGGTCGGTCTATGCGTCAACGATGTCACCAAGTTTGGGAACCTGACGATGATCGATGGTATCGCCAGTGCCGCTCGCGAGCATGGCTGCGCCATCACGCTGGTCGAGATGTCCAAGACCGAGGAGTTCTCGCTTGCCGAGGCCACCCGCCGCATGGCGGCGCTGCCGGTCGATGGCATCATTATCGGCATGAGCCGAATGGCACCCGACTTTGAGACGTTCGATCCGCTGCCGGGAATCGGCACGGTTATCGTCACCATGTATGCGCATCCGCGCGTGACCACGGTCGACTCCGACCATTACGGCTGCTCGCTATTGCTTATGGATCACCTGTTTGAGCTGGGGCACGAGCAGATTCGCTATATTGGCGGCCCGTCGTTCTCGGTCGACGAGCAATTTCGTCGCGCCGGTTGGCAAGATACACTCGAGCGTAAACACATCGAGCCGGTAGAGCCACTCGAGGGTGACTGGTCTGCCAACAGCGGATACGAAGCCGGCAGGTATCTGGCCGAGCACGACCGCACCATGACGGCGATCTATGCGGCAAACGATCAGATGGCAAATGGCGCAATTGCAGCGCTGCGCGATAGCGGCCTGCGCGTGCCCGAGGACGTGAGCGTGGTGGGTGTCGATGATTCGCTCGATGATTTTGTGGCACACAACGAGCTCACAACCGTGCGCTTCGATCTACATCAGCGTGGACGCGAGGTGTTTGAGCATGCGGTTCCCGAGGCGGGCACGGTGGGCAAGACCGTTGCCATTCGTATTCCCGGCCAGCTCATCATTCGACATAGCACGGCGATACCGCGCGCATAGTTTGTGCTGATAAACGGCGATTTATCGCATTTCAATAACAATCGGTAAGGATGCCGGCAGATAGCTGTTGGGATGCAGCCGAGTGCTATGATAGACGGGCTCTTTTGTCTATCTAGGAGGCTTTGCCTGATGGAGATCACCAAGGATATCCGCTACATTGGCGTCGACGATCACGACATTGACCTGTTCGAGGGCCAGTACGATGTGTCCGAGAACGGTATGGCATACAACAGCTACGTTATCTTGGGCGAGAAGATCGCTGTCGCCGATTCGGTTGACGCTGGCTTTGTCGACGAGTGGCTCGGCAACCTCGAGGCCGTGCTCGATGGCCGTACGCCCGACTACCTGGTCATCCATCACATGGAGCCCGATCACTCCGCCGGCATCGCCGCCTTTATGGAGCGCTATCCCCAGGCACAGATTGTGGCAAGCATGGGCGCCTTCCGCATGATGGTTAACTACTTTGGCACCGACTTCCCCGAGCGCAAGATGGTTGTCAAGGAGGGTGACGTGCTCGACCTGGGCGGCCACAGCCTAACCTTTGTCGGCGCCCCCAACGTGCACTGGCCCGAGGTGCTGTTCTCCTACGAGGCCACCGACAAGGTGCTCTTTAGTGCCGACGGCTTTGGCAAGTTCGGTGCTAACGACATCGAGGACCCCGAGGGTTGGGCCTGCGAGGCTCGCCGCTACTACTTTGGCATCGTGGGAAAGTTCGGCAAGTTTGTGCAGGCTGTGCTCAAGAAGGCCGCCGATCTGGACATCCAGGTTATCTGTCCGCTCCATGGCCCCGTGCTAACCGAGAACCTGGGCTACTACCTCGACACCTACAACACCTGGTCGAGCTATCAGCCCGAGGACGAGGGCATCACCATTGCCTACGCGAGCGTGTATGGCCATCTGAAGGCTGCCGTTGAGGAGCTTGCATCTGCGCTCGAGGCCCGCGGCCAGAAGGTTTCCGTCTTTGACCTGGCTCGCGACGACATGGCCGAGGCCGTTGAGGACGCGTTCCGCTATGACCGTCTGGTGCTCGCTTCTATCACCTATCAGGGCGAGATCTTCCCGTTCATGAGCACCTTTATCCACACGCTTGCCGAGCATGCCTACCAGAACCGTACCGTGGCGCTTGTCGAGGCCGGTTCCTGGGCGCCTGCAGCTGCCAAGGTTATGACCAAGGAGCTCGAGGGTATGAAGGACATCACCCTGGCGCAGAACAAGGTGACCGTTCTGGGTTCGCTCAACGACGCCTCGCGCGCCCAGATCGAGGCCCTCGCCGACGAGCTTTCCAAGTAGCGATACGCTCGCTTCTGATATCAAAACCACCACAAAGGTGCTTGTCCCCTTTGTGGTGGTTTTTCCATTAAAGGCTTTAGCCTGTGCGGGGCGCGCAGCGCGCCGCATCAGAAACCACCCGC
>CABQHT010000082.1 GCA_902464035.1 uncultured Collinsella sp. | reverse complement strand
GTGACGGGCGACGACATCGTCGGCTTCATCACGCGCGGTCGTGGCGTTTCGGTGCATCGCGCCAACTGCCCCAACGTCAAGGGTCTTATGGAGCATCCCGAGCGCATGATCGAAGTGGAGTGGGACGGCGCTGCCGACACCCTCTTCCAGGTCGAGATCGTGGTCGAGTGTCTGGACCGCATGGGCCTGCTCAAGGATGTCACCATTGCCATTGGCGATGCGGGCGGCAATATCCTTTCTGCCGCCACGTCGACCAACCGCGAGGGTATTGCAACCCTGCGCTTTATGGTCGAGATTTCGGACGCGAGTGGTCTGGATCCGCTGCTGGCCTCCATCAGCAGCGTCGACTCGGTCTACGACGCGCGGCGCCTGATGCCCGGTGAGGGTGGAGCCCAGCTTAAGCGCCGCGTTTAGTCGCGACGAACGTGTCACATTATCGATATTCGCTACACTCGAGGCATCGTTTGATGCCTCGAGTTCTATAGAGAGGAGAGGGACATGAGTGCTGTGTCCTTGGATTTAACTCCCAAGGGATCGGTCGAGATCGAGACGCTCGTAAACGGTCCCATTCAGACCAATAGCTATGCTGTTATTTCGGACAATGAGTGCGTGATTATCGACCCCGCATGGGAAGGAGAGCGCTTGATGGAGCATATCCGAGCCGAGCATCCCGGCGTACGCGTGTTTGGCGCCGTATGCACTCATGGCCATGCCGATCATGTTGGTGGTGTTGCAGGCGTGCGAACCACCGTTGGCGAGGGCTGCCAGTATGAGCTGTGTGCTAAGGATGTGGCGGTGCCGCATGCGAACATCGAGGAACAGCGAGCTATGTGGGGCATTGAGACGCCTGACCCCGGGGAGCCGACACGCCTGCTCGCCGAGGGCGATGCTATCGAGGTGGGCGATATCTACCTGCAGGTGATCGAGACGCCAGGGCATACGCCGGGCGGGATCGTCTTGTTTGCTGCCACCGAGCAGGGGAACATTGCCTTTGTGGGCGACACCCTGTTTCCGGGTGGGCACGGCCGCACCGATCTTTCTGGAGGAGACGAGGCGGCGATTCTGCGCTCGCTTTCCAAGCTCGCCCGGCTTCTCCCGCCCGATACCGTTTGCCTAACCGGCCATGGCGATTCGACCACCATGGCACGCGAGCTCATGCAGAACCCTTTCATGCAGATGTAGCTTAATAGTCGGCTTTTGAAGCACGAGAAGCGTCCAAACGTCAAGCTATTTTTCCCCAACGGGTCGATTCCGTAGGGCAAACGGTCAAAAAAGTCTGTTTGGACGATATTCGTGAACAAACGAACGTTTATGCTCGGGTGCGCCGTGGTAAAATCTCAGGCGTTATCGGAGCAACCTTACAGGAGGTTTCTTTTATGCTCGTCAACGCAGCAGACATGCTCAAGAAGGCCGAGGCCGGCAAGTACGGTCTTGGTGCCTTCAACACCAACAACCTCGAGTGGACCCTGGCTATTCTCCAGGCCGCCGAGGAGGCCAAGTCTCCGCTGATCCTTCAGTGCACCGCTGGTGCCGCTAAGTGGATGGGCGGTTTCAAGGTCTGCGCCGACATGGTCAAGGCTGCCGTCGAGGCCACGGGCGTTACCGTTCCCGTCGCCCTTCACCTCGATCACGGTTCTTACGAGGACTGCTTTAAGTGCATCGAGGCCGGCTTCACGTCCATCATGTATGACGGCTCTCACGAGGAGACCTTCCAGCTTAACCTCGACCGCACCAAGGAGCTCGTTGAGCTTGCCCACTCCAAGGGCATGTCCATCGAGGCCGAGGTCGGCGGCATCGGCGGCACCGAGGACGGCGTGACCTCCAGCGGCGAGCTCGCTGATCCTGCTGAGTGCAAGCAGATTGCTGACCTGGGCGTCGACTTCCTCGCTTGCGGTATCGGCAACATCCACGGCGTGTACCCTGCCGACTGGGCTGGCCTTTCCTTCGAGCGCCTGGGCGAGATCAAGGCTCAGACCGGCGACCTGCCCCTCGTCCTGCACGGTGGCACCGGCATCCCCGAGGATCAGATCAAGAAGGCCATCTCCCTGGGCATCTCCAAGATCAACGTCAACACCGACCTGCAGCTCGTCTTCGCCAAGGGCGTCCGTGAGTACATCGAGGCTGGCAAGGATCAGCAGGGCAAGGGCTTTGACCCCCGCAAGCTCCTCAAGCCTGGTCGCGACAACATCGTCGCCCGCACCAAGGAGCTCATGGAGGAGTTTGGCTCCGTCAACAAGGCGTAAGCGTCGCTAAACTTCCCGCCGGAAGCCCCGTCCCCCTACACTGTTTCCTTTGCGCTCACCTGGCTTTGCCAGAAGTCGCGCCAAGGAAGCAGTTCCGGGGGACGGGGCTTCCTTCGTTTAACGCCGCAGGGTTACGAGGCTGAATTATTTATTTGACTACCGTTCGGCGGTGTTGATGGCTCCCTTGTTGGGGCTTTCTTTTTATCTCGCTACAATGGGCTTCAAGCGTTCTAGTGACTTGGAGTTTTGGTATGGCTGTTATTAATGTACTGCCTTCGGATGGGAAGGTTATTGACGAGGGTCCTGTTGGTTGCTCTGTTGATGTTTGCTGTGATGACTTTCGTCATCTCGATGTTGGGCTGCCGCCCGAGATTCTTCGTCTTAAGGATGCCGGGTATTTGATGCAGGCTGTTGCTGCCTGCGATCGCCTTCTGGAGCAGAACCCCGAGCCTTCGCTGGCTGCTTGTGTTCGTGCCGAGCGGTATCGCATGCTCGAGACGCCGCTTCATTTTTCGGTGCCGCGCGATCAGGCTATTGCGATGATTCGCGAGGAGTGGCCAGAGTTTACCGAAGAGCAGTTTGATGACCTGATTAATCGTAAGCGTATTGACTGGCGCTTTATCGATGGTGAGCTGTTCGTTCTCGACAACTTCCTCGATTCGCTTCGCGTATATCCCAAAGAGGTTCCCGGCATGCGGCCCGATTCTACGGACGGAATAGCACTGCGCAACGAGATGCTCAAGGAGATGGAGTCACAAAACGGATTGGCTCGCGTCATTACGCTTAAAGCGTCCGTGTCTGTCCCCGGTGCTCTAGATGGAGAGACTGTTCGCGCGTGGCTACCCGTTGCCGCCGCCTGTCGTCAACAGTCTCATATCGAGGTTCTCGATATGACGCCGGAGGGTGCTGTTGCCCCCGCGAATGCTTCGGCGCGTACCGCCTCGTGGTCTTCTTCGAGTGAGCGCTCATTCTCGGTGACCTATCGCTATCAAATTGATGCCGCTTATCGTGATGTCTATGGGGGTGCGCTTCCGGTGCATCCTTGCATGGACGCGCCACTGCCCGTGGACACCTCCGAGGACCGTCCGCACATTGCATTCACGCCGTATCTACAGCAGCTGACAGCCCGTGTCATTGACGGGCTCGAGGATCCGCTCGATCGCGCCCGTGCTATCTATGATTACCTGACGCAGTACATCGACTATCGCTATCAGCCGCCGTACTTGCTTTTGGGATCTATTGCCGATGACTGCGCGCATTCGCTCCGCGGCGATTGCGGCGTTATGGCGCTCACGTTTATCACCATGTGCCGTATCGCGGGCGTGCCTGCCCGTTGGCAGAGCGGCCTGTATGTTGCGCCCGATTCGGTGGGGTCGCACGACTGGGCAGAGTTCTATACGCCGCAGACCGGTTGGCTCAACGCCGACGTGTCATTTGGATCTTCTGCTCGCAGGATGGGGGAGGAGTGGCGCCGCCGTCACTACTTTGGCAATCTCGACCCGTGGCGTATGGTGGCCAACAATCGATTCCAGGCAGAGTTTGAGCCCTCTTTCGACGGCATGCGCGAGGACCCTTACGATAACCAGATGGGTGAGGCTTCGGTCGACGGTCGTGGATGCCGTCAGCGCGAGATGCTCCGCACGGTCGAACTCATCGAAATGCTCGAAGTTCCATTTTCGGACTAATCGGTAGAAAGCTGTGATAAACTAACTCACGCATTGCGTGCCCGAGTGGCGGAATTGGCAGACGCAGTGGACTCAAAATCCACCGTTGGCAACAACGTGCGAGTTCGAGTCTCGCCTCGGGCACCATACATGCAAGTGAGCGTTCAAGGGGGTTGCGGCCCCCTTTTTCGTGCCGAACTCGCGTGAGCGCGCGAAGCGTTAAGCAAACAGGCCTGTGGCCTGTTTGTAGCGGAGCGTGGCGAGGGCGCCACGCGCCCGAAGCCCGGGGCTTCGCGAAGCGAAGGCCCTTCGAGTCTCGCCTCGGGCACCATGCATGCAAGCGAGCGTTCAAGGGGGTCAAGGCCCCTTTTTCGTGTACGTAATGTGATAACGCGCTGTACGTGTTATTATTCGCAAGGCGTTGTTCCCGCAATGCCCTAAAGAGGAACCCGAGGGTTCCCACCTTTTGGCGCCAATGAGCAGCTGACTGGTCATACAACTTAGATTCCCTTCCTCAAATCGAGGAAGTCTATGTGTACGACCTGGTTGCTGAGAAGCGCCGGGTTATTTTTTTATGAATGGAGGTAGGGAAAATAGCTAAGTCTGATGACACCCGCATCAACGACGAGATCACTGCATCTTCGTGCCGTTTGATTGGCGTCGATGGCTCTCAGCTCGGCCTGTTCGCCATCCGCGATGCCCAGCGCGTCGCCGACGATCAGGGTCTCGACCTGGTCGAGATCGCTCCCAACGCGGAGCCGCCGGTCTGCAAGGTCATGGACTACGGTAAGTTCAAGTACCAGCAGGCCATGAAGGCCAAGGCTGCTCGTAAGAACCAGTCCAAGGTCGAGGTCAAGGAAATGAAGTTCCGACCCAAGATTGACGTTGGCGACTACGAGACCAAGAAGGGCCACGTTCTGCGTTTCCTCAAGAAGGGCGCACGCGTTAAGATCACCATCATGTTCCGCGGCCGTGAGATGGCTCACCCGGAGCAGGGCCTTAACGTTCTCGAGCGTCTCGCCGAGGATCTCAAGCCTTACGCTACGGTCGAGTCCAAGCCTAAGATGGAAGGCCGTAACATGCTTATGCTGCTCGCCCCGATTAAGGGCGCCTTCGATGAGGATAAAGCGGCAAGCGATAGCAAGTAACTAGTGTTCTGTAACCGATTAAGGAGTATTTCATGCCTAAGATGAAGTCCCACAGCGGCACCAAGAAGCGTTTCCGCAAGACTGGTACCGGCAAGCTTATGCGCGCCAAGGCTTTCAAGAGCCACATCCTGAGCAAGAAGTCCACCAAGCGTAAGCGTGGCTTCCGTCAGGAGACCGAGATCGCCGCTGCCGACCGCAAGGTCATCAAGTCGCGTCTCGCCTAAGTTCGCGTTCCCGTTTTTCGTTTTACCGTCTAGGAGTTGATAGAACATGGCACGTATTAAGCGCGCTGTTGCCGCCAAGAAGAAGCGCCGTACCGTTATGCACCGTGCGAAGGGTTACTACGGTGCCGCTTCGCGTACTTACAAGCATGCTAAAGAGCAGGTCCAGCACTCCCTGCAGTATCAGTATCGTGATCGCCGCAACAAGAAGCGCGAGATCCGTTCTCTCTGGATCACCCGTATCAACGCTGCTGCTCGCCTGAACGACATCTCTTACTCTCAGTTCATGCACGGCCTGAAGGTTGCCGGCATCGAGCTCGACCGCAAGGTCCTGGCTCAGATGGCTTACGAGGACATCGAGTCCTTCAACGAGCTGGCTGCCATTGCCAAGAAGGCTCTCGAGGCCTAATAGATTCTGTTGAATCGCTAGGGGAGTGTCGCGTTGTGCGCGGCGCTCCCTCTTTTTATCTGAAGTGCGGTTTACATTGCTAAAAGCGCGGGTAGATAAACACTTACAGGTGACCGATCTCTATATATTCCTGAACCAAAGGGTCATCATCTGATACGTGCGGAAGATCCGCACCAGTCTTTCTATTAGCTATAGAAAGCGATATGTTGTGTAGGACTTGTGAAGAGTGGAATTGACGACCCACAGGGCTTCGCGGTCTGGCAATATATCTCCTTGCCGCGCGGCCCGGTCGGACCGGACCAGCCGCC
>CABQHT010000081.1 GCA_902464035.1 uncultured Collinsella sp. | reverse complement strand
AAGACCGCAGGGAGGCACCAATGAAACTCATCAATAGAACGTCATATATGGACACGTTGACGAGCCTTATTGGCGTACCGGACATCAAGGTCATAACGGGCGTTCGCCGTAGCGGTAAGTCAAAATTGCTCGAGGCCCTCCGCGATTACGTGGAGGCAAATCTGTCCAATTCGAATGTCATCCATATCAATTACAACCTCGACGAGTTCGAGGGCCTGCTCGAATATCATGCCCTGCTCGCCTATGTGAAAGAGCATCGAGTGTCCGACAAGCAAAACTTCCTGCTTATCGACGAGGTTCAGATGTGCGACGGCTTTGAACGCGCGATCAACAGCCTCCATGCATCCGAGCAGTACGACATCTTCATCACCGGATCGAACGCCTTTTTGCTGTCGAGCGATCTGTCGACGCTCTTTACGGGGCGCACGTTCGAGATCGAGGTTTTTCCATTCTCGTTTGAGGAGTATCGCCTCTATAGTGACGAGGGCGAGGTCGATCGCGACTTCGATGAGTACGCGAGAACCGGCGGTATGTCCGGCTCTTACCCTTATCCACTGCAGGAGCAGCGCTACCAATATCTCTCCAATGTCTTCAAGACGCTCATCGTGAGGGATATCGTGCAGCGGCATAACGTGAGAAACGAATCGGCACTGCTGCGCATTGCCGATTACATGATGGACAACGTCTCCAACATAACGTCGGCACGCAACATTACAGATGTTTTGAATGTGGATGGGCTAAAGATTACGAACAAGACGGTCGGCACGTACATGGGGTACCTGTGCGATGCGTTTGCCTTCTATAAAGTTCGTCGGTACGACATTCGCGGCAAAAAATACCTTAAGAGCGGCGAGAAGTATTACCTGGCAGACCACGCGTTCAAATACGCACTGCTTGGTACACGTGATATGGATTGGGGACGCGTATACGAGAACATGGTGGCCATCGAGCTGCTGCGCCGCGGATACGAGGTATACGTCGGTGTGCTCTATAAAAAGGAAATAGACTTTGTAGCAATCAGGCGAAGCGAGAAACTCTACATTCAGGTGAGCGACGACATCAGCTCGGATAAGACGTTTGAACGCGAGATTTCGCCACTGCTGAGCATTGGCGATGCGTATCCCAAGATGATTCTTGCCCGCACGCATCACGAGGCCACGGATCGCGATGGGGTGCAGATCGTGGACCTGGCGAGGTGGTTGTGCGGCGAGGCTTAGCAAAAAATCCTATTCCTCAAAACTGAAAAATTTTCGATTTTGAGGAATAGGATTGGCGGCTGGTTGCTGCGACCTGGCGTTTACTCTATCCCAGCTCCTGCATGCGGCGGTAGATTTCGCAGATGCCCTTGATGGTGAGTTGCCCGTCGACCACGTCGAAGGCATCGGTCGAATCGGCGACGATGCCGGCGAGACCGCCCGTGGCGATAACGGTGGCGTCCTCGCGGCCCAGCTCGCGCTTCATGCGCGTGACCAGGCCCTCGGCCATGGCGGCGGCGCCCATCACGGCGCCGACCTTGATGCACTCTTCGGTGTCGCGACCGATGGCATGCTCGGGCGCCTCGAGCGGAACGCTGGCGAGCTTGGCGGCTCGGGTGGCGAGCGCGTCCATCGAAATGCGGATGCCCGGCGCAATCGCTCCGCCAATGTAATAGCCGTCCTCGTCGATGACGTCGATATTGGTTGCGGTGCCAAAGTCCACAACGATCGCCGGGGCGCCGTAGAAGGTATCGGCGGCGACGGCGTTGGCGATGCGGTCGGCACCAACGGCCTGGGGGCGCGCCGCGCGCAGCTTGGTCACGGCGGCCGTCTGCGGCCCAATGACGATGGCGTCCGCCGCGATGCGGTCGGCCACGGCATGCCACTCACGTGAGAGCTGCGGAACCACGCCGGCAAAGGCGATCGCATCGACCGCATCGAGCGAAAGGTCGTACATCTTAAAGAAGCCCATCAGGCGCACGTGGATCTCGTCGGCGGTATAGGAGCGGTCGGTGGGCATGCGCCACGACTGCACCAGCTCGTCTCCGTCAAACAGGCCCATGGCCGTCTGCGTGTTTCCCATATCGATAGCGAGCAGCATGTCTACTCCCGGTGTCGGCATAAAAGGACGCGCACCATTGTATACGTGCCGTCGACGGCGCTCGGCTGCGATTCGTTTACGGTGATAGGGGCTGAGGGGTTTAAATATGAAGGAATTATGCTCTACGAGATTTTCCTTGCCGTTTACCGAACTCCCACGTAATATTCTTTCTTGCGCACATGAGGCGCCCAGACATTGCGGGGTGGAGCAGTCTGGTAGCTCGCCGGGCTCATAACCCGGAGGTCGTAGGTTCAAATCCTGCCCCCGCGACCAAGAACTTGCAGCTCGTCGGCCTAGCCGGCGAGCTTTTTTGTTATTCCGGGACCGTGTTTTTCGGTCCAATTCTCAGCCTCTCAAACAAAATCTCGATCTGTAACATCTAGACCCGATTTGGGCGGCTAGGTGTTACAGATTGAGATGTTGAGTCCCCGCCTGGACGGTTTGTCTAAATCTGTAACACGAGGGATGGATTTTGCCGAGTAACTGTTACAGATTGAGATTATCTGCCGGGACAGTTTTGGTTTGTCTCAATCTGTAACAGTTGCTCGGCAAAATAGGGTCTTACTGTTACAGATCGAGACAAACCGACGGGCCGCCCCGCCCCATCCACCTGCCGCTACCTGCTATCTGCCGATTTCCGTTGCGCCACCGTGCTCCCATGCCATATCCTCTAGATAACTACGCGGCAACATCGCCGCCGCGCCTACAAGAGAGGAATGTCCATGACCGCACCTGCATCCAAGCTGCTCCAGCCCATTACGGTTGGCCCCCTTGAGCTCAAGAACCGCATTATGTTCCCGCCGCTTACCACCGGCTACGAGGAGCGCGACGGTTCCATTGGCGAGCGCAGCCTGGCTTTTTACGAGCGCCTGGCCCGTGGCGGCGTGAGCTACATCGTCATCGGCGACGTCGCTCCCGTCATGACCGCGAGCCCCACGCCCAAGCTGGCGACCGACGCTCAGATTCCCACGTTTAAGGCGCTGGCCGACGCCGTCCACAAGCACGGCGCCAGGGTCGCGCTGCAGCTGTTCCACCCCGAGTACGACGTGCCCGGTGTCGGCCGCATGGTCATGGGTTCCATGGCCGCCGCCAAGGCCGCGCAGGAGGCCAAGGCCGCCGGCGACGAGGAGACCTTCGCCGCCAAGATGGCCGAGTCCAACGAGATCCGCAAGCAGGCCTACGCCAAGTTGCACCACGATATGCAGCACTTTGTGAACGAGGCGAGCGTAGAGCAGCTCACCCAGATCAAGGAGGCCATCGCCGCCTCGGCCGCCCGCGCGCAGCAGGCCGGCATCGACGCCATCGAGGTTCACGGCGACCGTCTGGTGGGTTCGCTGTGCTCGGCCATCCTCAACCAGCGCACCGACGAGTACGGTGGCTCGTTCGAGAACCGCGTTCGCTATGCGCTCGAGGTCGTCGCCGCCATTAAGGAAGCCGCGCCGCAGCTGATGGTGGAGTACAAGCTCCCCGTGATCATGGAGAACCCCGACGGCACGCCGCGCGGCAAGGGTGGCCTGCAGCCCGACGAGGCCTGCGAGTTCGCCAAGCTGCTCGAGGGCGCGGGCATCGACATGATCCAGGTCGCGCAGGCCAACCACACCGGCAACATGGGCGACACCATTCCGCCCATGGGTGCCATGCCCTACAACTGGACGCTGCCGGTGGCCGAGCGCGTCAAGGCCCTGGTCTCCGTGCCGGTGGCCACCGTCGGCCGTGTTGTTTCGGTCGAGGCCGGCGAGAAGATTCTTGAGGACGGCGCGGCCGACATTATCGCCTATGGCCGCTCGCTCATGTGCGACCCCGACATTGCGCTGAAGGCCGCCACGGGCGAGCCCATCCGCGAGTGCCTCAACTGCAACAAGGGCTGCGTCGACGCGATTCAAAACCGCAAGTACATCTCGTGCGTGCTCAATGCCGAGAACGGCGACGAGGCGACCATCGCCATTAAACCGGGTGAGGGCGACAAGAAGATCGCCGTGGTGGGCGGCGGCATCGCCGGCCTGGAGGCCGCGCGCGTGGCGGCCAAACGCGGCTACGACGTGACCGTCTATGAGGCGAGCGATCACTTGGGCGGCCAGATTGTGCTGGCGGCCGCGCCTCCGCGCAAGGATGAGATTATGCGCTCGGTCGAGTATTACGAGAAGATTCTGCCTGGCCTGGGCGTGAAGGTTGAGCTCAGCCATGCCGCTACCGCTGAGGACCTCAACGCCGCCGATGCTGCGATTGTGGCCGTGGGCGCGCACGACGTGGTCGTCCCCGTTCCGGGTGCCGATTCGGACAAGGTCGTCTCGAGCTGGGACGTGCTGGCCGGCAAGGCGGAGCTTACGGGCCGCGTCGCCGTCATTGGCGGTGGCCTGGTGGGCACCGAGACTGCCGAGTACCTGTTGCAGCACGGCTGTGAGGTGGCGATCGTCGAGATGCTCGACAAGATTGCCGCGGGCGAGTCCGAGACCATTCTGCCGTTGATTATGAGCGACTTTGCCGAGCACAACGTGGAGCAGCATGTTAAGACCCGTCTGACCGCCATTACCGACGAGGGCGTGGAGGCCGTTCGTACCACCGAGGACGGCGCCGAGGAGCCGGTGAAGATCGCCTGCGATTACGCGGTGATGGCCGTGGGCTCCAAGGCCAACGCGTTTGACCTGGACGGCGTGGCGGTACCCGTGACCTGCGTGGGCGACTGCTCGGGTGAGCGCACCGCCGACATCGCGAGCGCCATTCGCACGGCGTATCACGCGGCTAACGAGCTGTAGTTAACTTCGCGGCCAGGCGGGGCGGTAGCACGGATCCGCCTCGCCCGGCTGCGTCCCGTCGGGTGTCAACCGGTGCGGGGCCTGCAAGCGCAGCAGGCCCCGCCCTTTTTGTTTTGCTCCGGTGGATGGCAATGCGCGGTAATCATGAGGAGTAAGGACGTCTACTGCCTTGCCGATTACTCAAAATTATTGAGGGAGGGGTTAATAACTATATCCTCTATGCCAAAGGACATAAAGAGATGTCAATTTTGTTGACAAGCGAATGACGATTAGCTGCGAGCCAGCTACCAGCGTAAATAATCGATAAAGAAATGTCGTAAATTGGTGCCAAATGCCCAGATAACACCGCGTCTATTTTAATTAACTGCTTTGAGCAAACAGTAAAATGCTACTATCTAACTTGCACGTAAGAAAGCAGATTAACGGTTAAGGCTAAGAAGTGGCAGGTATGTCGGAAGCAACTAGGACTCGCACGCATGCGCCCGAGGTTAGGCAGCGCGCCGTCGAGATCCTCCAAGAGGGGGTCGGTCATCGCGCCCTCGCCGCGGAGCTTGGCATTCCCCAGGCCACGGCTCGTCAGTGGGCCCGCGCGTATGCCGTAGGCGGTGCCGACGCCGTTCTCAACGCCGGTTCGCATCATCACACCTATTCGTACGAAGTTAAGCTCGCCGTGGTCAAGGACCGCTTGGAAAACGGCTTAACGGTTCGCGAGGCCATGATCAAGCACAAGATTCCCAGCGAGTCTTCGGTCAAGGCTTGGTGCCGCCAGTATCGCGAGAGCGGTGAGTCCGCGCTGGTTGATAAGCCGCGCGGTCGCAAGCCGCGCGTTAAAAAGGCGGAATAGCGAACGGGATGGTGCGCCCACAGGGGCGCATTTTTCTTGCCGCGCCAACTTTTTGGACCGTCGTGGGCCTACTGGAACATCCTCCAAAGTGGTTAATAAACCGCGCGCAGTGGCCCGTGCGCCCGCCGCCGCGATAGGGGGAGCGTCGCCTCTCTGCTCCAAAGCGGACAGACTCGTTACCCCGTACGCCTAAAACTCCCCAGTTGACCGAAAACCCGCCGCCGCTACTCCTCAACTGAGCTATAACGTTAAACAATTGCAGCGTTTTTGCATGGGGGAGTGATGGTATGACGCTACTGTATTTCCTTACCCTGTTTCCGCTGGTACCGGCGCTGGGCATGCTGCTCGCGCGCGGTGACCGCGCCCGCGATGCGGTGGGGCTCATAGGCTCTGGCATCATTATGGCGGTGACGGTTGTAGTCGCCGTCATGTTTTTTGGCACGGGCCCGCAGAGCTT
>CABQHT010000080.1 GCA_902464035.1 uncultured Collinsella sp. | reverse complement strand
TTGAGAAGCTCGCGAAGCCCACTTCTCAAAACAAAGCAGGCGCCCCGGCCCTCGTCCATGAACTTTTCCGCTGAGCGAGCCATAGGCGCCACGCACCGATGCGATAAAGCGGCGGCTTGAAATTGGTGCTATATTCAGCTTGAGTTGTTTAATGCTAGTACGGGAGGCTGATATGGGGCTGTTCAAGAAGAAAAACCCGCAGGATGCCTTTGATCCCGATGTGTTTACCATCACGGATACGATTTTGGACCCGCCGCGGTTTACGTTTTTGCCGGCTATCTACCAGGATGCCACGCGTCGCAAGTGGGCTGTGCATCAGCGTGGCGCGCAGCCGAAGATCTTTGATTATGCGGATGTGCTGCAGTGCGAGGTGGCCGAGGCGGGTGACCCGGAAGCTGACGAGACGCCTTCAAAACAGGAATTTGCCCAGCGTATTCTGGCAAATCCCGCGAAGGCGGCAAAAATAAACGCTGCCAAGCGTAATATGTGTCTTGGTATGGGTGTTGTTGTGGCGGTCCAGACGGGAAAAGACGAGGTTTCTAAATTAGAGATTCCCGTTATGACCGACGAAGTCAAACGCGATTCAAGCCTATATAAGTCGTATCGGAATGTCGCCGAGAAGATCAAGGCCGAGTTTGATGCCATGGGAGGGCTGGCCTAATTCTGGTGACAGACGTTTCTGAATGAGGAGTCTGTGCAATGGCAGGCGAATCTTATGCAATCCCCCCCAAAGATCGTGCTGTTGAGGGAATTCTTTGGTACATCCAGCACCATCAGCTTACCGGCGGCGACCGCCTGCCGGCCGAGCGTGTGCTGTGCGAGGTTATTGGCGTTTCGCGTACGGCGTTACGTGCTGGCATCACGCGGCTCATTTCGTGCGGAACGCTCGAGAGCCGCCGCGGATCGGGCACGTATGTGTGTCCTCCCAAACCGCTGAATATCTTCCAGGAAACGTATAATTTCTCCGATGCCGTGCGGACTGCCGGCCTGCACCCCTCTTCGCGTTTGGTTTCCACCGAGATGGTCGAGGCAGATGAGGCGCTTGCCGACAAGCTTGGGGTTGCCGCAGGCGCTCCCTTGCTCCGCATGCAGCGCGTCCGTCTTATTGAGGGCGAGCCGGCGTCGATCGAAACAGCCCATGTCAACCTGTCTCTTTGCCCGTCGCTTCCCGACCATGATTTTGAGCACGAGAGCCTCTACGACGTCTTGCTCAAAGAAGGCGGCGTGCGTGTTGAGCATGGACGCGAGCACATCTCAATCTCGCGCCTGAACGCCGAGGAGGCCGAGCTTCTCCAGCAAGAAGAGGGAACGCCGGTATTCTATGAGAGCACGATTGAGTTTGATAAAGACATGCGCTTTGTGGAGCATTGCAAATCGGTGATTCTGCCCACGAAGTTCCGCTTTGCCGATAACGGCGAAAAGAACGGCATGAAGAGCGTGGCAGGTGAACAATGGCTGAAACAGTAGAGACCACCCCGGTCTATATGCGCATACGCCGCCGTATCGAGGAGCGTATCGAGCGCGGCATATATCCCACGGGCTCGATGATTCCGTCCGAGAACGAGCTCGCTGAGGAGTTTGGCACGACGCGCCTGACCATCCGAAGCGCCGTTGACGAGCTGGTTCGTCGCGGCCAGATTCGCCGTGTTCGTGGAAAAGGCGCCTTCGTGGCGCAGAAGGTGCCCGTTACGTTTGAGCGTACGGGTGGCTTCCGCGAATCGGTTCGTGCCTCGGGAGGCGAGCCGTCCGTCCGTATCCTCGCGCGCTCCAAGCGTTATGCGGGTCCGTACTATGCCGATCTGTTTGGCATTGCCGAGGACGACCTGCTCTATTCCATTCGACGTCTTAACTGTGTAAACGGCGACCCCGTATCAATTGAGATGGCGCTTATCCCCTGCCTGCTGTTCCCGACCATCGAGGAGATCGATGTGTCGGTTTTCAGTCTGTACGAGACCTATGAGATGCTGGGTCGAAAGCCGGTCATGGCGCAGGAAAAGCTCAATATCGAGGCGCTGGGAGCACGCGACGCAGGCTTGCTCGATTTGGAGCAAGGAGACCTTGCCTTGACGTTGGAGTGCGTGAGCTACGATGCAAGTGGGCAGGCGATCGAGTACGTCAAGTCGTTCAACCGCGGCGATGCGGGTGGATATACCTATACGTACTAGCTGGTGTTTTTGCATAACGGGCAGAAAAAGCCGACTGATTTCGAATCGTTAAGCAGGCTGTATATACAACCTTACATGGTTCAAAATCGACCGTTCGCCGATGGGGAAAGATTAGTCGGCAAATAGGTATCAAAAAGCCGTAACCTGTAACTATGATTGGTATCAAATACTAATAATTTGTAACGAGGTGAGACGATGAAAATGCTCGATTACGTTCAGCTTGCCCATGTGCGTATGGGCGAGAACCTCGAGCGTTCGTCCGAGCTTGTACGCCAGCTCGTCGATATTTTCCAGTCCGCATCCTTTGGCGCGCTGCGTATCGTCGCCTCGGGTTCGTCCCGTCACGCCGCCGATTGCGCTCGCGATTACCTGCAGGACGCACTGCAGATGCAGGTGTCCGTTGTGACGCCTGAGGCCTTTGTCGACTTTGAGCATGCCTATCCGCAGAATGCGCTCAACATCGCTATTTCTCAGAGTGGCTATTCGACTAACACGATTGCGGCGCTCGATTTTATGCGAGCGCATGACATGGCAGCAGTTGCGCTCACGGCAAACGTCGAGGCTCCCATTAAGGATCACGCCGATATCGTTCTCGACTACGGCGTGGGCGTCGAGTCGGTGGACTTTGTGACCTTGGGCGTCCAAACGCTCATCGAGTACTTGGTGCTCTTTGGTATTTACGGTGCTCAGGCGCGCGGGACGATTGACGCCGATGGCGTCGCCCAGCGCCTTGACGATCTGCGCGAGGCTATCCAGGCCAACGCCGCGATGTGCAAGACCGCCGAGACCTATGTCCAAGATCATCTGCTCGAGCTGTCGGAGCACGTGCCGGCCATGGTTGTGGGTAACGGTCCCAACTATGGCGTTGCCGAAGAGGGCGCGCTCAAGTTGAGCGAGACCATCAAGATTCCTGCCATGCATCACGAGGGCGAGGAGTTCGTCCACGGTCCCGAGATGCAGATTACCCCAGGCTACCTGGTATTTATCGTCGACGATCCTCGAGGGTCGGAGCGCCTGGCACATATCGCCGACGCGCTGTCGAGGGTAACGAAAAAGGCCGTCCTGCTAACCATGCATCCCAAGGGCAAGGCACACGAGATTGCGGTGCCGCAGGTGGCTCCGCTGCTTGCCGCGATTCCCAACCTGGTGTTCTTTCAGACGATGGCGGCAATGGTCACCGAGCGTCTGAACTCGTGGGACGTCCATCCGTATCTCGATGCCGTCTCCAAGCAAATGGAGGTTAAGGCGGAGGGCTACGAGGAATCGGTCAACACGCTTAAGGCCAAAGCAGCTGAGTGTTACGGAATGTAGGCGGGCGTTGTCGCTCGTTGGCATAGGGGATTGTTAAGGCATCCCCAGAAAGGAGAAGCAAATGAAGGAAACCGAGAAGATCGAGATCATGAATTTCGACCAGGAGGGCTACCTCGAGGACGGCAAGGCGCTCTACGAGACCGGCAAGAAGATGACCGCGCTCGCCGACAAGGTTGCCGACGAGGGCTACGACGCCGTGTTCCTGATGGGTGTTGGCGGCACCTGGGATGAGCTCATGCAGCTCGAGTATCTCATGAACAAGTTCGGCGACCGCGACCTGGAGGTCTACCTGATCCACGCCGCCGAGTGGAATGTCTCCGGCCACAAGCGCATGACCGACAAGTCCGTCGTGCTCACCGCCTCCGAGTCCGGCACCACCCCCGAGGTCCTCGAGGCCGTCAAGAAGATGAAGGACATGGGCGTGCGCGTCTACGCCATGACCAAGCCCGAGGGCCCCATCGGCCAGGCTGTCGGCGCCGAGAACTGCGTCGCCATGGCTTCTGACCATGGCTCCGGTGGCTGCGAGAAGGGCTACTACCTCGCCGACTGCTTCGGCCTGCGCCTGCTCAACCGTCGCGGTTGCTTCCCCAAGTTCGATCTGTTCATCGAGCAGACCAAGGACATCTGGAAGGATATGCTCGATATCCGCAAGCGCTTCGAGCCGCGCGCCGAGGAGCTCGCCAAGAAGTACGCCCTCGCGCCCTACACCATGTTCATCGGCTCCGGTGCCCTCTGGGGCGAGACGATCCTCTTCTCGATGTGCATCCTGGAGGAGATGCAGTGGAAGCGCACCCGCTACATCACCTCGGCGGACTTCTTCCACGGCACCCTGGAGCTCGTGGAACCGGGCGTGCCCGTGTTCCTGTTCATGGGCGAGGACGAGTGCCGTAAGCTCGACGAGCGTGCTCGCGCGTTCCTCACCCGCGGCGTGACCGGCGACACCGACATCAACATCATCGACACCGCCGAGTTCGCCATCCCCGGCCTTGACGACGAGTTCCGCGTCATCGTCTCCCCGTGGATTCTGACGGTGCTCGTGACCGACCGCCTGGCTCGCTACTACGAGACGGTCACCAAGCACAACCTCAAGTATCGTCGCTACTATCACCAGTTCGACTACTAAAGAAGACAGGTGCGGGAACGTGCCGGGCTATTGAGAGGAACACAGAATGAGACAGTACATCATCGCCAGCCATGCGCACTTCGCTACCGGCATCAAGGAGAGCGTCGAGCTGCTCTCGGGTGCTCGCGACAACGTCCACGATCTTTCGATGTTCGTCGATGACCGCATGGACGTGGCCGAGGAGGCCCAAAAACTGCTGGCGGACATGTCTGCCGACGATGATGTCGTCGTTTGCACCGACCTCTTTGGCGGCAGCGTCAACAACGAGTTCACCAAGATCGTCCAGACGCGTCCCCGCACGTACCTCGTTACCAACATGAACCTTCCTCTGCTCATCCAGCTGCTGTTCTCCGATGAGTCGGCGCCGGTTGAGGAGACGATTCGCGCCATCGTCGCTGCGGACGATACGCGTGTGAAGTTCGTCAACGATCTTTTGGTCGATGACGACGAGGAAGAAGAGTTCTAATTCGCAGCACCTATTGACATGCCGTAAGACAACGCAAGACCTTTGGGGGGTCACATTATGATTCAGCTACTTCGCGTTGACCATCGCCTGCTTCATGGCCAGGTCGCAGTTTCCTGGGTTCAGGGCCTTGGCTCCAACTGCATTTTCTGCGTGGGCGATAAGGTCGCCAACGACCCGGTGTGGAAGACGACGCTCAAGATGGGCAAGCCTGCCGGTTGTAAGCTCGTCATCAAGGATATGGCGAATGCCATCGAGGCCATTAACTCGGGCGTGACTGACAAATACAAGATGATCATCTGCGTCGCCACCATCGCAGAGGCAAAGCAGCTTGTTGAGGGCTGCCCGCAGATCAAGTCGGTCAACCTGGGCAACACCAAGCCCAAGGACGAGAAGCGTCCCGACGCTCGTCAGGTCTCTCGTCAGATCTTCCTGACCGCGGCCGAGGAAGCCGATGTGCGCGAGATGCTGGATCGTGGCGTTGAGATCGAGATTCGACCCTTGGCCGATGACCCCAAGGTCGACTGCGCAAGCGTGCTCTAGGCGGTTAATTCCGAAGAGCCTGCGGGTTCTTCGTAGTGTCCTATATGGAAAGGGGGATGTATGCTTACCCAAGCTATCCTCATCGGACTTATCGCCGCATTCGGTAAGTTCGACTACCAGCTCGGTACGCTCTACGCGTTCCGCCCCATCGTCCTGTGCCCGCTCGTGGGCCTGGTGCTGGGGGACCTGCAGTCTGGCCTCGCGATCGGCGCGAGCCTGGAGCTGCTGTTCATGGGCTCGATCTCCATCGGCGCCTACGTTCCGCCCGATGAGACGATCGGCGGCGTGCTCGCCTGCGCCTTCGCTATCCAGCTGGGCCAGAGCACCGAGGCTGCCATCGCACTCGCTATGCCTATCGCCACGCTGTGCCTCGCCATCAAGAACATCCTGAACGCAGCCCTGCCGATCCTGGTCGACCGCGCGGATGTCTTCTCTGCCCAGGGTAACCTCAAGGGCGTCTACGCGATGCACTTCCTGATTGGCTCCACGGGCGTCCTCATGGCGTTCCTGCTGTGCTCGCTGTCGTTCTATCTGGGCGCTGACGCGATCCAGGGCATGCTCGACTTCATTCCGCAGTTCGTGCTCGACGGCTTCGGCGTTGCCGCCAACATCCTGCCTGCCATGGGCTTCGCCATGCT
>CABQHT010000079.1 GCA_902464035.1 uncultured Collinsella sp. | reverse complement strand
TGGTGCCGGGTTCTGCCGAGTTCCTCAACATGCGCGTGAGCCAGCTCGAGGAGCACCCGGTCTACGCCAAGTTCTTTGAGCAGGCGTCCAAGGGCCCGCTGTCCAAGGCCACGCCGATGGTGCCGCCCGGAGGCGCCGGCATCGGTATGCACGTCATTCCGGTCGAGAAGGCCATTGACGCCACGAGCACCTCGGTGCCCATTGAGCATATCGAGCACTGGCTCGACAAATATGAGGGCAAGTATGCCGCCAGCACCTGCAGCTGCCGCGCGAGCCGTCGCGTGATGGGCGAGGGCTGCGCCGACGATCCGGCCGACTGGTGCATTGCCGTGGGCGATATGGCCGATTACGTGGTCGAGACCGACCGCGGCCATTACGTGACACGCGACGAGGTCTACGACATCCTGCGCCAGGCCGAGGACAACGGCTTTGTGCACCAGATCACCAACATCGACGGCGAGAACAAGATCTTCGCCATCTGCAACTGCAACGTCAACGTGTGCTACGCCCTGCGTACCTCGCAGCTGTTCAACACGCCTAACCTGTCGCGCTCGGCCTACGTCGCCAAGGTCGAGAAGGACAAGTGCGTGGCCTGCGGCCGCTGCGTTGAGGTGTGCCCGGCCGGCGCCGCCAAGCTGGGCCAGAAGCTCTGCAGCAAAAAGGCCGGCGGGCGCGTGCCCGAGTACCCGCGCCAGGAGCTGCCCGATGCCACCAAGTGGGATCACACCAAGTGGTCGCCCAACTACCGCAACGACAACCGCATCGAGACGCATGAGTCCGGCACCGCGCCCTGCAAGACGGCCTGCCCTGCGCATGTCGCCGTTCAGGGTTATTTGAAGCTCGCGGCCCAGGGCCGCTATGACGAGGCCCTGGCACTCATTAAGCGCGAGAACCCACTGCCCGCTATCTGCGGCCGCGTGTGCAACCGCCGCTGCGAGGACGCCTGCACCCGCGGTCGCGTGGACGCCGCCGTGGCTATCGACGAGGTCAAGAAGTTCATTGCCCAGCGCGATCTGGACGCCGCGACCCGCTATGTCCCGCCTGTGGTGACCCCGACGCGCGCCGGCGGCTTCGATCAGAAGATTGCCATCATCGGTGCCGGCCCGGCCGGCCTGTCCTGCGCTTTCTACCTGGCCGAGAAGGGCTACAAGCCCGTCGTGTTCGAGAAGAACGAGCGTCCGGGCGGCATGCTCACCTACGGTATTCCCAGCTTTAAGCTGCAGAAGGATGTCATCGAGGCCGAGGTCGAGGTCATCCGCCTGATGGGCGCCGAGTTCCGCTACGGCGTGGAGGTCGGCCGCGATGTGACGCTCGACGAGCTGCGCGCACAGGGCTTTAAGGCCTTCTACGTTGCCATCGGCTGCCAGGGCGGCCGCCTTGCCGACATTCCGGGCGAGGATGCCGAGGACGTGACCGTTGCCGTCGACTTCTTGCGCGAGGTCAACAGCGGCAAGATCGACGCGCTGCCCGGCCGCACCATTGTGGTGGGCGGCGGCAACGTTGCTATCGATGTCGCGCGCAACGCCTGCCGTCTGGGCTCTGAGCACGTTGAGATGTTCTGCCTGGAGAGTGAGGCCCAGATGCCCGCCAGCGAGGAGGAGCGTCGCGAGGCCATTGAGGACGGCGCGCACATCAGCTGCGGCTGGGGCCCCAAGGAGATCCACCTGGACGAGGCCGGTCGTGTGCGCGGTATCACCTTTAAGCGCTGCACGCGCGTCTTTGATGATGCGGGCCGTTTTGCGCCCGAGTACGACGAGAACGACCTGCGCCGTGTCGATGCCGACCGCGTAGTCATGTCGATCGGTCAGTCCATTGTGTGGGGCGATCTGCTGGCTGGCTCCAAGGTGGAGCTTGGCCGTGGCCAGGGTGCCCTTGCCGATCCCCAGACCTACCAGACCGCCGAACCCGACATCTTTGTGGGCGGCGACGTCTACACCGGTCCGAGTTTTGCCATCGATGCCATTGCCGCCGGTCACGAGGCCGCGGTGTCCATCCATCGCTTTGTGCAGCCGGGCTCCACGCTCACCATCGGCCGCAACCAGCGCCGCTACACCGCGTTCGACCGCGACGATGTCGTGATCGAGAGCTATGACAACGCGAGCCGCGAGGTGGCGCATGTCGACCGCGAGCGCGAGAAGGCCGCGCCGTTTAGCGAGTACGTCGAGACCTTTACCGAGGAGCAGGTGCGCGCCGAGACCGCCCGTTGCCTGGGTTGCGGTGCCTCGATCGTCGACCCCAACAAGTGCATCGGCTGCGGCCTGTGCACCACCAAGTGCGCGTTCGACGCCATCCATCTGAATCGCGACCGCCCCGAGTGCTCAACGATGGTCAAATATGAGCAAAAGCTCCCCAGCTTGGGCAAGTATGCGCTCAAGCGTGCCATCAAGATCAAATTCGGTCGCAAGTAAGTAGTCATAACGGGAGCGGCGGAAGGAAAAAAGTGCACGAGCTTGGAATCGTCTATCACATCATTCGCGATGTCGAGAATGTGGCGCGCGCCAATGGCGTGAGTCGCGTTTCGAGCGTGACACTGCTGCTGGGCGAGGTCTCGGGCGTCGTTCCCGACTTGCTGCTCGACGCTTGGCGCTGGGCAGCAGATAAAAAGCCTATCACCGAGGGCTCGGAGCTTATCGTGGAGCCCGTTGAGGCCGTGACACATTGCGAGGCGTGCGGCCGCGACTACGCGACGGTCGAGCACGGCAAGACCTGCCCTCATTGCGGCGGCGGCGAGACATACCTGCTGCAGGGCCAGGAGGTCATGATCAAGCAGATCGAGACTCCCGACGAGGACCCGGCAGGCACCGAGCCCGACGGCCTCACCGCTCCCGCCGACACCCCCGACGCCGTCGATGCCGCCAACCCCCTCCACATCGCCTAACTTAGTCATTGGGACGTTCTTAAACGACTAGTCATTAAAGAACGTCCCAATGACTATTCTTTTTTGACGGTTTGCTAGAGCATAACTAACGAAATTAGTCAAATCACGTCTGTTTAAACAAAATATCGAAGAGTCAAGCAGGTTCTTATCCGATTTAAATCGGTATTAGTGAATGCTGTGCCTGTATCTGTTTTCTAAGATGGTCAAACTAATTATGTTTAGCGAGGAATAGCTGAAAACCAGCGATGTAACCAACTTGTAACAAAAGCATGACGTTTAAACAAATAATCCAACCATTCACATTTTTTCCTATAATTTTGCCACACTTGCGGCTATACTCTTTTTTGTCGTGTAGGAAATACGTAGACAAAAAGGAGGTTATGTGATGGTAAGTATTGTTCTTGCTAGCCACGGGGACTTGGCTGCTGGAATCAAGCAGACGGGCTCGATGGTCTTTGGCGATCAGCCGTCTGTAGCCGTGGTCTCGCTCGAGCCGAGCATGGGCCCCGACGACTTCCGTGCCAAGGTCGAGGAAGCAGTCGCTTCCTTCGAGGACCAGGAGCAGGTGCTCTTCCTCGTTGATCTGTGGGGCGGCACGCCGTTCAACCAGATCAGCGGGCTCATCGAGGGCCACGATTCCTGGGCTATCGTCACCGGTGTCAACCTGCCTATGCTCATCGAGGCATATTCGCAGCGCTTTGACGCAAAGAACACTGCACATGCGATCGCAAAACATCTCGTGACTGAGGCTAAGGCTGGCGTGCGCGTCAAGCCCGAGTCTCTGGAGCCCGAGGAGAAGAAGCCGGCTGCGGCCGCTGCTGCTCCTGCAGGCGCCATCCCTCCGGGAACGGTCATCGGCGACGGGCACATCAAGATTGCCCACGTCCGTATCGACACCCGTCTGCTTCATGGCCAGGTGGCCACCACGTGGACCAAGCAGATCAACCCTAACCGCATCATCGTGGTTTCCGACGGCGTTGCTCACGATGAGCTCCGCAAGACCATGATCGAGCAGGCTGCCCCTCCGGGAGTCCATGCCAACGTCGTGCCCATCAAGAAGATGGCCGAGGTCGTCAAGGACACGCGCTTTGGTGACACCAAGGCGATGCTGCTCTTCGAGAACCCGCAGGATCTGCTCAAGGCCATCGAGGCCGGCGTCGACATCAAGGAAGCCAACATCGGTTCCATGGCCCACTCCAAGGGCAAGGTCGTCGTCACCAACGCCGTCGCTATGGGCGATGACGACGTCAAGACTCTCGAGGCCCTCAAGGCCAAGGGCGTCAAGTTCGAGGTTCGCAAGGTTCCTTCGGATTCCTCCGAGGATCTCGACGCCATGTTGAAGAAAGCTAAGGCCGAACTGGCCGCTCAAGCATAGTAAAGGAGGGTCCGATACATGTCTGCAATCACTATTCTGCTTGTTGCGATTGTCGCATTGCTTGCCGGTATGGAAGGCATTCTGGATGAGTTCCAGTTCCATCAGCCGCTCGTGGCATGCACGCTTATCGGTCTCGTAACCGGTCACCTTCAGGAGGGCATCCTCCTGGGCGGTTCGCTCCAGATGATGGCCCTTGGCTGGGCTAACGTCGGCGCCGCCGTCGCGCCTGACGCCGCTCTGGCCTCGGTCGCTTCTTCGATCATCATGGTGCTCGCCCTCAACGGTGGCGCCACCGATTCGGCCAAGGCCGTTACCGCCGCCATCGCCGTCGCCGTCCCGCTGTCGGTCGCTGGTCTGTTCCTGACCATGATCTGCCGTACCCTGGCTACCGCTATCGCTCACGCCATGGACGGTTGCGCCGAGAAGGGCGACTTCGCCGGCATCGAGCGCTGGCAGTACGCTGCTATCCTCATGCAGGGCCTTCGTATCGCCATCCCGGCAGTGCTTCTGTGCATCATCCCGGCCGAGGCTGTTACCAACGCGCTTAACGCTATGCCCGACTGGCTGTCCGGCGGCATGGCTGTCGGCGGCGGCATGGTCGCTTCCGTCGGTTACGCCATGGTCATCAACATGATGGCCACCAAGGAGACCTGGCCGTTCTTCGTCCTCGGCTTTGTCCTTGCTGCCATCCCTCAGCTCACGCTGATCGCCCTTGGCCTCATCGGCATCTCCCTTGCCCTCATCTACCTTGGCCTTAAGGATCTGGCCAAGCAGGGTGGCGGCATGGGCGGTGGCTCCGGCGACCCGCTCGGCGACATTCTGAACGATTACGAGTAGGAGGGGAGTGATACATATGGCAGAGAACAAGATTCAGCTCACCAAGGCTGACCGCAAGAAGGTTTGCTTCCGTCATCAGTTCCTTCAGGGCTCGTGGAACTACGAGCGTATGCAGAACGGCGGCTGGTGCTTCGCAATGATCCCTGCGATCAAGAAGCTCTACACCAGCAAGGATGACCAGATTGCCGCTCTTAAGCGCCACCTGGAGTTCTATAACACCCACCCTTATGTTTCCGCCCCCGTCATTGGCGTTACCCTCGCTCTCGAGGAGGAGCGCGCCAACGGTGCTCCGATTGACGACGTCGCCATTCAGGGCGTCAAGGTCGGTATGATGGGCCCGCTCGCCGGCGTCGGCGACCCCGCCTTCTGGTTCACCCTTCGCCCGATTCTGGGCGCTCTGGGCGCTTCCCTGGCCCTGTCCGGCAGCATCGCCGGTCCGCTGCTGTTCTTCTTCGCGTGGAACATCATCCGTTACGCCTTCCTGTGGTACACGCAGGAGTTTGGCTACAAGGTCGGCTCCTCCATCGCCAAGGACCTCTCCGGCGGTCTGATGGGCAAGGTCACCGAGGGCGCTTCCATCCTGGGTATGTTCATCATCGGCGCCCTGGTCGAGCGCTGGGTGTCCATCTCCTTCACCCCGGTCGTCTCCAAGGTCACGCAGTCTGCTGGCGCCTTTATCGACTGGGCTAACCTGCCCTCCGGTTCTGAGGGTGTCAAGGAAGCACTGACGATGTATAACTCCATCGGTGCTAACGCCCTTGATCAGGTGAAGGTCACCACGCTTCAGGCTAACCTCGATCAGCTCATCCCCGGCCTTGCCGCCGTGTGCCTGACCCTGCTGGTCTGCAAGCTCCTCAAGAAGAAGGTCAGCCCGATCGTCATCATCCTGGCTCTCTTCGCCATCGGCATCATCGGTCGCGTCTGCGGCTTCATGTAAGCACGTTTCGGCTTAAGACCGAGAATTGCTAGGCAAGGGCTTTTGAGCCATTGAAACGGACCGCACCCGGTGGGTACACTGGATGCGGTCCGATTGTTTTATTTGGAGGGCGAGGCGCGCATGGCGCAATCTCAGAACAGCACGGTCGATCTGGCAACGCCGGCAACCTGCCTGATGGGGCTTACCAGTCACGGTAATGTAATGGTGGGCAATAAGGCGTTTGAGTACTATAACGAGCGCAATCCCGAGGATTATATTCAAATCCCGTGGGATGAGGTCGACTATATTGCCGCTGAGGTTTTGCGCGGCACCAAGAAGATTACGCGTTTTGCTATCTTCACCAAGGACAATGGTCACTTTACGTTTTCGACGCGCGACGACAAAGAGACGCTTCGTGCGGTCCGCAAGTACGTTGACGAGGATAAGCTCGTGCGTTCGCCTGACTTTATCGATGTGACGGCCAAGGGCGCCAAGAGCATCCCCTCCGTTATCAAAAACCTCTTCCACAAAGGCAACTAGTCGCCTGCGATAGATGGCGGAAAATGCATCCCGGAATTCGTTCTCATTCCGGGATGCATTTTCCTTTTGAGCGCCAGTTGGGAAAGCTTGTCCCATTTTTTAGCCGAATACCGGGATGGAATTTCCCTTACATGTGGTTAGAGGGGTCGCGCGCGCAGACGTGGTGTAAGAGCGTCCTGAGGTCCGTCGCTGCAAATCCCGATGTTACTCCTTCTTGAGACCGTGCTTCTCGACTATCTCGTCCACTATCT
>CABQHT010000078.1 GCA_902464035.1 uncultured Collinsella sp. | reverse complement strand
GCCCATGCAAGGGTGTTCCAACGCGCCAGGGCATTCGCTTCCGCAAAACCACAGTGCCCCAGTGCGTTAAATCAATCGTTACGAGCGACTTTTCAGCCGATAAAACAGCGCCATCGTCAGCGCCAGCACCGCCAGCATGGCTGCGAATACAAACGCCGGTGCCCATCGATCATATGCAACCCCGTACACCAATTGCCCGATCGGCGTTGCGCAGGAAAGGACCATGTAAACGACCGAAAGCGCTTTTCCGCAGAGTTCTGTCGGCGCTGCCCGCTGAACAAACGCGATGATTTCAACCGACGCAATGCTTGCCCACACCATGACCCATGCCGAACCAACCGCAAACACGGTGAACACGCATACATCTACGCCGAACAACAGCGTAACAATAATCGGCGCGACTCCAAAACAGATCATCGCAACATATCGGCATATGCCATTGAAAGAAAAACGATGCGGCCAAATGCCGACCAAGCCACTGCCGGTAAGACCACCCAGGCCCAGAGCAACCTCAACTATCCCAACGCAGGACGATTGCATGCCGAGATGCTTTGTAACAATAATGGGAGCGCCAATCGTTAGCCCAACCAACGCAAGGTTCAAAACTGCCGCAAGCAAAATCACAGCGACCAATGATGCATTTTGCAACAGATACCGAATCGACTCCCGAAAATCGTTTCGGCATGTCGTGCGAGTCGCGCCGTCTCTCATCGTTTCAGATGAGGCGTTTTGCTTGAGTGCGACCCCAAACAAGAGAGCTGAAATCGCAAACGCCACCGACGCGGTTGTGCAAAGAGCATCGATGCCAAAGCACCCATAGACTGCCGTCCCGACCACAGGACCCAAGATATTGCTCACCATGGTCATCTGCGAAACCAATGCAGTGGCCCGCTCAACCTTCTCTTCACCCGCCATACGCACCGTCTCAACTTGGAGCATTGGCTTTAGCAGCGATTGAACACCATATTGAACACAAAGTATCGCTACTACGACGACCGCAAGAGGCAACGAGCGCTTCATGGGGATAGACAGCAGTGATGCAGTCATCAGAGCAATGCCAAGGGCCACGAGGACCTCGCGATGTCTTCCCCTATCCGCCAAGATTCCGCCAATCGGAGTTGCGAGTACGCCGGGTATGAACGCTATCGCCACGGCGGCGCCATATAACGTTGACGATCCGCTGCAATCGAACAAGTAAAGCGGATACGCAAAGCACAGCGCCGACAGCATCGAATACGTGCACAGCTGCGCAACCAGAAGTTCCGCGAGCCTGATTGACCGCACTGTTTTTGATTTCAACGAGACGCCGACGTCTCTCAGCCCAGCCATAAGCCCACCCCCTATACATACCACTAGTATGTATTTAATGACTTGAAAAGGGCAGCCGTGGCTACCCTCACAAATCAATTACATACCGTTGGTATCTATATTACCACCCAGCGCGGTCCCATACGTCCCAAATCCGTGCCGTTGTCTGGAGCACTTCCTCGCCCAAATCGAGTCCCACCGCAGCGGCCATCTGCGCCAGACATTGTGCACGAGCGAGCATTCGCTCCTTGGGCTCGAGCGGACGGAACAGCGGCAGCAGCCAAAGATTCGCCAGCAACGATACGGCCTCTGCCGCTTCGCGCGGGCATTCGCACGCAATAGAGCCGTCAGCGATGCCCTCCTCGATCACTGGCAAGAGATAGCCATCGGCAGACTCGTTAAACGAGCCCTGGTACTGCATCGCCAGAAGACGCGAGCTTTTTACCGGATCTGCCGCAGGATGCATGCGCGCCCATAGCTCAATTTGCGGAACAACGGACTCGGGCGCGTACAGCCGCCTGAGCTTTTGGGCGCCGGTCATATTACCAACGCCAAGCATCGAGCGACGGTGCTCAACAATCGGAGTCATCGCCCGATCAAACGCGGCGTTGAAAATCTCTTCTTTGCTCTTGAAGTGATGATAGACAGCGCCCTTGGTCATGCCGTCGAGACGGTCAACGATATCTTGAATACTCGTCCCCTCATAACCCTGTGCGCAGAATAGCTCCAGCGCCGCGTCGAGAATCTTCGCAACCGTCTCCTCGGGATATTTATTACGACCCATAATCCGTCCATCCGCAACGCAAGTCTTGTGCCTCATTGCAGCATTTTAACGTTGCGGATGGTAGGCGGTCGATTCTACACCGCGGCGGGGCCGTGTTCGCCGGTACGGATGCGGATGACTTCCTCGACCGGCTCGACCCAGATCTTGCCATCACCGACGGCTCCGGTGCGAGCGGCGTTGCAGATGATGTCGACAATGCCATCGACGTGCTCATCGGCGCAGATAAGGGTGAACTGCACCTTGGGGATCGTGTTGACAAGCAACTCGTTGCCGCGCACGTATTCCTTCCAGCCATGCTGTGAGCCGCAGCCCTGCACCTGGTTGATAGTCATACCGCGAACATCGGCAGCAAACAGCGCATCCTTAAGAACCTCAAGCTTCTCCTGGCGCACGATAGCCGTAATTTTCTTCATAGTGAATTCCTCTCTTCAATAAAAGAAATGAATTGTCCTTCTCATGGCACGGGTTTCCCAAGTGCCACAAACCAACCTTGCAGATCAAAAAAGTCCAACTAACAGGTCTTGACGGGTTTCCCAGGTGCCGCAGATTGCCGTGGAAGAGGAGCGAAGCGTACTTAAGTACGTGAGCGACGATTGAACGGCAAGGTGCGGTGCCTGGGGAAGCCGTCAGTCGAGTCCGGAGAAGGAAGGGTAGGCGCTCTCGCCGTGCTGACTCGCATCCAAGCCCAGCGCCTCGTCGGCCTCGTCCACGCGCAGGCTGCCACGGAACAGCGCTTTGACCACCGTGGCGATCACCAGATCGAGCACCAGCACAATGACGACCGTCACCACAATGCCCAGAATCTGCGAAACGAGCAGCGACATGTCGCCCGTGTAGAACAGGCCACCCTTACCGGTCCACGAGAGCTCCGGCACGCAAAACAGACCCGTGAGCACGCCACCCAAGATGCCGCCAATGCCGTGGCAGCCAAACGCGTCGAGCGCATCGTCGTAGCCAAACTTGGTCTTAAGATGGCTGATGGCCAGGTAGCAGACGGGCGACACGATCAGGCCCATGACCAGCGCTGCCCACGGCTCGACAAAGCCCGCACCTGGCGTGACCACCACAAGGCCCGCAACCAGACCGGTGCTGGCACCCACCAGCGTGGGGCGACCGGTGTGCACGCGCTCGACGGCAAGCCACGAAACCATGCCCGCCGCGCTGGCCGTCACGGTGTTGAGGATGGCGAGTGCCGCCACGGCGTCGGCCTTAAACTCGCTGCCGCCGTTAAAGCCAAACCAGCCAAACCAAAGCAGGCCGGCGCCCAGCGCCACAAACGGCACGTTATGCGGACGGTAGCTCACCATGCCAAAGCCGCGACGACGGCCGAGCATTAAGCAGAGAATCAGGCCGGTAAGACCGGACGAAATGTGCACCACGTCGCCGCCAGCAAAGTCGAGTGCGCCGATGATGTCGCCGATAAAGGAGCCATCGCCGCCCCAAACCATGTGGGCGAGCGGCGCATAGACCACGAGCAGCCAAATGCCCAGGAAGGCCGTCATGGCCCCAAACTTAACGCGACCGGCCAGGCTGCCCGTGACGATAGCGGCCGTGATCATGGCAAACGCCATCTGGAAGGCGATGTTGATGATCTGAGGGTAGACGGCACCGTCCGCGGCATTGCCCTCGGCCGCCTGCAGCACCTGGTTGAGCACCGGCAGGCACAGCAGCTGGTCAAGGCCTCCAATAAACGGACTGGAGCCGTCGCCGCCGTAGGCCAGCGACCAGCCAGCAACAATCCACAGCACACCAACCAGGCCAATGGCGCCAAAGCACATAAGCATGGTGTTGATGACATTTTTGCGCCTGGACAGGCCGCCATAGAAAAACGCCAGGCCCGGTGTCATTAAAAACACGAGCATGGTGCAGATGAGCATAAACGTTGTCGATCCCGTATCGTACATTCGCTCCCCTTTGGTCGCATGGACGTTGTCGGCGCCCATAATGCGGCCGAGGGGCAACTGGTGTAGACCAGATACGGCGTTGTTAAACGCTGCGTTGTCGAATGGAAACGGTGCCGCAATCTTGGAAACGGCGCGGCAACGGGCGCGAAACGAACGGGAAATACGCGAGCAAGGAAGCCGCAAACACGCCCGTCCCGGCTAGCGCCGGAACAGCTCGCGGGCTCGGTCGCGGAGGTCGGTAGCTCGGATGACGCCCTCGTAGCGATTGATGCGCAGACGCGGGAAGGCGTTGAAGAAGCGTAGGTCGCGGCGGCTGAGCGACACGCTCGGCACCGGACGGCTCATGCGCTTGCCGGCAAGGCGACGACTGAGCGACGGACGCGGCATGCTCGGCGCGGCATCGGCCACGCGGCGGGCAGCGAGCGCCAGGCCGCGAGCGCCGTCCGAGATAAACGTCGGCATCGAAGCCTTCTCGCGCAGGGCATCGAGCGCGGCGTCGCCCAGCTCGGCCAGCCACGCGTTAACGGCGCGACCGCGGATATGCGTCTGCGCCACCGAGTCGATTGCCGAATCGGGAATACGTTCGAGCATAGAGTCGGAGGCATCGGCAAGCGACTCATTGATGCGGTCGGCAAGGTCGGCACGCACACGCTCCAGCTGATCGGACAGGCGGCGCCAGCTGGCCAAAGAGCACACCGCGTCGACCATCATCGCGACCGCGACGATAAAGGCGGACAGCCGCACAATCAGCACCGGCAGATGGCCAAGCAGCCCCAGCAATGCCGGCTCCACTAAACGGCAAATGCACAACGCACCCAAGCCAAACGCGCAAGCCCAGTACAGACAGACGCGTCCATGCAAATTAAACGGCAGGTGCGAGTAATCCCAAAAGCGCGCGCCTGTTGTTTTTTCCAATAGAAGGCCCACACTGTACTCGATTACGCTGCATACAAGCGCCGCGGCGACAAACTGGCTCGAGGCATCTGGAATCCCACGCAGCAAAAGCCAGCAGGCTATGCCGCCCACACCATAGATAGGGCAACACGGCCCCAGCAAAAAGCCACTGTTGGCAAATCGTCCGTGATTGAGCATGGCGCAAACCGTCGACTCCCACGCCCAGCCGCAAAACCCGTAAAAGGCAAACGAGAGCACCAGTGCCGAGAGCGGACAAGCGGCAAGCGTCGCGCCGCCAAAAGCCATATCAATCGCGGTTCCCACCGTCTACCCTCTCCTCTTTTCGCTCGATTCGCTGCTCACGTCATCGTCCGCCTCGTCCTTGCGCGGCAGACGGCCGGCAATCGTCTCGCGCAGCGCGCACCATTTATCCGCCAGGCACACAATCCATGCCTCGCGACACGTCGGCGGCACCGGTACCAGCGGAAACATATGCCGTACGATAATATTCCGCTCGCGCGACGTCAGCTCAAAATCCTCTTCGGCACGCGCCAGGGCAAAAAACGGATGCCGAAAGCCATGCAGTCGATGGCTTGGGTCGGGATCGTGCCAGTCATAGAGAAAGTAATCGTGCAGCAGGGCCCCGCGCAGCAGCGACAAGCGGTCGACGGAGATACCGACGCGGCCCAAGCGCTCGGCAAAGGACAGACTTGCCCGCGCCACCGAGGTCACATGCGTATACACCGTCACATCGCCATGCTGGATAAACTCGCGCGTCAGGTCCAGACGGCCCACCTGTGCCAGTTGACGGGCAGCATGGTCTACTTCGCACGCGATTTTCTCGGCACGAACGGTATCGGACATGCGGCCTCCTTCCGGCGGCGCTCGGCGGCAAGCCACAGCCTGCACGCAATGAATAAAATCATCATCGAATCTACCAGTATGGCATCGGACAAAACGTTTTGCCCCACCAGTTGGCGAATTACCGCGCCGCCGTCACATATCAAACGCCAAAATGTGCGAGACTGTCTTGTGCAATTGTGCCGGCCGAGGGAGTGCCGGCGCACGATTCGCATGGAGTAACCCACAACGATGCTGCTTACGCAAACGACAACGCCCGAGGACGTCAAGGCTCTCGACCGCGCCGAGCTTCCGCTGCTCTGCGGCGAGATCCGTCAGGCAATCCTCGAAAGCTCCGCCGCCGTCGGCGGGCACGTTGCCCCCAACTTGGGCGTCGTTGAGCTTACGGTTGCGCTTCATCGCGTGTTTAACTCCCCCATCGACAAGATTGTCTTTGACGTTTCGCACCAGACCTACGCCCACAAGGCGCTGACTGGGCGCGCGTACACCTATATCGATCCGGAGCGTTATGGCGAGGCTTCTGGCTTTGCCAATCCCGACGAGTCCGAGCACGACCTGTTCGCCATGGGTCATACCTCCACATCGGTGAGCCTGGGCTGCGGCCTGGCGCACGCTCGTAACCTGGCGGGCGATGCATACAACGTCATCACCATCATTGGCGACGGCTCGCTTTCGGGCGGCCTGGCGTTTGAGGGCTTTAATAATGCCGCCGATCTCGACAGCAACCTGATCATCATCGTCAATGATAACGACCAGTCCATCGCCGAAAACCACGGTGGCCTGTATCGCAATCTGGCCGAGCTGCGCGCCAGCAACGGCACCTGCGAGCGCAACGTTTTCCGCGCGATGGGGCTCGACTACCGCTATCTGGACACCGGCAACGATGTGTTGGCCCTAGTCGACGCGCTGCAGGAGCTGCGCGATATCGATCATCCCATCGTGCTGCACGTCTCCACCGCCAAGGGTAAGGGCTTTGAGCCGGCCCAGAGCGACCCCGAGCGCTGGCATCATGTGGGTCCGTTTGACATGGCGACTGGGCGCAAGCTCTGCCCGGGCCATCCGAGCGAGCCTGCGCCGCGCACCTATGCCGATATTACGGGCGAGGCCCTGAGCGCTGCCATCGAGCGCGATCCGCAGGTTGTGGGCATCACGGCCGCCACGCCCTACATCATGGGCTTTACACCCGAGCTTCGCGCCGCGGCAGGCAAGCAGTTTGTCGACGTGGGCATTGCCGAGGAACACGCCGTGACCTTTGCCACCGCGCTTGCGCGCTCGGGCGCCAAGCCAGTCTTTGGTGTGTACGGCACGTTTTTGCAGCGCGCCTACGACGAACTGTGGCACGACCTGTGCCTCAACGA
>CABQHT010000077.1 GCA_902464035.1 uncultured Collinsella sp. | reverse complement strand
ATGGCCTATCGACCTCCCTTCGCGACCGCGTCGTCACGCATAAGCTCGGCCAGCGACTCACGATCGATACGCAGGGCATCGCCACCGACGGGGTCGAGCGAATCGCCCTGCCCAGCGAGCTCTTTGGCCTGCTTGCGCTCCGCACGGGAAAGGCCGCGCTCGCGATACTTTTGCGAATGCGACGTATACATGTTGATGAACAGGATGACCAAGAAGCTGAAGACGATCACGACGACGACCCAAAAGAGCGCTACCGACGTGTTGCCGCCCATCCACTCAAAGTAGATGGCGATGGGAATGGTCTGCGTAATGCCGGCGTAGTTGCCCGCAAAGAACAGCGTGCAGCCAAACTCGCCCATCGCGCGGGCAAAGGCGAGCACCGTGCCGGCGGCAATGGAGGGCCAGCCGAGGGGCATCATGAGCTTGGTGAAGATGCGTCGCTCGGACCAGCCCAGCGTGCGCGCTGCATCGAGCATCTGCGTGTCGAGGCTCTCGAAGGCGCCGAGTGCCGTACGATAGACGAGCGGGAACGACACCACCACGGCAGAGATCACCGCCGCGGGCCACGTAAAGACAATCGAGATGCCGTGCGCAATCAGCCACTGGCCCACCCCGGTCGAGCGGCCGAACAGCATGAGGAGCAAAAAGCCGCAGACCGTGGGCGGCAGCACCATGGGGATGGTAAAGACCGAATCGAGCAGGCCCTTCACGCGGCTCGTGGTCCCCATGGTCTTCCATGCGGCAAACAGAGCGCAAACGCGATCACCAAGGCGAGACCGCTCGTCTTGATGGACACCCAAAACGGGCGGTAGTCAATACTGCCAAAGAAGGTCGCGGCGCGCTCCGCTAGCGAGGGCGGCTCCGTCGTCGAGACACTCGTATACGGCACCAAGGCGGCGTTATCGCTCCACAGGGCTCCGTCACCCAGATTGAGCCCGGTGTTTGCGGCGTCCGCGGCATTCACGACGGTGTAGTAGTCGCCGTCGTCGCCCTTCACTTTAAACAGATAACGGTAATCGCCCTGTACCAGCTCATTGTCCGAGGTAAACACCCACTCGAGCTTGGAGTCCTCCAGCAGCGCGCCTCCCATGGAGTGAGACTTATCGAGCCCCGCGAGCATCAACTTGAGCGCCTTTTGGTCGGAGGCATTTGCGATATCGAGGCCCGCTTCCTTGGCAGTATGTGCATCGACCCACACCACAATGCTCGTAGGCGTGGTCACCGTTACGAGCGACGTCTTTCTGTAGATGGGAAAACGATAGCCCTCGGGCTGGTCGGTAAACGAGCGGGCCGTGCCCTTGGCGTTGCGCTCAAAGGCGTTGAGGCCAAAATCGACGCCATCGATAAGCGCGGAGTCCTCGGTCGCCTGGCATCCGTCGGCAGTGGCAAAAAGCGCCTCGGCTCGGGCAACCCCAGGCAGCGCCGTCAGTGCGCAGACAATCGCCGCCAACGCAGAGAACAGGCAAATCGTTTTCCTTGACACGGGCGACTCCTCAAATACAGGGCAACGGCGCGCGGGTACGCCGCTTCAATCTAAATAGGGCGGGCGATCGCAAGAACGCCCGCCCTCAAGCATATCGTTATGCAGCGAAGTTTCGCACTACTCGGAAAGCTCAAAGCCGTACTTAGCCCAAATCTTCTGGGCCTTCTTGTTGGAAAGGCAGAAGTCGATGAACGCCTTGGCCTCGTCGGCATGCTCGGAGCTCTCGGCCACGGCACCCGGGTACACAATGGGCTTGTGCGAATCCTCAGGGCACACGAAGGCCTCCTCGATGCCGTCGTAGCGGTAGATGTCGGAGCTGTAGACAAAACCTGCCACGCAGTCGCCCGTGGACACGTAGGCGGCAGCGGTGCCGACCTTATCGGCCAGCGCGACCTTGTCGGCAATCTCGGGCGCGTACTCGCCGTCGTCGCCCTCGGTGCCGGTGTAGAGGCCGACGGAGGCCAGCGCCTGGTTGGCGTACTTGCCGGCCGGAACGGTCTTGGCGTCGCCGATGGCGATCTTGCCGTCCAGGCTCGCGACATCGGCGATGGCCTCGACCTTGGTGTCGGAGCCCTCGGCGCGAATGATCACGAGGTCGTTGACGAACATGTCCTCACGGGTGTCGGTGTCGACGAGCTCGGCAGTCTCGGCATCGTCCATGGTGCCCTTGGAAGCGGTGATGAGCACGTCGACGGCAGCGCCGGCCTTCATCTGCTCGACCAGGTCGCCAGAGGCCTTGAACTGCGTGTCGGCAAAGGTGGTGCCGGTCTGGTCGGTGTAGAGTTCCTGGACCTCGGGAAGGGCCTTCTCGAGCGAGTTGGCGGCGAAAATCTGCAGCTCGACGGCTTTCTTCTTAGAGGAGGACTTGGCAGAACCTGCGTCGGAACCACCAGGCTCGGATGCCTTGTTACCGGAGCAGCCAGCAAGGCCAAGGCCGGCGGCAGCAGCGGCAGAAAGCGAAACGAAACCGCGGCGAGAAACCATATCGAACATATTGAACCCTTTCGGACCTTGTGCCCGGGCACCCCACCGCGGGCTTTATTCTGTAATCAGATTATACTTCAGCGCGAATAATGGCAGTGAGAAATTATTCTCGCATGAGAATATATTTTCAGATTACGACACGCATCGACTTCACCTCGGCATCAAGCAAAAAGGCGGAGCAACCGTTCGGGTCACTCCGCCGCAGGTGAAACACTTATTTGGTGTGTCCGCCGCCCGCCGTCATCTGTGCCGCGTGTTCCAGCTGGTCGGCAATCGCCTCCCAGCTTTCGCGGGCTGCCTTGGTAGATCCGGGAAAGTTTACGACAAGTGTATGACCGCGTTGCATGCACACGGCGCGCGACAGCATCGCGCGGCGCGTCTTGGTCATCGAGTACGCGCGAATCGCCTCGGCAATGCCCGGCACATCGCGGTCGCAGACTGCGCGCGTTGCCTCGGGCGTCACGTCGCGCATCGAAAGTCCCGTGCCGCCGCAGGTGAGCACTACATTGGCCTGATGCACGTCAGCAGCATCCATGATGGCATCGCCGATCTCGCTGACGTCGTCGCGCACGACCACGTGCGAAGCGACCGACCAGCCCTGAGCCGCAATGAGTTCCTCGAGCGCGGCTCCGGCCTCATCTTGGGCAAGATCGCGTGTATCCGAACACGTCACGATCGAAATCTTCAACTCCATCGTCATCCTCCTACAGCACCGTTCCCTCGGGCAGATCGACACGGACGACATCCACGACATCGCCCCGCTCGAGCTCGCACGGGCCCTCGTTAATGCGCAGCAGACAATTCGCGCGCTGCATCGTGCCAAGCAGCGCCGAATTCTGGCTCTTGGCCTCAGTCACCATAAGCTCGCCGGTCTGGGTATCGCGCGCAACCGTGGCGCGGTCATAGAATCGACGGTCCTGGCGCTTCTTCACTCTGTGTGTCAGCATTGCCTGTTGAACAGGACGCGCCCCCTCGGCAAAGCCGCGCATCTTGCGAATCGCCGGGCGCGCGAGCATCTCAAAGCCCACGTAAGCCGCAGCGGGATTACCCGAAAGCCCCAGGTACGGTTTGCCGCCGAGCAGTCCAAACGTGATGGCCTTGCCGGGACGCATCGAGATGCGATCGAACAGGACCTCGCCCTCGCGCTGGACCAGTGCCGTCACGTAGTCGTAGTCGCCCGCCGAGGCGCCACCGCTCGTAATGACAAAATCGCACTCGCGCACCGCGCGGTGTACGAGCTCGGATATCGCCTGCTCGTCGTCGGGCACTATGCCATAGAAGACAGGCTCGGCACCGGCATCGAGTGCCTCGGCCATCAGCGCCGAGGAGTTGGAATCGCGAATCTGGCCACGCGCCGGAAGCTCACTTGGAGCAACCAGCTCTGTGCCCAGCGAGATGATGCCCACGTGCGGTGCGGCGTGCACCTTCACGCTCGCGTACCCGGCGCTTGCCAGCAGGCCCGCACCAGCCGGCGCCACAACCTCACCGGCACGCATCACGACGTCGCCGGCATGGGCTTCTTCGGCAGCAGAGCGAACGTTCTCCCCCACCTTAGCCGGCGCCGAGAAGCGGACGTGCGAGCCCTCGTTGCCATCGCCGTCGAGCACGTCGACGATCTCGTACTTCACCACGGCATCGGCGCCCTCTGGCACCGGCGCGCCCGTCATAATGCGGACCGTCTCGCCCGCGCCAATCGTACCCTTAAACACATGACCCGCCGCCTCGTGGCCAACAACGGAAAGCGTCACCGGAGTATCGCCGGTGGCCGCACCAAGGTCGACGGCGCGCACGGCATAACCGTCCATGGCGCTGTTGGCAAATGGCGAGATGTCGATATCGGCCACAGCATCCTCAGCCAAAGGAAGACCCGCCGCCTGCCATACGGGAATCTCGACAACCCCGGTCGGACTCACATGTGACAAGACAATTGCCTGCGCGTCCTCCAACGGAATGAGCTTCTCTGCCATATGCACCTCTTACAGATCGCGGCGCGTAACAAGGGCGCCGATTCTTTATGTTTTATTCAGTATAATCCCCCGTCGCTCGACCGCGAGACGGTCCGCACTCGCAAATACACCTGTCGGTTACAGGGCACGAAACAGAATCGAAACCAACCCACCGGCTTGACGCGTTTGTCACGCTCTATAATGCTTGCGTTGTAACCAAAGAAGAGGACACCATGGCTTTTACCGACACATCAGACAGCGAAAGCGAAGAGCAAGACAATTCCCTGCCGCTCGATGAGGGAGGCTTCTTCTCCCTGAATGACGCCATCATGGCCGGCAGGCATCAGCTCACCCGCTCTGAGCATCTCTTGGCCGCCGACACGCGCCGGAACGCCCGAAATCTGCTTGCAAGCGCCAAGCTGCTCGCGCTCGTCGTGATCGTCTCGTTCGCCATGGGCGTTGCCGCTTGGGCATTTTTGGCCTCGCTGAACATCGCGACCGATTATCGCGAGCACCATGCGTGGATCTACGCCCTGCTCCCCGCCGTAGGTGTCGCCACCGCATGGGTGTATAAGAACCATGGCCTTGCCGCCAAACGTGGCAACAACCTGGTCATCGACTCTGCCCTGGGCACCCGTCTCATCCATGCCCGCATGGCCGTCCTCACCTTTGTCTGCTCCACGCTTACGCACCTGACAGGCGGCTCGGCCGGACGCGAGGGCGCTGCGGTGCAGATCGGTGGCACCATCGCCAGCAACATCTCGAATCTGGCGCATCTCAAAAAGCACGACCATCACGACCTCATGCTCGCCGGCATCTCGTCTGCCTTTGGCGCCGTGTTCGGCTCGCCCCTCGCCGGTGCCTTCTTTGGCATGGAGATGTGCTTTATCGGCAAGATCGACTACACCGCCGGCATCTACTGCCTCGTCGCCTCGTTTACCGGCTATTTTACGTCGCTTGCCCTGGGCACCGAGTACGAGGTGAACGTCATCGCCAGTGTCCCCGATATGACACCCCGAACGGTCGCCATCGTTGTTATCAGCGCCATTATCTTTGGTCTCACCGCGCGCCTCTTTGCCTGGTCGGTTCGAACCGTCAAAAGCCTGTACGGTCGCTTTATCACCAATTACCTCGTCCGCGCACTCATAGGCGCACTCGTGGTGCTCGCAGCTTACGCGGTGCTCGATGCCTGGAAGTACGCCGGCCTTGCCACCTGGCTCTCGGGCGCTGGTTTCGCCGGCAACACGACCCTTGCCGACGCAGCCATCAAGTTGGTCGTGACGGCACTCACCCTGGGCGCCGGCTTCCAGGGTGGCGAGGTCACGCCCTTGTTTGGTATTGGAGCTGCACTTGGCGGCTGGATCGGCTGCCTCACCGGCATCGACCCCAGCTTTCTGGCGGCCCTCGGCATGCTCGGCGTGTTCTGCGCCGGCCTCAACGTGCCCATCACTACCTGCATGATGGCCATCGACCTGTTCCACGGCACAGCGGCCGGGTTCTTTGTCATCGTTGCGTTTATCAGTTATCTTGCCGGTGGCCACCGCGGCGTGTATCCCGCGCAGCGCATTATCTCGCCCAAGCGCCGTTCGCTCATTGTGGACGAGGGTGGCACGGTGGCAGAGGCTATCGAGCGTCACAACGACCTGATAGAGTAGATGCAGTAAACGCCGCACGGTCACAATCGGGGCAACATAACCCGAACGCGACCGCATCGTCACGCCATACGCCGGGAGTCGCCCCATGCACGCAACAGATTTTGGCCGCACGCTGATCATCGCCAATCCCGCCGCCCAGTCGGGCGCGGCACGCGAAGTGGCTGAGCGCCTACAGCGCTTTTTGGACATGACCGCGCGCTCATCCCAGTTTGATCTGGTGCTGACCGAGCACATGGGACACGCCAAAGAACTTGCCGCACAGGCCCAGGGCTACCACACGGTTATCGCACTCGGAGGCGACGGCGTGATCCACGAGGTCGTCAATGGACTCATGGCACAGGAAGAGGCAGCCCGACCGGCTCTTGCCGTCCTGCCCGTGGGCTCCGGCAACGATTTTGCCCAGACGCTCGGCATCGATGATTTTTCCGGTAAAGATTTTGGCGCCCTGCTCACCTGCGAGCTGCAGCGTCAGGACATCGGGCGCATTCGCTCGTGGAACCCTGCAAGCGGCAGCGGCGAGGCGGCCGGCGAGTATTACGACCAGACGCTCTCCGTCGGCATTGACGCCGCCATCGGCCTGGGCACCACCGAGCTGCGCAAGAAGACGGGACTTACCGGCGCTCCGCTCTATACCCTTTCGGGACTTGAGCAGTTTGGCCTGCGCTATCGCAACTACCCCATGACGGTTAGCTTTGACGGCGCGCCCGCCGAGCGCGTGCGGGCGATTATCATGGCCATCCAGCTGGGCCCCACCTATGGCTCGGGCTATCGTATCTGCCCCGATGCCGACCCCTGCGACGGTATCCTCGACGTTTGTTACGCATGCGGTCCCGTGCCCCGTGCAGTCGCCCTGCCCATGTTCCTTTCGGCCAAGGACGGCCACCACACCAAGCTTCCGCCAGTGCGCATGCGCCGCTGCCGCCATGCCGAACTCACCTTCGAGGAGCCCAACTACCCCATCCAAGCCGACGGCGAAGCCATCGTCGCCTCCCGCATCGAGGTCGACATCCTCCCCGCCGCCCTCGAGGTCTGGCGCCCAACCCGCTAGCTCCTTCTAAGTTGCGGTGAAATAGGGACTGTTTTGCGGCTTTGACAGCCCAACAGTCCCTATTTCACCGCAACTTATTGAGGAGGCTACTCTTCTCTGCTCGGCTTGCGGCGGTTGGCCTTTTTGATGGCGTTGAAGTGCTTGTCGTTGAGTCTGCGCTGGCGCGAGCGTTGGGGCACCTTGGTCTTGACGCGACGGCGCGGCGGACGGCCGCGACGCTCGAGCTCGGCCTTCAGCTTGCGCAGGCAGCTCGCACGATTCTGAAACTGGCTACGGCTCTCTCGCGCCGTCACGAC
>CABQHT010000076.1 GCA_902464035.1 uncultured Collinsella sp. | reverse complement strand
TCGGGAATCGATGTGAGGCCGACAACCTTGTCGAGCCCCGTGGACACCAGCCCACAGTCGACAAACGCGGCGTCACCCATAGAGCCAATGGTAGTAGTCTCGCTGATGTTCAGGCTCGCAAGCGACTTGCAGCCATAGAATGCCTCTTTCCCGATGGTGCCGATGGTCATACCGGAAAGGCTTATATCGGTGAGATTCGGACAATTATAGAAGGCGTGCAGTCCAATTTTAGAAATGGAGCTATTCTCAAAGCGCACTGAACGCAGATTGGTAGAGTCGGCACAGAGCTGTGCGTCGACTTCATCAACCCCGTAATCAACAATCAAATTCGTTACCATTCGACCGTCGACGGAGTTCTCGCGCGGGCTGTTCTCATCGATTTCTACTGTAAGATTTCCGTTTGCGTCGCACGGATACAGATAGTAGTTGGGCATGAGCTTGGCATACTCGTAGGCCGCCTGCTGCAGGTTGCCCTTGCTGTACGCGACAAGGCGCGTGTAGCCATCGTCGTACACGAGCTGTATAGGTTCTCCGTCCATCGACTCGTCGAAGACATCACCATCGCAGGGGGTCGCCGTAAGGTATTCGCCGAGTTCTTCCTTTATGAGCGCTTCGTAGTCGCTATCCATCGTCGAATGAGGATATTGAAATGTGACACTCATGCCCTCGAGCGAGATCTTTTCCCCCGGCTGATAGGCCATTTTGTCGGGATCACGCGAGATCTCAATCTTTTGGAGCATCTTGCCTACGGGGACGGGCAGGCTACCATTGCAACTCTCCCAAACCTCTTTGGGGCGACCGCTTGCGTATTGCGAAACCATCTTGACAGGGACCATGACAGTCATGTTTTGCTTGGGGAACGTGGTGGAATTAATGAGCACCACATGGTCGCATCCAAAGTACACAGTTTCAAGCTTAGAGCCATAGAACGCACGACCCGGCAGTTCCTCGATCTTGGAATAAAGGGGCAGCGTCAGCCCGCCGCTCATATTGGTCCCGGAGAAACAACCTTCGCGGAGCGTCTTGATCGTCGTATTGTTCTCGAGTCCCGTCGTCGCAAGGCGAGAGCAGTTTTTGAACGCATTAACGCCGATTGATGTGATAGATGTGTTCCCTCCCAGACCGGTATCGGTCAGAGCGCTGCAGCCATTATAAGCGTTCTCAGGAATCGAACTGAGACCAACGACCTTGTCGAGACCCGTAGACCGCAGCCCGCTCCAGGCAAACGCGGCATCGCCCATAGAGCCGATGGTAGCAACGTCATTAATGTTCAGGCTCGTAAGCGATCCGCACCCAGAAAACGCCTCTGTTCCGATGCCCCCAATGGTCATACCGGAAAAACTGATATCGGCGAGATTCGAGCAACCAGAAAAGGCGTGTAGTCCAATTGAAGAAATAGAGCTGTTCTCAAAACGTACCGAGCGCAGATTGGAGGAGTACTCACAAATATATCCGGGGACCCCATCCACTCCGTAATCAACGATCAGGTTGGTCACCAATTTACCATCGACAGAGTTCTCATACGGGTCGTTTCCATCAATTTCCACCGTAACGCTTCCGCCAGCATCACACGGATACACATAGCCGTTCGGCATAAGCTTGGCATACTCACAGACCGTTGGGTCCTCATACACGAGGGGATCGACTTCGCTGTCATCGGACGAGGGTTCCGCCGTGGCAACCAAGCTCTTTGCAGCATCGGAGTTGGTCGCGGAGCTCGAAAGGTCTTGGGCCAAGCTCGACGTGGAAGTGCTGGTATCCGAGCTGGACGATTCGTCCTGAGCGTTATTCGTTTGGTCGGAAGTTGTGGATGAGCTGCCCTCGCTCGAAGACGACGCGTTATCGACCGCATCGACATCAGCGTCAGAGCTCGAGTCGGTCTCTTGGGCCTCGCTCTCGACGGCGACCGCCCCGGCATCATCGGCATAGGCCGCGCGGGGCGCAAGGGGTATCGAGGTCACGACCATCGCAACCGAAAGATAGACAACCAAAAACCTATAGAGGGCAGCAGTGATCCTGTTCATAGGAACCTTCCCGCAATTCGCAAAGATACAGAGTCCCAGTGTGGGCCATCATTTCACATTACCCTGTATAAGCGACAATGCGGGAAGGTAGCGTAAACGGTTTATCTAAGGGCGCAAAAGGTTGGTCTAATCGCAGCTCAAATCGCGCAGAGCCTCAATCGCCATGTTGACTTCCTCGGCCGTGTTGAAGTAACCAAACGAGAACCGAACCACGCCCTGGCGCTCGGTTCCCAACGCACGGTGCATAAGCGGAGCGCAATGGGCGCCGGGGCGCGTCGCAATCCCCCACCCTTGCATGAGCGCGTCCGAGATCTCGGCAGAGTCGATATCACCCACGTTGAGCGACACGATCGCAGAGTGCGCCGGCTGGTCAAAGGCACCGTAGAGCTTAATCCCCGGAATCTCGCACACACCGGCAAGGAAGCGATCGGCGAGCGCACGCTCGTGGGCAGCAATCGCCTCGACCCCACCCTGGGCCTCGATAAAGTCGAGGCCGGCAGAAAGGCCCGCGATGCCGTGGCCGTTGAGCGTGCCCGCCTCGAGCCGCGTGGGCCACTCCATGGGCTGCAACGCATCGAAGCTGTGCACGCCCGTGCCGCCCATGGCCCAAGGCGCCACGTCGACGCCCTCCGCCACTGCCAGGCCGCCGGTGCCCTGCGGGCCCATGAGCCCCTTGTGGCCGGTAAAGCACACCACGTCGAGCCCCATGGCCTGCATATCGATATGCGCCGTACCGGCAGACTGCGAGGCATCGACGATCACAAGCGCACCCGCGGCATGTGCCAAGGCCGCCACGCGCGCAATGTCGACCGCGTTGCCGGTCACATTAGAGGCATGCGTCACCACCACGGCACGCGTACCGGGCGTGACCAGCCGCTCGAGCTCGTCATAGTCGAGCACGCCGTTCGCGTCGCAGCCGGTATGCTCAACGGTCACGCCCCGCTCAGCCGCCAGGCGGTTGAGCGGACGCAGCACGGAGTTGTGCTCGAGCACCGTCGTGACCACGCGGTCGCCGGGGCGCACCACGCCGTTAATGGCCGTGTTGAGCGCCGCCGTCGAGTTGGGCGTAAAGCACACATGGTCCGCCCTCGGGCAACCCAAGAGGCGCGCGAGCTTGACACGACAGCCGTGGATGGTGCGCGCGGCATCGAGTGCACCCGATGTAGCACCGCGCCCGGCATTGCCGAGCGAACACATCGCCTGTGTCACGGCATCGATCACCGTCTGCGGCTTATGCATGGTCGTCGCCGCGTTATCCAGATAGATCATCGCACGACCTCCCACATGTCGACCACGGTAAAGCCCTCGGTGGGAACGCCGGCCGCAGCAAGTTCGCCACGCAGCAAATCCTCATCTGAGGGCAAGGCCTTCCACGCCAAGCCGCAGCCGGCAGCGACCTCCCCCGGCACGGGAATCGTGCGCCCGGGAAGGCCGCGCTCAATGCACAGGCTCTCGCAACCCATGGCGGCCGCCGTGGTGGGAAACGTGATGACCAGCGCCGGGCGTTTCTCCCTCATGGCAATCCCATCCAATGAGCTACGGGCGCACGACGCGCACGGCCTGCTCCATCTTCTCCACGATCACGTACATGTTGGTGACCTCGCCCACCGCGAGCTGGTCCTTAATGCCAAAGTGATCGAGGCAGGTGCCGCAGGTAAGGATCTCCACGCCCTGCGCGGCCAGGGCCTTGAGGTCGTCGAGCACCGGCGAGCCCTCGACGGTAAGCTTGGCGCCGCCGTTGTAGAACAGCATGGTCGCGGGCAGCTCCTCCTGCTGCGTCACGGCAAAGATAAACGCCTTCATGAGCTTGTGGCCCAGCTCGTCGTCACCGCGGCCCATGCAGTCGGTGTAGACCGAGATGACGAGCTTGCCTTTGCCGTCGCCGGCGTCGCAGAAGGCGGCACCGTCCTGCTCGGGCACGTCCACGGCAACGGCGTCGGCGGTCGCCACGGTCACATGCCACTCGACGTCAGAAACCTTCTCAACCGAGGCCGCGCAGCCCTTCTCCTGCGCCATCTTGGAAATGTTCTTGACGGCGGTCTCGTTATCGACCGAGGTCACGACGGCGCCCTCGCCATCGAGCTGCTTGAGCGCCTTAAGGGTCTTAACGACGGGCAGCGGGCAGGCGTCGCCCATGGCATTGACTTCAATCTTGGTAGACATAGTTTTCCTTTCGAGTTCATCGTTCTAAAACAGTACATAGTTCAATAAACGCGCCGCTAGCGGACAACGCGAACAGCGGGACCGCCCGGCCCTGTCTCGCATACGCGACCGACAACGGCGGCGATGCGACCCTCGGCATGCAGGCGGCGCGCAAGCTCATCCACATCGGCGGCAGGCGCTGCGATGAGCAGGCCACCCGAGGTCTGCGGATCGTACAGCGCATCCAGCATGCCCGGCTCCAGGTCATCGTCGGCAGCCACACGTGGGCCAAAGAAATCCTGGTTGCGGTAGGCACCGGCGGGGATAATGCCCAGTCGCGCCATGTCGAGCACCTGGTCAAAGAGCGGCACCGCCCCAGACGCAAGCTCAATCTGCACGCCCGATCCCTCAGCCATCTCGCACGCATGTCCAATCAGGCCAAAGCCCGTAACGTCGGTACAGCCGTGAAGCTCGAGCCCCACGGCAAGGCGAATCGGTGCTTCGTTGAGGGTGCGCATCGAGTCAAACATCGCTGCGGCCTCATCCTGCTCGGTGAGCTCGCCCTTAATGGCCGTAGTGATGATGCCAGAGCCGACCGCCTTGGTCAGCAACAGAGCATCGCCCACGCGCGCGCCGCTGTTGGCGAGCATGCGATCGAGCGGGACAAAACCGCTCACGGACAGGCCGTACTTGGGCTCATCGTCATTGATGGTGTGGCCGCCCGCGATGGTGCAGCCGGCCTCAACGCACTTGTCGGCGCCGCCCGCCAAAATCTGCCCCGCAACCTCAACGCCCAGGCAGCTGGGAATGCACAGCAGGTTCATGGCGTGGCTCGGCGTACCGCCCATGGCGTAGATGTCCGACAGCGAGTTGGCTGCCGCGATCTGGCCAAACAGGAACGGGTCGTCGACCATCGGCGGGAAGAAGTCGATGGACTGAACGAGTCCCAGGTTTTCGCCAACACGGAAGACGCTCGCATCGTCGGAGGTATCGAACCCCACGAGCAAGTTGTCGTTGGGCACATTTGGTAAGTCACCCAGGACCTGGGCGAGGACTCCAGGAGCCAACTTAGCGGCTCAACCGCTCGCGGCGGTCATAGACGTGAGCCTAATCTGATCGTCGAGCATCGATACCTCCTCTCAAACACAAACAATGCTTCTCAGTATACGCATGAACGCGCATCTACGGCCGGCTCATCAGCCGAGCGCCTGCGCGCGAAGGGCCGCGCCGATGGCGCCGGCAAAACGGGCTTGGGGCGAGGTGGTCACCGGCGAGCCCAGCAGCGCGCCCAGCCGCTCCACAACGTAAGCGTTCTCGCACAGGCCGCCGGTCAGGTAGTACGGGGCGCCCGCTGCCTGCCCGGCAATAGTCGCCACGCGCGAGACAACGCTTTCGATCACACCGCGCGCGATGTTCTCGCGCGGCTCGCCACGACCGATGAGGCTGATGACCTCGCTTTCGGCAAACACCGTGCACATGCTGCTGATCTTGGTGGGCTCGCCGGAACGCGCCAGGTCGGCCATCTGCTGCTGGGAAATGCCTAGGCGGTCGGCCATGATCTCCAGAAAGCGCCCCGTGCCGGCGGCACACTTGTCGTTCATGGCGAACTTGGCCACGCGGCCGCCCTTGAGTTGGATGACCTTGGTATCCTGGCCGCCCACGTCGATCACCGTGCCCTGCTCGCCAAACAGGCGGACCGCGCCGGCACCATGGCAGGTGATCTCGGTCACCACCTTGTTGGCATAGGGCACCGCGACACGGCCGTAGCCAGTCGCGATCACGCGAACATCGTCGCCCGTCACGTCATAGCCGGCTGCGGCGAGCTCACCGCGTAGGCGCTCGGCCGCATCGACCGACGAATACCCCGTCGGCATGACGCAGGTCCACGCAATGGCGTTGTCCGTCTCCACCACCGCAGCCTTCGCGGCCGTCGAGCCTATGTCGATACCAATGCCAACCACGGCATCCTCCTTCTATGCGGCAAAGCAGCTATCCCTTTGCCGCATTTGTCCTACAGGGTCTCGATAAAGGCAGCGATGCGCGTCTCGATCTGGCCCATGTCACCGTTGCTGTAGTCGGTCTCGATCTTCATATACGGAATACCCGCACCCTCGACAGCCTCCTGCATGCGCGCACTCTCCACGTTAAAGGTGTGGCAGGCCTGTAGCACGCTCTCTACCACGCCATCGACATGATACTTCTCGCACATGGCCAGCGTGTTTTCCATACGACCGTCGTTGGGCGTCATGACCGAGCAGTTGATGTCCAGGTAGCGGTCGGCGATGGCGCGCAGGATATCGGGAGCCTCCGGGTCGATCATCATGGCCGCCGTGCGCTCGCCCGAGCAATCGTCCATGCACACGACCACACCGCCGTTGGACTCGATGGTGCGACCGATCTTGTTGATTACGCCACCCACTGGGCAGCCAGTGATCAGAATGCGCTTGGCATCCGCCGCAACCGGGCGCTTGCCCGCGTCGTAGGTCTCGCGCAGCTTGGCAACCTTTTGCTCCAGCTGCTGCGTATAGGCCTCGATATCAAAGCTGAACGTACCGGCAAACATGGTGCTCATCAGGTCGACGCCGCTCATGGCCGCCGGCTGGTTGGCCTGCAGTGCAAACATCTCGAGCTGGGCCGCACGCAAGCGGTTGCGACGACGGACGGCAGCGCGCAGGTCATCGTCGGTAATCGTGATGCCGTAGAAGCCCTCGAGCTCCTCCTTGAGCAGGCGGCACTCCTCGTACCAGCCTTCACGCTCGTAGGCACGATCGCGACCCTGCGGAAGATGCAGAATGTGCGTGCGCTTGAGCTCGTTGAGTAGCTCGTACATCTTCTTCTTGCCGTCGCAGGTGGTCTCGCCGATGATCATGTCGCTAAAGTACGTAAACGGGCACTTTTGCGAGTAGGCAAAACCGTAGGTCGACTTGATGAGCGGGCACAGGTTTGCCGGCAGCACCTTCTCGGCCTCGGGAATCACCTCATCGGACGTACCGCACAGAGCCACGCTCGCAGCCCCCGCGGCATCGATAATCTCGAGCGGCGTATAGCTGCACAAAAAGCCAACCAGGCGATTACCCGCCTGCTTATAATCCTTGACGCGAATAAACGCCGCCTTGCGTTGCTCGTTGAACTCCTCAAACGTGCGCGGCAACGGCTGCTCAATATTTTCCGACATATAACTCCTTAACAAACCTTTTAACCAACCAAGGAAACGGCTTTCCCAGGGCCCGAGGTTGCCGTGAAAGAGGAGCGCCGCGTACTTCTGGTACGCAAGCGACGGTTTGAACGGCAAGATCGGGTGCCTGGGAAAGCCACCGGGACGGATAGTCCTAAATGGTTTCCAGGAACGCCTCAATACGGGTCTGGAGCTGACCTGCGTCCTCGCCGGCGTAGTCGGTCGTTATGTGCATAAAGGGAATACCGG
>CABQHT010000075.1 GCA_902464035.1 uncultured Collinsella sp. | reverse complement strand
GACTTCGCCGCCTCGGTCGACAAATCGAAATTTAAGTTAGGTATCTGCGGTGGGATGCTTTGACGTTGCGCTGGTCGACCATTGCGTACCTTAATGTGGTGTCTATTTTTTTATGGCCAAGGAGCACCTGGACTTGTTCGATGGGCATTCCTTTGTCGATTGCCTTTGTAGCAAGCGTTCTTCTGAACTTATGAGGGTGGACCCTTCCTAAATCAAGCTCGCGCCCCAGTTTTCTAAGCAGCGCCTCGACGCCGCCAATTTGTAGCCTCTCGTGTGGTGCCTTGCTCGACACGAAGAGTGCTTCAGAGCTGTCCATTCGGGTTGACAGGTAATTCTCAATATGGACTTTAGTCTTTGCGTCAAAATAGACGATGCGGTCCTTATTTCCCTTGCCGTGTACGATGCACTCACGATTGATGGTGTCGATGGAGCTCCTGTCCAACGAGACAAGTTCGCCCACACGCATGCCCGTGGAGCGCAACAGGTCGATCAGGGCAAGGTTTCGGGGCGACCCGCAGTTATCGCAGAGAATCTCAACGACTTCATCGCTATACGTTTCCTTTATGGGCTGCGGAGCCTTGACTCTTTTAATGCGTCTTACCGGGCTCTTAATGATATGGTCCTCGTCTTCGAGCCATGAGTAGAAGCTTGAGATGATTCTTCGGACATTGTCGACGGTGACGCGACTGACGCCGGCTTTTTGCTGATAGTCGGAAAGATAGGATCTAATCTCTTCGGTTCCCAGGTCGCAAGCTGGTGTATCGAATGATTCGAGCATTTTATTGATGGTGGTTTCGTAGTAGGAGATGGTCCTATCCGAGCAGCCTTCGAGGCGTTTTGCGGACAGAAATAGATCTAGGAATGATTCGCTTTCACCGTCGCCGCCGTCTTCAGCTAATTGGCTTTCATCGAAAAGGCAGTGCGATAAAACCTTTTTGAGCTGGCGGTTCTGCTGCGTGGTCAGGTAGGGGAGCATGAGACGGGTAATTTCTCTAGCTGTTTTCGTGAGATCCATGGTGGCGTCCTTCCTTGCGCGGTGGGTGGCGCTATTTCCCTTTGTTTACCCGTGCGTTATGGAAGGGATGCCGGGTGGCACTTCCGCTGGGCCGCGTCAAGGGGGTCCGTGAAAACCCGCGCGGACCTCTGCATCACTCCGGTGCGGCTTTGCCCGCAGAGCGAGATGTTCAGAAGCGTTTTATTAACGGGGGACGCTTTTCGGACTCCTTTGATGGGGGTGCGGAAACACTGCTGAGGTTTGCGAATTGAGCAAGAGCGAGGGGTTCACTCGGTGCTCATCGCCTATCGTGTGCGGGTGGATGGTGCTGGCGGTTGTTTGAGATTGCAGTCGCACCGACGGGGTTGGACGGGGTCGGTACAAGGCGAGCACACCCCATGTCGTTTTGGTGGATGCATCTTTGTTGGCAGAGCGCTTGATAAGTCTACGCAGGAGCGCGGAGAAGATCCTCCAGCATCGGGTCTATTCCGGCTGCGATTATGCCCTCGATCAAGTGCTGGGCGTGGAATCGACCAACTGTCCATGCGATATATGAAAGCGTCTGACAGGCGCGCTCCTTGACATCGAATTTGGCTTTGCTCAGAACGACTGCCTCTGCGATGTCGGCAAATGCGTCGTGATCTCCCCATGTCTCACAGGCTTGTATCATGCCCTGGTCGATAGCATCCATAACAAAGGCGGCGTTGGTACTGTCGAGTCTTGCAAATTCGGCAACCGTGTTGGCGAACGCGGGAATTGAAACTATCCGTGTGCATAACTGCTCGTCAGTCATATCGAGAACCCATTCCGTAACATCTTCGTCGAGGATCCCCCGCGTCGCCTTATCTGCTAGATTCGCTTCTCGGTCCGCATCTGCCAGCAATGCTAGCTTTCGCCTTATAGCATTCAATAATTCTGCTGCGTCTTGGTATCTTTTCGACGGATCGTCTGCGGTTGCTTTCTCCGCAAGCGGACGAAGACGATGATTTGTTTTTACCGGATGCCCCGCGAGCACGAAGTTGATTATTCTTCCCAGGGAAAAGACATCGCTCCTCTTATCTCCGTCTCTTAGATAGACGAGTTGCTCGGGTGAACAGTAGAACCACTGCCCGTAATTGTTTGTGTTCGTGGTCTGGTAAGAGGAAATTGTGTTCAAGTTTTTTCCGAGTCCGAAATCGGCAATCTTTAGCTGCCCACCCAGCAGAAAAATGTTTGTGGGGCTTAAGTCACGGTGAATGTATCCGCGCGAGTGGATGTCGGCCATAGCACTGACTATCTGCTCAATTATGGTCATCTTGATTTCTTCGGATAGAGGGTTGCTCATGAACTCCAGCAGCGTGGTCTCGCCGGCCTCCATTGTGTAGGAGCAATTGCTTTCGTTGAAATCATAAACACGAAGAACCCCCGGCACCTCTGCTAGGTCCCTCATTATCTCGAATTCACGCTTGAAACGATGGCGGCTTCTTGCGTCAAGGGCCACTTCGGGCATGAGCTTCTTCAGGACTTTGCCTGTTGACTTTTGTTTGAACGCTTCGGCAAAGCCGCCTTTCCCGATCGGGATTAGATCTGAATCGACCGCGATGAGCTTCATCTCGCCATCTGTTCCAACTACCTCAAGCTCATCGGAGATTAGTACGCGGTTGAACTGCTTCCTTGCTTTGTCTGCCTTTTCCCGGGCTTCTATTTCATCGCAATTAAATGCACTGACCATGTACCTGAATCCAAGAACGATTGAGAAAAAACGGTCAATCCTGCCGCTCGATGCAACGCTGGCTATCTTTTCGGCGGCGTATCGCCATCTAGTGGGGGCGTTGCCGCTTTGATAAATGTCCCGGAAGCCGAAATTGTCATTAAAAAACGTTACTATTTGCGGTCCTGTCAAGTAACAGAACAATTCTTGTTCGTCACCTATGAATATTTTTGCGATAGATTCGACTGATCGTTCACTGAGCGACGGCATCAAGTTCTCCCCGTATTGTTGTCGCTATCCAATCCATTTTGCTATGTTAAGCCATCCGTGCTTCTCTTTTTTGCTTGGTATGAGGCGTTATCGGGACATGTAAATCACGGCAAAAGTGGCTTGCTATGCGTGCGGATATATATGGGCTAGCATACCTCCAGCTTTTAGTTTTTCATATCAAGTACAAGCCGCGTGAGGCGGTCCTTATAGATTGAAGACTAGTGAGATTGTTGCGCCACGTCTGGTGCAATGCGACAATTCGAGTAAAGACCAGTTGACAGGGGAGAGCGCGCCATGGGCGCTCATTACGGATGGGTTAACGTTACGAAAATGGAGTATCTGGGCAATGCGCCATTCGCGATTTCCGTTGGGATTATGGAAAACTGTCGCTTCCCCAACGACCGCACTGATGTCGCCCTCACTCTGCTCGCCGGTCGCTGGCATGGTGATCTCGTCGCCTACGTGAGCGACTATACCAACCTTGAGGCGCTCGAGGGTGAGGGCTTTCGACGCATGGCGGAACTTATCCCCGAGAACCCGTGCGATTACATCGAAGACAATGGAACCGACGTCGGCGGCTTGTTCTCGTGCTTTATGGGCGCGGAAAGGTATTGCTCGACAGACGATGGCCCCGGTGCCGATTTCATGCATCCCTATCAGGGGCCATTCGACGAGGAGCCTGTATTCTATCGTTATGTGGTCAACGAGACACGCAAGGAGTACATCGACCGCATGGGCGGCCAATATCTCTGCACGGTTGAAGGGAAAGACATTCTGGAGGACGTGACCCCAGCGATCCTGGGAGACACCAACCGTTTGGATTACCGGGGGCAGGAGGTCTTGGAAGGGCCTTGGGTGGGCGATGATATTACGCCCACCAACGACCGACCGGGCCCTGATTATACTGACGTGACACCTGATTGCACCATCTGGTAGCAAGTCGAGCTGCAGACGGTCACATTTGGGTTTGTGTACCTGGGTTTAATATAGATATATTCGTCTACGTCCCCGCTATTCCGCGCGCCGCGCTCAGCAGCTCGTACTCCTTCTGGCTCCACTGGCGCAGTTCGGCCGCGTCGACGGCATTGCGGCACAGGTCCAGGAATACCTCGGCTCCCTCGCAGAAGCACTCGCGGGCAAAGGCGCCGGATCCGTCCGCAACGCATACGCCGTCAGCAAAGAGCTTACAGCTAGACGGCTCGCGAGAGTCGTCTCCAAGCAGCTTGATCTGCAGCACGTGCGGGCTGCCGGCGGCGCAGAGTTCTTCCTCGAGCACCTGCACCGTAAAGCGCATCTGGTGGGAGAGGCTGCTCTTGATCATGGCCGAGGCGTAGCCATTTGGCTTATCCAGAAGATGCATGTGATTTGGTTTGACGATCAGGTTGTGGAAGTTACGCTCGCTGCGCACAGAGAAATTGTCCATACGGACTCCTTTCATCGATGTTGGCAGGGCCACCGTGCCTCTTGGCCGGTTGGCGTCGGAATCGTGGAGCCAACTCTCTACCCCGACTCTGGATAAAACACGCCCGCTCCTTGCGGGCACGATGGAGTCTATCAACGTGTACGGACAGAAATCAGGCACCGCTTGCGAAATGACGCGCGGGCGGCGCTTGATTTCGCCGGCTGTCGCTAGGCTTAAATCAGAAAAAGTGTCGAAATCAGCCGTGTAAAAGTACGGAAAAGTGTCGAAATAGGCACCTTAAAACTTCGGAAAAGTGTAGCTGGATGACAAAACAGCACTTAGAAGCCGGTGCTGGATGCGGGATCCTGCGGCCGCCTTCAGCCCTCGCTACTCGTCGTCCCCGTCGTTGGGGTCGCCCTTGAGGGTGTTGATGTCCAGGTACTGGTTGTCGTCCTCTTTTTCCTGCGTTGCCGATTCGGATGCGGTGGGGCCGCGGAACAGTTGGAATCCCTCAAACGCAATGACACCGAGCAGGGCAATGATAATGGCGATAAAGGCAACCTTAACTGCCTGCGGAAATTCCGAGAAACGCAGCGCCTTTTCCGCAGCGTAATAATCGGCGAAGCGCTCTTCGCCCGTGCTTTTGGTATACGCCGGCGCGGACGCGGCCTCCGGGTCATATTCCGGTGCAGGCGTGGCAGCGTACGGATCGTTGAGATAATCGCTCGATGTGGTGCCATAATCCTCAGTCTCGATGCGACCGGCGTCAGCATAGCCATCGGAATAATCGGAATATGCCGCACCGCCCTCATAGCCCGCGGCGCTCGTGTTGGCGGCAAAAAGCGGGTTAACTGGAACGTCGAGCTTCGGCATGCCGGTAGAGGTCTCATCCAGATCGGCTGCAGCCCAGGAATCGTAGGCAACCTGATGGGCAACGGGCTCATCGAGCCTTGTGACCGGAGGCTTGCGTGCCGCAGGAACAGGCAACTGCTGGGCGCTGTACATAACGGTGCTGTCGGCCGATTTGCCCTGCGTCGCTGCAGCGAGAAATGCCGCCGTCTCGGACGGGTCGCTTGCGGGGCGGGGAGTGGGCGTGGGCGCCGAAGTGGGTGCGGCCTTAACCTCGGGCGTCGAAACAAGCGACTGCGCAGGAGTCGGCGCAGGTGCGGGCTTAGGCGCAAGTGCGGGATTGGGGCTTGACGGGCGAGCCCCGCCGCCCATGAGTTCGTCGGCGGTCCACGGGCGATCATCCATCACGTCGTCAAGGCTCAGCGAAAACAGATCGTCTTCGTCTCCATCGAACATGTGGTGCACATGTCCACCAATTGCCGGAATCAATCCGCGACCGGTGCACGATGCCTTGCTCAACGCCATTCTGTTCCACCCTTTCGAAATACTAATGACATCGATTATATGGAACTTCCCAAGCGGCTCGGTCTTGGATTCATGCTTTCCAGAACTCGCGCCCAAAAGGGGAGGGGCAATCCAGGTGAGTGCCTACTTGTCGCCTGCTGCCGCCTTGGCCTCGTTGAGGTAGCTATAGAAGCTGTACTTGGAGATGCCAAAGAACTCGCAGGCGCGTTCGCTCGACTTGGAAATGAGGAAGGCGCCGCGACGGTCGAGGTAGCCAATGGCGCGAATGCGCTCGTCTTTGGTCATGAGCGCCGCGGGCTTGCCCACGTATTGCTCGCACTCGCGCAGTAGGTCCTCGAGCAGGTCGCCGATGTTTTTGGTAATGGGCTCGGGCTCGGTGTAGCCCGTGCCGCCGGTGCCGGTGAAAGCGTCGAGCGAGCGCTCAAAAGCTTTCATAAGCGTGATGTCAAAGTTAATGCCCAAAATGCCGACGGGCTTGCCCTCGTCGTTGCGGATAAAGATGGTCGAGGACTTGAGCAGCTTGCCGTCGGTGGTTTTGGTGAGGTACGGCTCGCGGTCGCGTACGTCGGTGGTGCCCCCGTGCATGGACTCAAGCACAATATGGCTGGGGCCGTCACCCAGTTTGCGCCCGCTGACGTGGCCGTTTTCGATCACTACGATGGAGTGGTCCACGTCATCGGTCTCCAGATCGTGGACGACGATTTCGCAGTTGGGGCCAAATTGGAGCGCCATGCCGTGTGCAAGGCGCTTGTAGAACTCAATCTGTGCGGGGGTCATGGATGCCTTCCTAAAAATTAGTTTGGGCTCACTGTGCCATAAACCCCACTTGTTCGCAAATAACGAAAGCGTCGCTGTGTTATGTGACCGTTCGGCGGCGAAAAGGTACCGATTACGGCAACAAACAATTTGTTAGGTTTGCCAATCAAAAAGTGTGATAGAACAGTGCTAACAAACTTTTTGTTTGGCATCCACATAAAAGTTCAGTCGCATGAATGGGAATGGGCTGAAACGCGTATGCGGGGGCCGGCAAGAGAGAACTTAAGGAGTTCACCGTATGGCCGATAAGATCCAGTGGGCGGGCAACACGATGCCCAAGAGCGATGACAAGCACTTGGGAATCATGAGCCTCGACCACGTGAAGAAGGCCCGCGCCTTTCACCAGTCGTTCCCCCAGTACACCGTCACTCCGCTTGCCCGTCTGGATGGCCAGGCCGCGCGCCTGGGCCTGTCCAACTTGTGCGTTAAGGACGAGAGCTATCGCTTTGGCCTCAACGCCTTTAAGGTTCTGGGCGGCTCGTTTGCCATGGCCAACTACATTGCCGACGAGACCGGCAAGGACGTTGCCGAGTGCACCTTCGATTACCTGACCTCCGATCAGCTTGCCAAGGACTTTGGCCAGGCCACCTTCTTTACCGCCACCGACGGCAACCATGGCCGCGGCGTGGCATGGGCTGCCAACAAGCTGGGCCAGAAGGCTGTCGTGCACATGCCCAAGGGTTCCACCAAGCCCCGCTTTGATAACATCGCCGCCGAGGGCGCCACGGTGACCATCGAAGAGGTCAACTACGACGAGTGCGTGCGCATGGCCGCTGCCGAGGCCGACGCCTGCGAGCGCGGCGTCATCGTTCAGGACACCGCCTGGGAGGGCTACGAGAAGATCCCGTCCTGGATCATGGAGGGTTACGGCACCATGGCTTCCGAGGCTGCCGAGCAGCTGCGCGAGATGGCCATCAACCGCCCGACGCACGTGTTTGTCCAGGCTGGCGTAGGCTCGCTCGCCGGCGCCGTGGTGGGCTACTTCACCAACCTGTATCCCGATAACCCGCCCACCTTCGTTGTGGTCGAGTGCGCCCCGGCCGCCTGCCTGTACAAGGGCGCTGCCGCCGGCGACGGCGACCCGCGCATCGTGGACGGCGACATGCCCTCCATCATGGCCGGCCTGTGCTGCGGCGAGCCCAACATCCTGGGCTGGGATATCCTGCGCAACCACACCACCGCCTTCGTGTCCTGCCCCGACTGGGTCACCGCTCGCGGCATGCGCACCCTGGGCGCTCCCGAGAAGGGCGACCCGCGCGTCATCTCCGGCGAGTCCGGCGCGGTGACCACCGGCCTGGTCGAGACCCTCATGCTCGATCCCGAGTACGCTGAGCTCAAGGAGCTCATCGGCCTGGACAAGACGAGCTCCGTGCTCTGCTTCTCCAC
>CABQHT010000074.1 GCA_902464035.1 uncultured Collinsella sp. | reverse complement strand
GTAATACGAATACGAGCCCGCGGCGCCAATTACCACGCTCTCCACCAGCGAAAGCACTACACCGATAACGGGAATGGCAGCGATAACCTCGAGCACGACCGAGATAACGCTCGAAAAGACTCCGAGGCCAAACGACGTGGAACGCATGAGTGGACGATCCATACCGTCATCAACCTTGAGCGACAGATCGCGACCCCACTCAATACCAAAGCCGGAACCACACACGCTCGCAATGCAAGCTGCCAAAAAGCCGATGGCAGCCGCGATACCGCCGATAACGGGAATGAACAGCACGAGCACTGACACGACACAGATGAGCGCCGGCAAAAAGGCGATCTGGCACACGCGCTGCAGCACGCCCGGCGTCTTGGTCATGTCCTCAAACGCCTGAGCCACACAGCCCTTGGACGCATTCGCCACGGGCGGTTGCGGAACAAACTGCTGGGGCTGACCCTGAGGGGCAGAGGCTGCGGCACCGGCATTGGGGGCACCACACGCACCACAGAACTTATCGTTGTCGCCCATGGGGGCACCACACTGCGAACAGAACATCGAGATCATCCCTTCGTATCTTGAGCGAATCATCTGGATCGCAAACGATGTCTTTGGCATCATTATCACCCAATGTGGGGACAAATACTCCAACATGACGCATTTGCAATGCGCAGGGCGCTATTCGATTGTTTGATGGGCTCGACCGCGTTAGTTCGTTCCGCGGAAACCCTTGCCGACGATCTCGGAGCTGTCGACGATCGTGATAAAGGCACCCGGATCGATCTCGCGCGCGTAGCGACGCAGTTGCACGGCCTCGCGACGACTCAGCACGCTCATAATCACCGTCACGCACTTGCCCGAGAAAGCACCGTAGCCGCGGCTGATAGTCGCCGTACGGTTGAGATGCTTGACGATAAACTCCTCGACTTTAAGGGGCTCGGAGCAAATGACCGTGCAGACTTTACGCAGGTGGATGCTCTCGATGGCCTTGTCGACCACAAGCGTCTTGGCAAACAGGCCGAGCACGCAATACAGACCGACGCGCGGGCCGTACAAGAAGGCCGCGATGGTCACGATGCCGATATCGACCAGCAGCAGCGCACGGCCGATCTCAAGCGTCGTGCGGCGTTTGAGAATCATGGCGAGGATGTCCGTGCCGCCCGTCGAGGCACCAATATCAAAGACGATGGCGCTGCCGAGCGCCGGCAGAATCACGGCAAAGCACAGGTCGAGCCACATATCGCCCGTCATCGAGACATCGGTCGGAATAAAGAGCTCAAACAGCGAAACATAGGCGGACAGCGCAAACGAGGCAAAGACACTCCACAGGATTGCCTTGCGCTCCAAAAAGATAAAGCCCAGAACGACCAGGACCGCATTGATAATCCACATAAAGACGCCGACGGGCAGGGTCGGGAACAGCGTGGACAGAATGACCGACACGCCCGAGGTGCCGCCAAAAGCAAAGTGATTAGGGGTTTTAAACGCGACGATGGCAAAGGCCGTGAGGATCAGGCCCAAATTGAGCTCGGCAAAAAAGCGCGGAAAGCCCGGCTCCTGGCTGCGCTTGCGACCAGCGCGCTCGCCCCGCTCGATAACATCGCGATCGACCACGCGCTCCATCGGCACTACGGGAGGACGATGCACCTCCTCGGCAGCACGCGACGCCGCCTCTGCCGCAGCGGCCTCAATTGCCCATGCCTTGCTTTCTGTTTCGTGCTCGTCGGCCATTACGGCAACCCCTCGTTAACAATTTGGAAACAATGCGCCCATTAGAGTAACGCGGAACGCGACGATTGCAACCCCTAGTTAGACGAGCGGTATGACTACATCGGGAGCGTACAAAAACGGCCGGCCACGCTTTTGCTTGCGCGGTCGGCCGTTTAACGTTTTCGCAGATAAAACCTGCCAAAACAAACCTGTCCCCCTTTGGAAGGTTATTCGTGCTGGCTGGTGCGGTGCTCATACTCCTCGGGGGTGATGACATCCTCGATGCGCAGGTTGACGCCCGCCACCTCAAGGCCGGTCATCGCGGCAAGGCGCTCGGTGACACGTGCCTTGACATCGTCGAAGATCGCGGGCGCATAGGCGCCGTACTCGATGATGACGGAGATGTTGACGACCACGCGATTATCATCGGTGACCTCGACCGTCACGCCCTTGGTCAGATTCTCGGCACCAAACTGCTCCTGCACAAAGTGCATGAGGTTACCCTTCATGCCCAGAACGTGCGGAACCTCGCGGGTGGCCATGGCAACGATTTTCTCAATCACGCCGTTGGAATAGGTCAGCGAGTCCTCGGACTCGTCCGCTTCCTCGTCGTCCTCATCCGTATCGGACTCGGCCTCGACGAGAGCCTCGTCCTCGAGCGTCACATCCTCAGCTTCGGCGACGACCGCCTCGTCGGCCTCGAGCTCGGTATCGGCTACATCGACCTTCGTATTAAAAGCCATGGTTCCTCCTTATGCCTGCCGCGGATGCGACAGTCGAATACATATTAGCGGCCGCTAAACAGACGGCCGAAGAAGTTGACGATCCCGTTCTCGCCGTCGCGAATTTGGCCGATCACAGCGCCGAACAGCACGAAGAATGCAATGACGAGCGTGTCCCATAGGCCCAACGTGAGCACCAACACGGCGAGGATAAAGCCGGCGACGGCACCGAGCGTGGTGTTGGGATGACGCACAGCATAGCTCCAGATGGCAGCGCCCGTACCCTTGATGAGACCCATAGCCTCGTCAAAATCCGCGGCTGCCGCGTCTTGTAACTCGGTTGCCTCTGCTTTGGAATCAACAGGTTCGCTCGCCGGCGTAGCGCTCTGGTCAATCGTCAGGCGCGGCGTACGAGCGGTCTTATCTTGATTGGTATCACTCACCGGAAACCTCCACGGTCTGGACGGTAGTCTTGGACGGCAAAAAACGGACACGCGCGGTCGTACCCGGCGTGCCGAGCATGGTGTCGCAGGCCTTCTCGATGCGCTGCTGCATCGAGGTGGCAAGAGCGGCAACGTCCTTATCATCGAGCGCGATGGCCTCGACCTTAAAACGGACGTGCGAATCGTCGGAGCCTTGGACGCGGGCCTCGATATGCTCAACCATCACGCGGTCGTCACGCTCGGCAGCAGCCCTGGCGCACGAAGAAAGCGCCGCAAGGGTAACCTCGATATTGCGCTCCCCCGCCGGATGCACGCAGGACGGCTCGCGACGGGCGAACATCAGGCGGAAAAAGCTCAGCAGTACGCCAAGCGCCACGACGCCGGCGCACACCGTCACGACGATGCGCGGCATGGGGTCGCGCATCAGCAGCATAAAGCGATACGTATACGGCCCCCAAAACTGGCAGACAAGCGTACCCAGCGCCACGATGGTGGCGGCAAGATACACGATCGCTAGGGCTCGTTTGAGTACGCGCACGCGGCGCTCCCTTCAAATCTCGGCTCTCGAAATGCAGAACGGTTCGCATCATTATAAAAGAGCCGGGTCCGGTGCTCTACGCACGCGGATCCGGCTCATCTATTCCACGAGGCTTGCATGCTCGCTTCATTATGCCCAGATATGCACGGCTTAACCCGTGCGAGCGCTACTCCTCCTCGAGGGCAGCGATGACCTCGTCGGTCATGTCCATGGTGCTGTAAACATCCTGGACGTCGTCGAGCTCCTCAAGACGGTCGATGAGGCGCTGAACCTTCTTGGCGTCGGCGCCGGAGACCTCGGTCGGGGTAGTCGGGACCATGGTGGTCTCGGAGCCCTTGACCTGGACGCCCTGCTCCTCGAGCGCCTTGGAGACAGCCATGACCTCGTTGGCAGTAGTCCAGACAATCCACTCCTCGCCGGCGTCCTCGTAGTCCTCGCCACCGGCCTCGGCGATGGCCATCATGAACTCATCCTCGTCACCGGCAGCACCGTTGGCGATCATGGTCTCCTTCTTGGCGTTCTCGTCCAGGATCTCCTTGGCGACGACGATCTGGCCCTTACGCTCAAACTGGAAGGCGACGGAGCCGGAGGTGCCCAGGTTGCCACCAGCGTGGGAGAAGGCGGAACGGACATCAGCGGCGGTACGGTTGCGGTTGTCGGTCAGGCAGTCGACGTAGACGGCGACACCGGCGGGACCGTAGCCCTCGTACACGATGTTCTCGTAGACGGCGGCGTCAGCACCCGAACCAAAAGCCTTGTCAATAGCGGACTTGATCTTGTCCTTAGGCATGGACTGAGCCTTGGCCTTGGCAACGGCAGCGGCGAGGCTGGCGTTGTTCTCGGGCAGCGGGTCACCGCCGAGACGGGCAGCAACGGTGATGTTGCGGCTGAGCTTGGAGAAGAGGGCGGAACGCTTGGCGTCCTGCGCGCCCTTACGATGCTTGGTTGTGGCCCACTTAGAGTGTCCGGACATACGTGTCTCCTATCGGTTTCGACCTAAAGCCCAGCGCAGATGCTCGGGCAATATAAACAAACGTCGTTATGATATACCTACTAGCCTGCGAGATAAACCCCAAAATGAAGGCGTCGTGATGATGTCCCCTTTGGTGCAAAGAAACCTGACCCCAATGCACCAAGTTAGGACCAGAGGAAGTCGCTGCGGGTGACGGTGGCGCCGATGGCGAAGGGCATGCAGGCGATGACCGGATACAGGTAGCGCATGTAGGTCGAGCCGTTGCACGGACCAATCAGGCACACGGCGAGCACGCCCAACAGCGGCACCCAGATCGCCAGCGCACGCCATGAATGACGACGCAGCAGGTAGACCACCACGGCGATCATGATCCACACATAGGTGGCCGAGCTCATGGTGAGCGAAATAAACGGAATGCGCTGCACCGCCACACGGTACAGATTGATCAGGTGGTCACACCAGCGCACCACGTTGCTGTCAACCGGATGGAAGTCGAAGTACTTGAGGTTGTCGGGACGCGCCATGATCTCGGCACTACGCGCCGTGCTGTAGACCCAGGCATCGCGCGCGCTCGGATAAAAGTAGCCGTAATAGTTATTGATGAGCGCCGAGATATAGCACTCGGGATCTTTCTTAAACATCTGGGCCCATACCTCAAAATAGGCATCGATGTCCTCCTGCGAGGCGTACTCGTTAAAGCAGTTCTTGACGGCATCGGACTTGTCGGGGTTGTAGCGGCGGCCCAGGTTCTCGTACTTGAGCACGCGATCGATCACGGCGCGCTCCTCGTCGGTCACCAAACCGTCGCAGGGTGCCTCCACGATAGTGCCGTCCTCCTTAACCGTAGGGTTGACGCCCGAGTTGAGGCCGTCGTGCTTTTGGACGAAACGAGCCGTCTGTTGGAACGGAATCGAGAGGATTTCGCGCTTGGAACCAGGCGTGATGTCGTGCGCCGGCATAAAGACCTTGGTGAAGTACATATTAGAGGCAAGGCAGAGTGCGAGCACCGCGAGGACGCCAACCCAGCGGAAGCGCGGCGTGGCGCATGAGACCGCAGTGCCCGTCTGCTTAGCCGCACGACGAGCGATATGTACATCCCATGCGCAAAACGCCGCCGCGATCACGCAGGCCGCCAACGGAAAGACCAGGCCTCCATTGCGCAAAAACGAGGAACCCATGGCAGCCAGCGCAAGCAACAGCCAGTCGTGGCGCGCAAAGAGCACGGGGGCTTTCTCGCCCGCTCGCTCGACATTGGCATCACGACGGGGCAGGCCACATGCGACGAGCTTGACGGTCTGTACCAGCAGCACCAAAAACGCGTCGGCAAAGAGCACGTCTTTGGTGAGCAACGCCGCGTAGTTAGAGAACATCGGCATAAACGCAAAGAACAGCAGGATCGCACCGCGAACCGGCAGGCTCACGCCCAGTTTGCGCAGCGACGAGATGGAATAGGCCATGCAGGCAGCCGTGATGACAAATTGAGCACAGGTATAGATGATGAGGCCCGCGTTAGCGCTGTTGAACAGCGAAAGCCCCAGTTGAACGCACGAGCCGATAATGGCCGTGTGCACTACGGGATGATGCCCGTTGAGCAGCACGTTGGGGTTGAGTAGGCGCAGGTAGTCGCTCGTGCCGTTGGGATAGTTGAACCACTGGCGAATCTGCGCACCCGTATCTCCCATAAAAAGGCCGGGCAGCGAAGCGATGAGCGTGGGCGCCCAGGCGATCATAAGCACCAGAAAGGGCCCGGCAAAGGGATGGACCGAGAGCACGGCGTGAGTCACACGCCATACGCGGCCAAAGTGCGCTTCGGAAAACGGAATGCGCCGAGAGCTCAGCCAATCTAGACACTCAAAGGCAAGGTAGAAGGCAACGACCGCCAAGAGCATCCAGCCCACACCGCCTATCCAGGCGCAGATGATGCGGGCCTTGTCGCCGAGCACGATCTCGGCCGAATCGATGAGGTCGTAGCTGCGGCCGAACACCATGCAGATGGCGAAAAACAGCGACGGAAGGATCACCGAGGGACGCCAAGCGTCGCCACGGCCAAAGAATACGTAGCGAAACGGCAGCGTGAGCAGGCAGGCAAGCGCAAGCAGCATGACCGCGTCGGTATGGCCGGCAAACGAGAGGAGCACCTCGTAGCACACGTACAGCATGCCCGAGGCTTTGGGGTCAATCGCCAAGACCGCGTTGCTCGACACCGGGGCGGGATCGATGGAAAACGCCGTGGTCGCCAACAGCGCGAGCAAAAATGCGATGAGCGTCTGCTTGGCGGGGTAGCGCTTAAACCAGACGATGCGGGCAGCGTCGCGCGCAGCCGTTGTGGAGAGGTCGGAATCCTTCACAGTCCGAAAGCCTTTCTAGAAACCTGCCAAAAAGGGACAGGTTTATTTTGGCAGGTTTTATCTGGGGAAACGTTACGGTTCTGTCATCGTTACCCAGCAAACCACCACAAAGGTGCCTGTCCCCTTTGTGGTGGTTTTGGTGGTTAGGCGTCCAGGTAGACGCGCTGGGGCTGGTTGCGGTGTCGGGCGAAGATGATGAGCGCCAGGCCGGCGATCACGAGCGGCAGGCTCAGCAGCTGGCCCATGGTGATAACGCCGCCCAGCAGATATCCCAGCTGCGCATCGGGCACGCGCACAAACTCAATCAAAAAGCGAACGATGCCGTAGCCCATCACAAAGACGCCCATAAACGTACCCTGGGGCAGCAGCGGCTTTTTGCGGCTGAGCACCTGTAGGATGCAAAAGAGCACGATGCCCTCAAGAAACGCCTCATAGAGCTGGGAAGGATGACGCGGCATATCTCCCGCCGTGCCGCCAAAGACCACACCCCAAGGCAGATCGGTCGGTTTGCCCCACAGCTCGCCGTTGACGAAATTGGCGCAACGTCCCAGGCACAACGCCAGCGGAGCACCGATAACGGCAAGGTCGGCGATGGTCCAGGCATCGAGCTTATACATGCGGCACACGATGACGCCGCCCAAGATGCCGCCGACCAGGCCACCGTGGAAGCTCATGCCGCCCTCGTTGGTGGCAAAGATCTCGAGCGGGTGGGCCCAATAGTAGCCATCACCGTAAAAGACGACGTAGAACAGGCGCGCGCCGATGATAAGGCCAAAGACCACGCCGACCACGACACTCGTCAGGTCGTCAATCGTGATGTTAAAGCCCCAGCGACGCTGCGTGCGGTACATGACGACCGCCGTGAGCAGGGCGCCAACCACATAGGCCAAGCCGTACCAGTAGATGGTGATGGGCCCCGCCGAAATGGCGACGGGATCAAGCATATGGTAGAAGTCGTTGAGCATGTCGACCCTCCTACTCCCTACATACAAATGCGGCCGCGGGCCTTGCGCTCGCAGCCGCATATTTGGGCGTAACGTCTATGCGGAGTATGCCGTCCGCAGCTTTCGCATCTTAGAACGGCGCGTACTCGTCGTACAGGTCGTCGGTCTCGCCGGAGGCATTGACCTGCTCGACACGGGTAACGCCGGGCACATGCTCCTTCAGGATGCGCTCGATGCCCATGGACAGGGTCAGCGAGCTCATGGGGCAGCCGGCGCAAGCGCCCTGCAGCTCCAGTTTGACGACGCCCTCGTCGTCAACGCCCACATACTCCATATCGCCGCCGTCGGCCTGCAGGTTGGGGCGGATCTCTTCAAGAACCTTCTTAAGCAGCTCTTCGTTAACAGCCACAGGGGCTCCTTTCTCACAATTACGCGGGCGCGCCCGCGGACAGAAGCTATGTTACTACAGCCATGTACCCGCTCACGAGCCGTCCATGCGCGCGGACGCGACTTTCACGAGTAGTCAATTTGGGACGGGGCTCTTT
>CABQHT010000073.1 GCA_902464035.1 uncultured Collinsella sp. | reverse complement strand
CAGAGGGTATTGCAAACGGTCGCTCCCGTGGTATGTTTTTGCCCGAATCAAACCGACGCGCATCGCCTGTAGCGTCGGTCAACAGAGAGGAAACTACCATGGCTCATCCCGTAATTGATGCCGACGAGTGCATCGCTTGTGGCGTTTGCGTCGACTCCTGCCCCGCTGGCGTTCTGGAGCTCCAGGACGTCGCCACCGTCGCTGACGAGGACTCCTGCGTCGCCTGTGGCGCTTGCCAGGACGCTTGCCCCGCTGGAGCGATCACCGAGATCGTCGAGGAGTAACAACTCCCGCACTTGCACACTCAAAAGTACACCGTGCACAAAAAAGGAGGCCTCCGCATCGCCGCGGAGGCCTCCTTTTTTGTGCGGATAACCAATTAGGCACCATCGCAGGTTGAGCTCACGTCAGCGAAAACGTCCCTAAGCGAGCAAGGTGACGTGAAAGAGGAGGGAAGCGTACTTTGGTACGCGACCGACGATTGAACGTCAGATTGCCGCTTAGGGACGTTTGCAGCATCGGCTACGACAGATCGTCCTCGTAGGGCATCAGGTCTGCCAAATAGCCTTTCTCCTTGAGTATGGCCTCGATCTCGTCGAGGGCTTGCTCATCCTCAGCCGCAATGCGATGGAAGTGATAGCCACTCGTCACCGTTAGTAGTGGAAAGCTCTTGCCGCTCTCGATATCGTGCAGGTAGCGCTCAACATCGCGACGATTGCGAATGTCCAAGTCGGCCGTGATCTTGCCGTACACACGATGGTTGACGATCACATTGAGCACGGCGCCACCCGCGTCGACGATACTCGTGAGCTCATCGCCTGCCTGCTCCACGCTGTGACGAACCTTGACCAAGCGCGTGGGCACGGCGGGGCTGCTGGGGGCCTCCTGCAGCACGTAGCCGCGGTTGGTCGCCACGATATCGTGCCCATCGGCACGCAACAGGGCAATATCCTGAACCACGACCTGACGGCTCACGCCAACCTCGCGGGCAAGTGCGCTGCCCGAAACGGGCTCCTTGGCTCCTTCGAGCACGCCCATGATGGCACGGCGACGCTCGCGGGCGTTCATTATTTACCGTCCAGCAGACGCAGGTGCTTAAGCGAGAGGTCGAGGATCGGCGCGGAGTGCGTCAGGGCGCCCGAGCTAATGTAGTCGACGCCCAGGTCGGCAAGCGCGCGGATATTGTTAGCGTCCACGTTGCCCGAGCACTCGGTCTTGGCGCGACCGGCGATAAGCTCGATGGCGGCGGCCATGTCGTCATGGGTCATGTTGTCGAACATGATAATGTCGGCACCGGCCTCCACGGCTTCGCGTACCATGTCCAGGTTCTCGCACTCAATCTCGACCGTCGTGGTAAACGACGCGTGGGCGCGCGCCATCTCGATCGCGCGCGTCACGCCACCGGCGGCATCGATGTGGTTGTCCTTGAGCATGACGGCTGTCGACAGGTTGTAGCGATGGTTGCTGCCGCCGCCGATCTCGACCGCCGCCTTCTCGAAAACGCGCATGCCCGGCGTGGTCTTGCGTGTGTCGACAAGCACGGTCTTGGTACCCTCGAGCGCCGCTGCCATTCTGTGCGTATAGGTAGCGATACCGCTCATGCGCTGCAGGTAGTTGAGCGCCACGCGCTCGCCCGAAAGCAGCACGCGCGCATCGCCGCGCACCTGGCCCACGTGGTCGCCGGCGTGCACCTCGTCACCGTCGGCAACATCAAACAGCACCGAGCTCTGCGAATCCAGCAGCTCAAAGGTGCGGGCGAACACATCCAAGCCGGCGATGATGCCATCGGCCTTGGCGATGAGCTCCACCGTGGCGGGGCGCGCCGTGGGGCACACGCTCGCCGTGCTCACGTCCTCAAACGTAATGTCCTCGCGTAGAGCCTGCAGAATCAGATCATCGACGACGAGCTTCATGGTAATGGGATTCATGGTCTACTCCTCCACGGCCTGCGTGCCGGCGGCACGGGCCAAATCATCGATTGCCAGGGAGTCGGCGCTCAGGGCGCGATGGCGGCCATCGAGCGCGGGCTCGCCCGCCTGCTCCACGGCGAGCGACTCGCCGGTGCGCATGTACCACGCGGCGCGACGACCCCAGACCAGCGCCTCGAGCAGGCTGTTTGATGCAAGGCGATTCTTGCCGTGAACGCCGTTGCAGGCCGTCTCACCGGCTGCGTAGAGCTCGGGCATCGAGGTGCGGCCGTCCTTGTCGACCCACACGCCGCCCATAAAGTAGTGCTGCGTAGGCGTAACGGGGATGGGCTCGTCCAAGATGTCGCGGCCGTCCTCCAAGCAGCGTGCGCGAATGTTGGCAAAGTGCCCGGTCACTACATCGCGCTCGACGGGGGCAAAGCTCAGCCACTCGTGCTCAGTACCGTCCTGCTTCATCTGCTCGCGAATAGCGGCGGCGACCACATCGCGCGGCTGAAGCTCGTCGGTAAAGCGCTCACCGGCGGCATTGAGCAGAATCGCGCCCTCGCCGCGGCAGCTCTCGCTGATCAGGAACGTGCGGCCTGGCTGCGGCGAGAACAGGCCCGTGGGGTGAATCTGCACGTAGTCCAGGTGCTCCATCTTAATGCCATGCTCCTGAGCGATGTAGCAGGCATCGCCCGTGAGCTGCGGGTAGTTGGTCGAGTGGTCGTATATGCCGCCGATGCCGCCCGTTGCCCACAGCGTGTGGCGGGCATGGATCTTAAACGGCTCGCCGGCATGCGCGCCCTCGGCGGCATTTACCAGCTCGTCGGCGGGACGAACCGAGTTGTCCTCGTCCACGGGAACGGCGACGACACCGGCACACACCGTGGCGCCGTCACGCTCGCTCGTCAGGATGTCGGTCATGGCCACGTGCTCCAAAATCTGCACGTTATCCAGTCTGCGAACGGCTTGGAGCAGCTTGGTCGTGATCTCCTTGCCCGTAATGTCGGCATGGAAGGCAATGCGGGGGCGGCTGTGCGCGCCCTCGCGGGTAAAGTCGAGGCCGCCATCGGCCTTGCGCTCAAAATCCACGCCCATCGCTAGCAGGTCGTTGATGACCGAGCGGCTCGAGCGGATCATGATGTCGACGCTCTCGCGGCGGTTCTCGTAATGGCCGGCGTGCATGGTGTCCTCAAAGAAGGCATCGTAGTCCGAGCCCTCGGGCAGCACGCAAATGCCGCCCTGCGCGAGCATCGAATCGCACTCGTCGACAGCGCCCTTGGAGAGCATGATCACGCGCATGCTCGTCGGCAGGTTGAGAGCCGCATACAGGCCCGCTACACCGCAGCCGGCAATAACGACGTCGCACTCCATATCGGGGTATTGCTTGGTTTCCACAGGAATCCTCTCCCTTGAATGTGACATAAGGGACCGTCCCTCATGCCGCATTGTTCTAGCGCGCTGCGTACTCGAGCATGCGGTCGAGCGTGAGCTTGGCCTGATCGGCGGCCTTGTCCGACACGCCAATCTGCACCTCGCCCTCGCCCGTCTCCAGGCAGCGCACGAGCTTTTCGAGCGTGATGAGATCCATGTTGACGCAGGTGGGCTGCACCGCGGGGAAGTAGAACTTCTTGCCGGTGCCCTGGCAGCGGCGCTCGAGCTCGTAGAGCACGCCGCGGACCGTCACGATGATGAACTCGCTCGCGTCGGACTCCTCGGCGTACTTGATGATGCCGGCGGTGGAGCCGATGTAGTCGGCCTCGGCCAAAACGTCGGCCTTGCACTCAGGATGCGCCAGCACGAGCGCGTCGGGGTGGGTCTCCGTCGCGTCGACGATCTGCTCGACGGTGATGATGTGATGGCGCGGGCAGTAGCCGTTGTTGAGAATGACGTGCTTTTGCGGCACCTGCTCGGCTACGAAGCGGCCGAGGTTTTGGTCGGGAATGAACAAGATGTGCTGCTGCGGCAGCTCGGAGACGATCTTGACGGCGTTTGAGCTGGTAACGCACACGTCACTCCAGCTCTTGATCTCGACCGTGGAGTTGACGTAGCAGACCACGGCCAGGTCGTCGCCGTACTCGGCGCGCGCCGCATCGACCGTCTCGCGCTTGACCATGTGCGCCATGGGACAGTCCGCGCCCGGCTCGGGCAGCAGCACGGTCTTGGTGGGATTGAGCAGCTTGGCGCTCTCGCCCATAAACTCCACGCCGCACAGCACGATGGTCTGCTGCGGCAGGCTCTTGGCAAGCTTTGCCAGGTAGAAGCTGTCGCCGACGTAATCGGCAACAGCCTGAACCTCGGGCGCCACGTAATAGTGCGCCAGGATCACCGCGTCGCGTTGGGTTTTAAGTTGCTGAATGGCCTCGACGAGCTCTGCGGGCACCAGTGCCGCGCGCTCCGTTGCCGTCGTTGCCGATGCTAGGCCGGCCGCGATATCGCGTGCAAGCTCCGACGCATCCATGTTCGCGCTCTGTGCCATCAAGGCCCCTCTCTTTTGGCGAATCTTGGGGCTTTAGTATGACACCTAGGTTTACAGCTGACAAGACAGCTGTAAACCTAGGTGTAAAGTTGAAATAAAGATTCGACCATGCGGCAAGTCCATATTCGAACTGGCAAGCTGAGGATAGCCGAACTCTCGATAGCGCAGGAGGCATCTTTCGCCACCGCAATACCGCTCGGCGCGAGTTGCGCACCGTGAGGCACGAACGGGCGCTCCCCCGCGAGTGGTCCGCGCCCGATGTGGCAAAATCGAATTACTAAGGGGGCCGAATGCTCAAGATTATTGCCTGCGACGATGACGTCGCTTTTCTAGATAGACTGCACCGGATGATCGACCGTTGGTCGATCGAGACGGGCACGGCGGTCGATGTTGCGCTCGTTACGCGCGGCGAGAACCTGCTGGCGCGCCATGCCGCGTCGCGCGCCGACATCATCCTGCTCGACATGATCATGCCGCTCGTCAACGGCATGGACACCGCACGCGAATTGCGCCAGGCCGACACCGCCGTGCGCCTGGTGTTCCTCACCTCGTCGCCCGAGTTTGCACTGGAGTCCTACGAGGTCCGCGCCTTCGACTATCTGCTCAAGCCCGTGACTTACGAACGCCTGGCGCAGTTACTCGACGAACTTTCGAGCATGCGCCCGGCGGCAACCGACGAGCTCGTGATCAAAACGTCCTTTGGCTACCACGCCCTGCGCCTGTCCGACATCGAATATGCCGAGGCGCGCAACAAGCATGTGGTCTTCCACCTGCGCGACGGACGCGATATCGAGGCACTCGAGTCGTTCCGCAGCGTCGAGAACCGTTTGGTGCAAAATGTTACCTTCTTTAAATGCCACCGTAGCTACCAGGTCAACTTGCGCAACATCGACCACTTCGATCGCACGGACATCGTCATGCGCTCCGGCGCGTGCATTCCGCTGTCGCGCAGCAGCAAGCAGGGGTTCCAAGACGCCTACTTTGCGGTGCGCTTCGAGGGCGGGAGACGCTGATGATCTCCTCGGTCGAAATGGTCCTTTGGGCAATCCACCACGCCACAACGCTACTCTTTGGCGTCTTTGCCTCGGCGGCGCTATGCGGTATCGAAATCAATCGACGCCATGCACTCGAGTTGGTGGGGGTCGGAGCCGCAACCGGCGCTGCCTTTTCGATCGCCAATGTCGTTGGCGGAGAGCTTTTTGCCCGTCAGGTCTATCCGCTCGTCGTGCACCTGCCGCTTACCGTCTACCTGTGTGCGCGCTACCGTCTGAGCCCGCTGCTCGCGGCATTGGGCGTCACCAGCGCCTATCTGAGCTGTCAGTTCAGCAACTGGATGGGCATCGCCGCCTTTGCCGCAACCGATTCGCAGATCGCGTACTATCTGGCGCGCATCGCGACCACGCTCGGCGTCTTTGCCGTCCTGCTGCATTGGGCCGGCGACATTGGACCCCGCCTGGCGATTAAAAGCCCCACCGAGCTGGGCATCCTATTAATCCTGCCGCTCGTCTATTACGTCTTTGACTATGCCACCAACGTCTACACCACGCTGTTCCACTCGGGCTCGGTGGTGACGGTTGAGCTTTTGGCATTTGCGCTCTGTGCCTTCTATCTTATGTTTCTTGCCGTTTACCTGCGCGAATACGAAGAAAAGGAGACCGCCGAGCGAGAGCGTTGGATGCTCGAAACCCGCGACAGCGCCGCCATCAAAGAGCTCGAGGCTTGGCGTCAATCTGGGCGCGAGCTGTCGATTCTTCGCCACGATATGCGCCACTTCCTACGCGGCCTGGCGGCTTTAATTGAGGAGGGCCACACCGACGAGGCGCTCAAACGCATCGACGAACTCTGCGAAGCCGGCGACCGCACCGCCGTACGCCGCTTCTGCGCCAACGAGACCGTAAACATCGCGCTTTCGTCATTCAACTCAGATATCAATAGAAACGGCATTACCGCCAACCTGCGCGCCGCCGTACCCGAAACCGTCCACGTAGGTGACGCCGACCTGTTTAGCGTGCTCTCAAATGCCTTGGAAAACGCTATCACCGCCGCAAGCGCCGCACCCCAAGGAAAGCGATTCGTCGACCTTGACCTGCGACTTGAGGACGGCCAGCTGTTGCTGTTAGTTTCCAACACGTTTGACCGCGCGCCGCGCATGGTCGACGGCATGCCCGTGACCCGGCATGCGGGCCACGGCTTTGGAACCAAGAGCATCAAACTTGCCGTGGAGCGCATGAACGGCAACTGCCAGTTCCGCATTAACGGCGATCGGTTTGAGCTGCGCGCTGTGATGTAGAAGTACGGCGCCGATCTCGCGGCGCGCCTCGCCCGCCAGGCAATCGCTCGCCGGTGCCGATCCGCTACAGTGGAGCGACCGCCGGGGTCAGCTGCTTGATGTAGGCCCACATGCGCTGCTTGGCCGCTTTGTCGGTCAGCGCCGCCTCAAAGCCATCGAGCGCGAGCACGCGGCGGCCCTGCACATGGGCGACCAGGCCGGGCTTGAGCATGGCGGTGTCGAAGTCATCAATCGCCACGAGCATATCGGCGTAGGTTTCGCGCATGACATCGGCCGCGCTGTTATCGAGCAGCAGCACCGCCTCGGGATCCAGAGCCTCAAGCGCCTCGCGGAACAGCTCGCACGGCAGAGTCTCGCCCACCGCGACCGCTCCGTCACCTGTGCCGGCGACGCTTGCCAGCACGCAAAAATCCTCGGGCGCGTAGCCGATGGCCCCAAGCGCCTTGCGCAGCGCAGCACCGTCCGGACCGGCAGCCAGCTCGCCGCCCGAACGCTCGGCCTCGTCCAAATCGCCTTTGACCAGCACGATCGGCGAGCACGCGTTACCCACGATGCGCACGCCACGGACCGCAAGCGATGTGAGCTCCTGCTCGGCCGCCTGGGCGATGGCTTCTTTTTTCTGGCTTTGTGACGTGGACATGCGCTCTCCAATCGTTTGCGTGCCCACCATTATATAAAAGAGCTGCCCGCGAGTGGTTGCTTTGCGGGCGGCTGGGTATAAGCACGGTCGTACTGAGTTTTACGCGGCCGAGCCGCGTCGTATTATGGAGGTCACCATGGCTGACATTAAGCAGATTACCCCCGAGAACTTCGATTCCATCGTTAACGACAGCCTGCCCGTGCTGGTCGATTTTTGGGCGCCCTGGTGCGGGCCCTGCCGATCGCTCTCGCCCATCGTGGACGAGGTAGCCGATGAGCTGGCGGGCAAGCTTGCCGTTGCCAAATGCAACGTCGACGACAACCAGGACCTGGCCATGAAGTATGGCGTCATGAGCATCCCCACGCTGATTGTGTTTAAGAACGGCGAGGAGATTGACCGCTCGGTTGGCGCTCTGCCCAAGGCGAGGCTGCAGGCGCTGCTGGAGAAGCATCTGTAATACGCTTGTTACTTGCCCGCCGTCCATGAGCGGTTTTGCACCGCTCGCCGGACTGCCGGGTGCGGCGCGTGCGACCATGGATAGTATGGTAGTTACAAACAGCCCCCAGTGAACGGGTGCGAGTCGCACAGACTCGCACCCGTTTTCTTATGCAGCGGCGCGCAGAGCGGGCGTAGTAAAATCTGAATCACTGGATTACCGTCCACACAAGGAGATTTCCCATGCATGATGTTGGAATGAACATGAGCCAGCTTGCCATGAGCGTCAAGCAGGTCGACGACACCATCGAGCTCGCTCACGAGTGGAGCCATCAGTTGCTGCATGCGACCGAGAATTTTGACATGGAGCGCATCGGCGCCAAGCTCGAGGCAGCCATGGCCGCGCTGCACGAGGCCCACGACGCACTCGAGGGCTACGAAGAGGCCATCGAGGCCGACCACAACTCCGTCGGCTCCGTGAAGCTGGTGTAACGTGGCCGAACACGAGCACGGCTGCGGGTACGAGCACGAGCATCCGCACGGGGCGGACGGTGACGC
>CABQHT010000072.1 GCA_902464035.1 uncultured Collinsella sp. | reverse complement strand
CGCCATCAGTCCCTATTTCACCGCAACTTATAGTGGGCCTGGGGTGCCAATTTGGGATGGAATAGTGCTGTGCCACGAAAATGGGCTATCTACTACGTTTAAGCCGTAGGGGTCAACCCTAGCCGGCTTTTTTGAAAATCGGCAAGCCGTCTACCTGCGGTTTTGTTTTCTCATTTTTCGGCATGGTCGGGGCTATCCGCGTTAACGTAGTAGATCGGCCCCTTTTGTGGCAAGGGGGCCGATCTGAGGGCCAGGGTAGCTAAAAGAGCCCCGTCCCAAAAAGACTGCCCCAAAAAGACCGCCTGGTTTTGCTGCTGAAGGCTGCGAGCAGGAACTATTTCACCGCAACTTATGGGGGGCGGGGGATGCGATAGTATTGCATGGTGGTATTCGACTAACCGAGGGTTTATCCGAGGGCTTTATGGAACAACATCAGCTTTATCAGAGCCTGCAAGATCAGGCATACAACGCATTGCGCTCCAAGATCATCTATGCCGAGCTCAAACCCGGCACACGTCTTTCGGCGATTGGTCTGGAAAAGGAGACGGGAATCGGGCGCACGCCCATTCGCGAGTCCTTTGTGCGTCTGCGTGAGCAGGAGCTAGTGGAAACGCGTCCCAAAAGCGGCACCTATGTCTCAAAAATCAGCATGGAGCGCGCCGAGAACGCCTGTTTCTTGCGCGAGAAACTCGAGAGAAGCGTGCTCATTAAATGCTGCTCTGCCGCCACGCCCGAGCAAAAGCATCGGCTCGAGCAGATTCTTACCGAGTCCGAGTCGCTCGACCATAGCGAAACGCGTCGCTTTTTTGATCTGGACAACCTGTTCCACGAGACATGTTTTGAGATTGCCGGCCGCCACATGTTGTGGGATTGGATGAAGAGCGTCAACACGCATTTTGAGCGATACAACTGGCTGCGTATGGTGTCGCAGGATTTGGATTGGGAGCCGATCCGTGGGCAGCATCGCCGGATTCTCGAGGCCATTAAGAAGGGCGATACCGACACGGCGAGCTATCTGGCAGAGACGCATTTGCATCTAATGCCCGAGGAACAGGGCCCGGTTATCGCCTTACATCCCGACTACTTTGAGCTGCCCAAAGACTCGGCCATCTAATCCGTTCCCCTAATTAGTTGCGGTGAAATAGGGACTGTTTTGCGGCTTTGACGACGTAAGCAGTCCGTATTTCACCGCAAGTGCGGGGATGCAATCGGGGCATGAAAAGGCTGCGGCGCCGCTTGGAGGAAAAGACCGGAAGCAAGGGTCCATTCCCCCAGACGACGCCGCAGCTGTTTTGGTGGACTGGATTATGTTGAGTCGGTTGATTGACCGGGAAAGCAAAGCGGCTCGGGGGCGTGTCGCTTCCGTCACGTTCTATCAGCATACAAGACGGTTTTGGTTCTTGTTCGTGACGGAAACGGCGCGCTTCCGAGCCGCTTTAAAAGAAAGGGGGCGAGGTCTAGGACACGCCCCCTTTCACGATAGAGAGCTAAACCTAGCCGCGGACCTTCTTGACGACGTCCATGGCCTCGCGGGCGATCTGCTCGACCTTGGAGAAGTCGCCGTCGGCGAACAGGGCCGGCTTGACCATCCAGGTGCCACCACAGGCGATGATGGCGCTGGAGCTCAGGTACTCCTCGACGTTGGCAGTGCTCACGCCGCCGGTGGGCATAAAGCGATGGCCGACAAACGGAGCAGCGAGGGCCTTGATGGTGTTCAGGCCGCCGTACTGAGCCGCGGGGAAGAACTTGGTGACCTTGAGGCCCAGGTTGACGGCAGCGGTGACCTCGGAGGGGGTCACGGTGCCGGGCAGCACGGGCAAGTCGATGTCGATGCAGTGCTTGACGACGTCCTCGTTGTAGCCCGGGGAGACGATGAACTTGGCGCCGGCGGCACGGGCCTGCTCAACCTGCTCGACGGTCAGGACGGTGCCGGCGCCCACGCACATCTCGGGCTCGGCCTCGGCCATAGCGGCGATGCACTCGGCGGCGCAAGCGGTGCGGAAGGTGACCTCGGCGGACTTCATGCCGGCGGCCATCAGGGCGTGAGCGAGCGGAGCGGCGTCCTCGACCTTGTCGAGCACGACGACCGGCACGATGCCCAGGGACTCAAGCGTGGTGTAGAACTGATCGAACATGATGTTCCTTTCGATGTACGGCGCGCGCTGGCGCGTGATTGCCAAAGAAGATTGGCCATGAGCCGGTTCCGGATTGGTTATCGGAGGCACTGCTTGGGTCACAAGCAATTTCGGAACCGGCTACGAGGCCAGTCGTGAAGGAATGCCAGACAAAACCGGAATGGGACTAAGTGGTTCTACCTGGCTGGAGGAATCGGGGAGCGGGCTGCAGAGGTATGGGTATGGAAAGCTGCAGTCCGCGGAATGGGGAACGAATTAACGGGCGACGCGGGTGCCACCGTCGGCGGCGGATGCCACGGCTGCGATCTCGTCTGCGGTCACCAGGTTGGAATCGCCCTTGATGGTGAGCTTGAGGATCGAGGCCGCAATCGCGTAGTTGACGGCGTCCTGCGGATCGAAGTCGTTGATGAGCGCGTGGACCAGGCCGGCGTTGAAAGCGTCGCCGGCGGCAACGCCCTCGAGCACGTGAACGTCGTGAGCGGGGGAGAACCAATGCTCGCCGCTTTCGGCGTCGTAGAGCATGCCCATCCAGATGGAGCGCTCGACGCAGGAGATGTTGCGGACGACCGAGGCGACCTTCTTGCAGCCGTACTCAGCGCAGATCTGGCGGGCCATCTCGACGTAGGTGTCGCGCTCCTCGATGCCGTGGGCAAGGGAGCCGGAGACGCAGGTCATGCCGAGGCCGGCAGGTGCGTCCTCGTCGTTGGCGATGCAGATGTCGACGAGCGGCAGGAGCTCCTTCATGGTTGCCTGCGACTTCTCGGGCGACCACATCTTGCCGCGGTAGTTAACGTCGCACACGGTGGTGATACCCTTGGCGCGGCAAGCGGTGAGAGCGTCCTTGCAGGCGGCGGCCATCTCGTCGGAGACGGCGGGCGTCACGCCAGAGAAGTAGAAGACGTCGATGCCCTTGAGAATCTCGTCCCAGTCAAAGACGTCGCGCTTGGCCATGTTGATGGCCGAGTACTTGCGGTCGTAGACGCAGCCGTTGCCGCGCTGCGAAGCGCCGACCTCAAACACATAGGAACCAAGACGATCGCCCTGACGCACGACGCGCGTGGTGTCGACGTCGTAGACCTTCAGCGAGCGCAGAGCGCACTCGCCCAGACGGTTGGCCGGGACAACGGAGACGTAAGCGGCCTTGTCGCCCTGGTAGGCCAGGGAAAGCGCGGTATTGGCCTCGGCGCCGCCGTAGCGGACATCAAACTCGGTCGCCTGCTCAATACGCAGGTGATCTTTGGGCGAGAGCCTCATCATGATCTCGCCGAAGGTAAGAACCGTTTTACCCATGGTCGCGTAGCTCCTTCTTGACTGTGCGTACACCTTTGATATGGCGTTGGCACGGAGGTGCCAAGACGGTAGGGTGCATCTTTGCACCTCCGTGCCAACGCTTACCGAAATCGGTTTACGAAATCGGTTTCGTTTCGAGTTGTAGTATACTCACCTACAGCGTTTTGCAAGCGAGATTTTTAAAAAAATGCCTAAAATGGCAAAGATTGCCGACACGTGGGAAACGGGGTGCGCCATGGCGCAGATGAGAATCAAAGACATTGCCGCCGAGGCGGGCGTGAGCCCGGCCACCGTTTCGCGCTACCTCAACAACCGTCCCGGTCAGATGACCGAGGAGACCCGCGCCCGCATTGCCGAGGTCATCGAGCGCACGGGCTATCGTCCCCGTGCCGCCGCGCGCAACCTGCGCAGTTCGCGCACCAACCTTATCGGCGTGATTCTGGCCGACATCGCCAATCCGTTCTCGAGCGCCATGCTCGAGGGCCTTTCCGCCAGCGCCGCCGCGCGCGGCTGCTCGCTCATGACGGCCATCAGCGGCAACGACCCCGCCAAGGAGGCCGAGTCGCTCACCAGACTCATCGATGCGGGCGTGGACGGCTTGGTCGTCAACACCTGCGGCGGCAACGATGGGGCGATCGCCGCGGCTGCGGGACGCCTGCCGGTCGTGCTGCTCGACCGCGACATCGAGGACGGCGGCATCGATTTGGTGACGTCTAACAACCGCGAGCTCGTCGCCGGCCTGGTCGACGCCCTGGCTGCCGCGGGTAGCGAGCGCCTGTGCCTGCTCACCGAGGCAAGTGATGACAGCCCCGTCCGTCGTGAGCGTGCCGAGGCCTTTACCGACGAGCTCTCGCGCCGTGGTCTTGCCGGCGAGGTTGTCACGCTGGCCGATGGCGGTGCCGAGGGCATCAGCCGATTGGATGAGACCATCCGCGATTACGCAGGTAAAAAGCTCGGCCTTATCGCCGTCAACGGTTTGGTCTTCTTGCGCCTGACCGAGGCGCTGGCCCAGCTTGGCCCCTCGCTGCCGGCGGGCCTCAAGATTGCGACGTTCGATGATTACCCCTGGAACCACGTGCTCTTTGGCGGCGTGACCACGGCCGCGCAGGACACCCTGGCGATTGCCGAGCGCGTTGTCGAGCGTCTGTCCGAGCGCATCGACGTCGTTACCACTACGGTGGGCGACGCCGCAAAGCTCGCCCCCAAGCGCATCGAGGTCCCCGGCCACATCGAACACCGCGCTTCGACCTCGCGCTAGCCGCTCGTTCGCAACGGCCTGCTCAAGCACGTTTTTTGAGCGCCTGACACGCTTTAACCCTGCGGAAACATTTTTCTGCGATAGTATCTGCGATATAGACCAGTCGAAACCCGCCCGAAAGAAAGGGGAGCGACATGAACCAGCAGAACATCGATTACGTACTCCGCTCCGTAGAGCAGCGTGACATCCGCTTTGTGCGTCTGTGGTTTGTCGACATTCTCGGCCGCCTCAAGAACTTTGCCATTAGCCCCGAGGACCTCGAGGTCGCTTTTGAAGAGGGTATTGGCTTTGACGGCTCCGCCATCGAGGGCTTTGCCACGCCCGAGGAAGCCGACATGCTGGCGTTCCCCGATGCCTCGACCTTCCAGATTTTGCCGTGGCGTCCGAGCCATAACGGTGTCGCCCGCGTGTTCTGCGATGTGTGCACTCCCGATCGCAAGCCGTTTGCCGGCGACCCGCGCGATGCCCTGCGCCGCATGTTCCGCAAGGCCGAGAAGGCTGGCTATCTGCTCAACGTGGGTGCCGAGCTGGAGTATTACTACTTCCCCGACGAGCACACCCCCGAGCCGCTCGACAACGTGGGCTACTTCGATCTTTCGGTGAGCGATGCCGCTCGCGACCTGCGTCGCAACACGGTCCTCACGCTCGAGAAGATGTCCGTGCCCGTGGAGTACACCTTCCACGCCGCCGGCCGCTCGCAGCACGGCATGAGCCTGCGTCACGCCGAGGCCCTGAGCATGTCCGACGCCATCACCACGGCCAAACTCATCATTAAGCAGCAGGCCTACGAGAGCGGTTGCCACGCCTCCTTTATGCCCAAGCCGTTGGCGGGCGAGGACGGCAGCGCCATGTTCCTGTGCCAGTCGCTATTCGACCACGACGGCAACAACGTGTTTTGGGGCGAGGACGACGAGAAGTACCATCTCTCCGACGTCGCCAAGCACTATATGGCTGGCATTCTGGCGCATGCCCGCGAGATCAGCGCCATCACCAACCCCACCGTCAACTCGTACAAGCGCATCACCACGGGCGGCGACTCTGTGCCGCAGTACGCCACGTGGGGCCTGCGCAACCGCGCGAGTATGGTCCGCATTCCGGTCTACAAGCCCGGCAAGCAGCTGTCCACGCGCATCGAGCTTCGCAGCCCCGACCCCATGGCCAACCCGTACCTGGTCAACGCCGTCACGCTGGCGGCTGGTCTGGACGGCATCGAGCGCAAGCTGGAGCTCCCGCCCGAGGCCACGGCCGAGACGCTCAAGCTTACCGACCGTCAGATGCTCGAGGCCGGCTACGCGCCGCTGCCGCGCTCGCTCAAAGAGGCACTCGACGTTTTTGAGGACTCGCAGTTTATGAAGGATGCCCTCGGCGAGCACATCCACAGCTTCTTCCTTAAAAAGAAGCGCGACGAGTGGCATAAGTTCGAGTCCACGATCACCGAGTGGGAGATCAAGCACTACCTGGCGAACTCCTAATCGCGCTGGCTTGTTCCAGTACGATTGAGCTCATTTCTTTGGAGGCCGATATGTCCGAAAAGAGTGCCCTGTTCATGGCGCGCACGACGCGCTTCCACGAGTTTGCCCGCAGCTTGACGACCACCCTGGGTGTCGAGGTGAGCCTGGCAACCCCCGATTCGCCAACTGCGGCGCACGACTTTGACCTGCTGATCCTCGATTCCGATGGCATCCGCAGCGACCGTATCGATCAGATTGCCAAGTGGCTCGACGATCGCGGCGGCGTTCCCATGCTGGTGATCGTCGACGATGAGGCGCTCGGCACCTTGCGCCTGCCGAATCACGCGCATGCCGACTTCGTATGCCCCACGGCGACGCCCAACGAGCTCAAAGCTCGCGCGCAGCGCCTGATGGGCGAGGAGGAGACCGTCGCTGCCGACGACGTGCTTAACATCGATAACCTCGAGATCAACCTGGCTACCTACCAGGTGACGCTCGACGATGAGCCCATCGATCTGACGCTGATGGAGTACTCGCTGCTGAGCTTTTTGGCGACGCATCCCAACCGCGCCTACAGCCGCGAAGTGCTGCTGCACCGCGTGTGGGGCTTCGAGTACTGCGGCGGCACACGCACCGTCGACGTGCACATCCGTCGTATCCGCTCCAAGGTGGGCCCGCAGATCGCGGCGCACATCACCACCGTCCGCGGCGTGGGCTATCTGTTTAAGGACTAGATTTCCACCACAAAGGGGACAGGCACTTTTGTGGTGGTTTTGACGCAGGCGCGGGTTCCTCTCGAATCTGCAACAGAACTTAAGCCTTCCTAAAAGATTGCGTTCTCATACACTTGCGCCTGCATATTGGGGTACAACTCAACGTGAACAATGATGGCCCGCCACGTGTTTGGCGGGCCTTTGGTTATTTGACGAAAGGATCGCAGCTATGAGCGAGAACGATTCCCAGCGTCCCCAGGATGTTGGCAATGCCGGCGAGACTCAGCAGCAGCCGCGCGTGCAGGTGGAGTCGACGCCTGCCGGCAGCAACATTCCCTACGTGCAGGCTTACGACACACAGACCGGCCAGCCGCTGGGCGGTCAGCAGGTTGTAAACAAGCACACGGTGGTCAAGACCAAGACCAAAAAGCTACCGATCTTCATCACAGCGCTCGCCGGCTGCGCCTGCGGCGCCCTGCTGGTCATCGCGCTCATTATGAGTGGCACGCTCGATATCGGCGGCGGCAAGAACGCCGTGACGGCGGGTGCTTCGGGTTCGTCGGCGCAAAAGATTACGATTGATTCCGAGGACACCACACTGGCCGAGGCCGTTTCTGCCAAGGCCCTGCCCTCCGTGGTTTCCATTACCGCCACTTCGAGCGGCAGCCAGAGCAACGCGCTTTCGCAGTCTGCCGATGAGTCGGACAACTCGGGCAGCGTCGGTTCGGGCGTTGTGCTCGATACCGAGGGCCACATTCTCACCAACAACCACGTGGTCGATGGCTATGACCAGTACGTGGTGACCATGGATGACGGCACCACCTACGAGGCCGAGTTCGTGGGCAACGATGCCTCGAGCGACCTCGCCGTTATCAAGCTCAAGGACGCCGATGCCTCCAAGCTCACCCCGATTGAGATCGGCGACTCCTCCAAGCTCAACGTGGGCGAGTGGGTCATGGCGATCGGTTCGCCGTTTGGCAACGAGCAGTCTGTCTCCACTGGTATCGTCTCGGCGCTCTACCGCTCCACGGCCATGAGCTCTACCAGCGGTAATACCATCTATGCCAACATGATCCAGACCGATGCCGCCATCAACCCGGGCAACTCCGGTGGCGCGCTCGTCAACGACAACGGTGAGCTCGTGGGCATCAACTCGCTCATCGAGAGCTACTCGGGCTCCAGTTCGGGAGTGGGCTTTGCCATTCCGGTCAACTATGCCAAGAACATCGCCGACCAGATCATCGACGGCAAGACGCCGGTGCATCCGTACATGGGCGCTACGCTTTCGAGCGTCAACGCGCTCAACGCCCGCACCAACAAGCTGAGCACCGATAGCGGCGCGTATGTGGCGAGTGTCGTTGAGGACGGTCCTGCCGCCAAGGCCGGCATTCAGGAGGGCGACGTCATCACCAAGCTGGGCGACGACGAGATCACGAGCGCCGATGGCCTGATCATCGCACTGCGCAGCCACGAGGTGGGCGAGAAGGTCGAGATCACGCTCATGCGCGGCAAGGATGAGAAGAAGGTCACCGTCGAGCTGGGCTCCGACGAGGAGCTGCAGAACCAGCAGCAGAACGACAGCGCAACCGACACTGGCAACGGCGGTATTACCGATGAGCAGCTGCGCCAGTATCTAGAGGAGCTGCTGGGCCAGCAGGGCCAGGGTCAAGGCTACGGTCAGGGTTTCTAACGAACCGTATCGCACATATCGAAGCCAGAGGGGCTGTCCC